>CAZFMS010000030.1:0-21658 GCA_964520125.1 uncultured Planctomycetaceae bacterium
CAACACCCTGGAGATGGTCAACCAGGCCCCCAAGTGGTCGCCGGTCAGCGCCGCCACGGTGGATACGGGCCCCAGCGGCGGGACTCTGCAGTTCGTGCTGTGCCTGGCCGCTGACGCCGACGGCAGCGGCGACCTGGCGGTCGAGGACATCACCACCTTCGTGGACCTGCTCCTGGGCACCGCCGCCGGCGACGCCTACCAACTGTGCGCGGTGGACCTGGACGAGGACGGCCAAATCACCGGGCAGGACATTCAGTACTTCGTGGACGCCTTCCTGGCGGGATAGACCCGATACGCACGGACCCGGCTCCGGACGAGGAGAAACAAGATATGCGAATCAAACAAGACAAGACCATCCTGGCGTCCCCGGCCCTAGCCGCCCTGGCCCTGGCGACCCTGGCCCTGATCACCGCCCCGGTGCTGGCCAACTCGCCGGGCGACTTCGACGGCAGCGAATACGTGGACCTTGCGGACGTCTCGACGTTCCTGAGTTGCGTATCCGGCCCGGAGGCAACGCCCCCCGGCGGCTGTGAAGACGCCGACTTCGACCCCGACGGCGACATCGACCTGCGGGACCTGGCCACCTTCCAAACCCTCTACGGCCACACCCCAATCCCGCTACGGGACACGCTGGGCAATGTGATCACCATCAATGGGGCGGCACCCTACAACGGCCATCAGACCTGCGGTGGCACCGGCTGCCACGACACGTATTCGATCGCCAACGGGTTCCTCTTCCAGCAGGGGCGAACCGACCTCGCGGGCAACGTAGACATGCACGATGACTACCACGGGGACGGTCGCTCTTGGATCAAGGGTGCGGCCCGCTATGGCAAATGGGGTCAAACCTTCACATTCCTCCTGGCCGCCAAGAACAACGATAACGAATCCCAAATCGAGCAAGGCAGCTTCGCCTGGGTGCGCGACTGCAGCCCCTGCCATGTGGGAGGCGGTCCGGGAGAGTTCGATCGCGATGATGTCCTTTACTACAACGAAGCGACCGGCCAGTTCGGCTGGGAGGTGTTGGGTACCGACCCCTCGCTCGACGGAGATTATGTGGACATCAACTATGCCACGGGCGAGTTGCGCCAGGCCCCGTGGGACGTCACCGGTGTGTCCGGCCCCGATTGCCTTTACTGTCACCGGGCCGAGCGGAACATCACTCGGGAGCGCAGAGATAAGACCGAGTCCGCTCGGGGATTTCTTGATGCCGGCCGGGGGGATAACAACTACTCTTGGCGCGCTGGCGTCCTCGGCGCTGCTGACGCTCTAGTAGACGATTCCGGTCGGTCCGTACCGGCGTTCGCCGCCGCAGGGACGGCCGGGCAGGGATGGTTCTCCACGCTCGACCTGGGCGCTTCACCACCCGTTCTGCAGATCGACTACTCCGTCGGCGTGGCCGAGGGCAGTCTCGTCGCCAACCAATACGACGAGGTGTCCCTGGTCAACGGATTCATGACCAGACCACCCAAGGATCGTGTATGTGACAGTTGTCATCCATTTGAGGTGGTCACGGGGACGACCTGGTTCGATGAGCGGGATGTCATGTTCCGGAGGTTCACGAACCGACACGACGAAGATCCCAGCAACGATATCCCTGACGATGAGGCGCGGGTTTGTACCGTCTGTCATCTGGGCAACGTGGATCACAACTTTGCCAGAGGAAACAGCCTCCAAGTGCACTACCGCGACGAAATCGACTGGGTGAACTTGAAGACCTGTCGGAGCTGTCACCTCTACGAGATCGCCCCGGGAGTTCCGAATCCCGACAAGCATCCCGACGCCCCGGACGTCGGCGGTGGTACTGACGAAACCCGGGTCCACTTTGCCGGTACCGCGGAAGCCGGGCCCATGGCTTCCATGTCGTGCCAGGCTTGTCACATTCCATACTCATTGGCAAACGGCCTACTCTTCCGCGACAACACCGTGGGGTCCATAGGGTGGACCAACCAGTACTATTCCGCAGATCCGCTCAACCCCGCGGACCCCGACAAGAGCCATTGGTATCCCTCACTGCGATGGAAGGAAGACTCCGACGGCCGGATGCGCCTGTTCCCGGCCAGCGTCTGGGTCATCTTCTACTGGGGCGACTGGGACCAGAATGGGACCCCGGGGGACCTCAGCGACGATGTCATCCGCCCGCTGATTACCTGGCGGGCAAACCAGGCCATCGGGCCGGTCAATCCGCTCCCTATCGTCCAGGATGACGACGGCGACGGAGTCTTGGAGATCGACCAACCCGACGAGCTCCTCTCCTATTTCGATGTGCTCAAAGGCAACGACAGCTATGGTCGCCAAGTGGCGGCGAATCCGGTGCTCGTCCGAGGGCCGCGTGTCTGGTACGAGGACGCGGGCTCACGCGGCGGCGTCAATTCGTTTGAGCACGAAGGAACCGGAATCCCCATGGATGCCTATCCGTACCTTTGGGGTAAGGACCACAATGTCCTGGCGGCATCCGAAGCCTGGGGCGCCGGCGACGATTGCCAGGTATGCCATCGGCTCGATGGCCTGTCGCCGGTCTTCGACCGCTTGATTCTGGTTGATCCGTATGGTCCGGGCACTCAGCCGGAATACAAGACCGTCCGCGAAATGACCAGCGTAGACACCACGTCCTACCACAACAACATCATATTGAAGGACGCGTTGGGCAACGCCCTGACGGTGGCCTCGACGACCCCGTACAGCGGGCGGGAGACCTGCGGCGGCGCGTGCCACGACATTGACCGCATCTCCAACGGCACCATTCATCAGCAGGGACGCACCGACGCCGACGGAAACATCGTCATGCACGACGACTTCTTCGGCGACGGCCGATGGTGGGTCCGGTCGGCCGGCATGTACGGACGCTGGTCGGGCGGCGGTGGGGGGCTCAACCGCCAGACCGCCGGCAAGACCAACGCCAACGAGTCCGAGATGGACATGACCGCGTTCTATTGGACCGGTTTTTGCGGCGGCTGCCATGCCGGGGGCGGCGTCAGTGAGTTCGATCGTGACGGCATCCGCTATTGGGACCAGGCGACGGGCCAATTCGGCTACGAGGTCCTGGGCTTGACTGCGGAGGATGTCGAACTCGACGGCGACTATGCCCACATCGATGTCGACGGCGACGCATCGTGGAGTCTGGCTCCGTGGGACGTCACCGGCGTCGCCGGTCCCGAGTGCCTCCACTGCCACCGGGCCAACCGAACCTACGTCGACCTCGAGGATATGCACCGCGAATGGCGGGCGGCGGTCATGGGCACCCGGGAGGCCCTGGTCGACAGCCAGGGCCAACCCGTGCCCGCCTATGCCGCGGCCGGCACTGCGGGCCAGGGCTGGTTCTCCGCCCTCGACACCCAGGCCATCCCGCCCGTCCTCCAAATCGACTATTCGGTCGGCGTGGCGGCGAGCGACCTCACCGTGAACATCGACGACGAGCTGGTCCTGGCCACCGACTTCCTGGCCCGACCGCCCCGCGATCAGGCCTGCTGGGGCTGCCATCTACCGGGCGGCTTCCAGAATAAGCGTGGCACAGTGTGGTTCGACGAGCGGGACGTGATGTACGCCGGCTTCAACAACCTCCTGGATGAGGACCCCGAAAACGACATTCCACCCGAATTGAGCACGGCCTGTAACCGCTGTCACCCCAACGACCTCGACCATGACGAAGCCAAGGGGAATTCGCCGTACGCCCAGTTCCGGAACGAGCTTGACTGGGTGGGCTTCAGGGGTTGTCGAGAGTGCCACCTAACGGAGATCGACGGGGTTCCGAACCCCCTGAAGGACCCTGCCGCAACCGAGCCCGTGCACCCCATCCACGACGATACGGAGACCCACGGCACGATGATGTTGAAGCTCAGTTGCCAGTTCTGCCATATCCCCTACCCGCTCGAGCGGGCCATCATCGTCACCGACCGATCGCTCACCGGGACGGCAGTGACCTACTTCACTGATGAGTTCCTCTCGGCCGATCCGCTGAATCCTTCAGACCCGGACAAGAGCAAGTGGTATCCCGCATTTCGAGCCAAGACGGATAGTAACGGCTCGCAGAGGTTCTTCCCCCAGAAGACGGAGGTGGCCATCTACTGGGCCGATTGGGACCAGAACGGAACCCCGGGCGACTTGAGCGACGACACCATCCACCCGATCATCCTCTGGCGCCTCCGCCAGATCACCAGCAACAGCCCGCTGCCCGGAGTCACCGACGACAACGGCGATGGAAAGCTCGAAGTCAACCTGCCGGCGGAAATGCTCTTGTACATGCAAGCGCTGAAAGGTAACGACAGTTACGGTCGGCAGGTGGCCGCTAATCCGGTACTCGTCAAGGGCGAGCGCATCTGGTACGAGGACTCCCAAGATCCTGACGGGGTGAGCTGGTTCGAGCACGAGGGCTCCGGAGTACACGTAGAGTCCTTTGAAGTCTTCGGATTGGACCACAACGTGCTTGCGGCCAAGGAGGCCTGGGGCATCGAGTACAACGAACAGGGAGTCGGCGTCGATACCTGCGGACATTGCCATCTCGCTCACAACGGCGGCGAGCCCACCTTGGTCATGGACCGCCTGATCCTGGTCGATCCTTTCGGCCCGGATGGTCTGCCGGTCTACAAGACCGTCCGGGAGATGACCGGCCTGAACCCGCCGTAACCCGGCACCTGCCGGAGAGCGAGTTCGAAAAGTCGCCACCTGTGGGGTGACCCAGGGTCTGCGATCTGGCACGGTGGCCCGTCATACAGGCGCGCATCTGATGCGCCCGCCGGCAGGTCAACGAATCAAGGCCCCCGTCGAAACATCGTGCGTCAGCCTGGTTGTGCAACTGAATCCCGGCCGGCAACGACGCGAACTCCTCGCCAGATCCTCTCTCTGCGATCTCCGCGGGCTCTGCGGTAAGCTATCCGGGTCATACCCGATCCAAGAATTCACTTAGCATTCGGGCGATCCGTTCCGCGGCCTTGCCGTCCCAGATAGAGGGAACACTGTGCACCGACGCATCGAAACTGCTCGCCCACGCCAGGGCCTCACCAACGGCAGACGGCTCCGGCTCGGTCAGGCGGTTGCAGCCTAGCTCGAGAGTGATCAGGTGTTCCGTGTGCGGCCGAAGGGTGATGCAGGGAACGCCTAGCCAACTGGACTCCACCTGGATCCCGCCGGAATCGGTAAGGACGTAGGCCGCGCTGGCCACCAGGTTCATGAAATCGAGGTAGCCCTGAGGCTCGATTCGCTTCAAGTTCCTCAGCGAGTCGAACTCGCCGGCCATCCCGAACGATTCGATGTTCTTCGCCGTGCGGGGATGCACGGGAAAGACCACCACTCCACGGTCCGTCGCTTCCCGCAGGACCGCCAGGACGGCCCGCAGCGATTCCTCGTTGTCCACGTTGGCCGGGCGATGGATGGTTGCCAGCCCATATCGTCCGGCGGGCAGGTCCAAGTCCGCGGCCGCCCGGCGGGCCCGGATTCGTTCCAGGTTATGGGCCAACTCATCTACCATCACGTTGCCGACCAGGTGCACCCCCTCCGGGTCGATTCCCTCGCTGACCAGGTTGTCCCGGCCCGCCGGCTCGGTCACGAAGAGTAGCGTAGAGATGCGGTCGGTCAGGAGGCGGTTGACCTCCTCGGGCATGCTCCTGTCGAAGCTGCGCAGGCCGGCTTCGACGTGGGCGATGGGGATGTGCATCTTGCTCGCCACCAGGGCCGCCGCCAGAGTCGAGTTGACATCGCCCACCACCACCACCAGATCGGGCCGCTGACGGTCGATGAGCTTCTCGAATCGACACATCACCTCGGCCGTCTGGGAGGCGTGCGAGCCGGAGCCCACGTCCAGGTAGAAATCCGGCCGGGGGATTTCCAAATCCTCGAAAAACACTTGCGACATGGAGTAGTCATAGTGCTGGCCGGTATGGACGACGACCGGCCGTATCGAGTCTGCGTACTGCCGCAGCGCCCGCCACAGGGGGGCGATCTTCATGAAATTCGGCCGGGCCCCGGCGATTAGATAAAGCGTGTGTCTCTCTGACATCATCTGCCCATGGCCGCAGGGGGGATCAATCGTTGCGGGCCTGCTTACCCGGGATCAGCCGACCTTCGTGCAGCTTGTACTGGAGCGCGCACCGGCGGCAGGCGACCTGCGCGCCAGAGTCCTCCAGCACCTGGCCGCACTCGCAGACCCATCCGGCCTGTCGCGCCGGCACGCCGACCATCATCGTATAGTCGGCCACGTCCTTGGTGACCACCGCTCCCGCGGCGACGAAGGCGTGCCGGCCGATCGTCAGGCCGCAGAGAATAGTGGCATTCGCCCCAATGGAAGCGCCCTGCCTGACCAGCGTCTTGAGGTAGTGTTCGGAGCCGCGCTGGGGGTACTTGCAGCGCGGGTCTTTGATATTGGTAAAGACCATGGATGGCCCGCAGAAAACGTAGTCCTCCAACTCGACGCCCTCGTACACCGACACGTTGTTCTGGATCTTGACAAAGTCGCCGATTTTGACGTTGCTACCGACGCTCACGTTCTGCCCCAACGTGCAGCCCCGGCCGATCTTCGACCCGGATTGCACATGGCTGTAATGCCAAATCTTCGTGCCGGCGCCGATCTCCACCCCATCGTCCACGCAACTGGAAGGATGGGCGAAGTAATCGTCCTGGCCGCCCGGCGCCGGGCGAGCACTCTCGGATCCGCCGCCGGCCAGCAGACTCTCCGTCGCCCTCTCCAGGATCTCCAGTATCTCCACCCCGTTGCGGCCGTCAGCGATCTCGATCGGGCGGCCGTCGAGATGCTCGACGAAGTACTCCAGCTCCGCGGTCAGTGGTGCCTTCCTTTCATACGGGATGGTCTCCGTAGGCCCGTCGCGTTTGATCGGCTCCCCCTGGACCCAGTCGATGCCCTTCTCGTAGAAGAGGATCTCCTTGGCCGCCGAGGAATCCTCGTACGAGAGCATGCCTTTGGAGCCGATGACCACCAGGCGGTGCTCCTTGAACGGATGAAGCCAGCTAACGAAAACGTGCCCGATGATGTTGTCCGGATAGGTCAGCACCGTGAGCGTGGTATCGTGAATGTGCGGTTGCAGGAAGGCCCCGCCGCGCGATTCGACTTCCCGCGGCGCCTGGCCGATCAAATGCTGAAAGATTGAAATGTCGTGCGGGGCAAAGCTCCACAGGATGTTCTCCTCGGTCCGCACCGTCCCCAGGTTCAAGCGGTTGCTGTAGAGGTACTGCAGCTTGCCGATCTTGCCGCTTTCCACCAGTTGCTTGATCTTGCCGATCGCCGGGTGGAACAACAACAGATGTCCCACCATCAGGTTCACCCCGTTCTCTCCGGCCAGACGCTCCAGGCGGCGGGCGTCGGCGGAGGTCAGAGCCAGCGGTTTCTCCACCAGCACGTGTTTCTGGTGGGTCAGCAGGAACTCGGCCAGCTCGAAGTGGCGCTCGGCGGGGGCGGCGACGGTGAAGCCGTCAAAGTCCTCTCCGGCCGCATCCCGGATGTTGGCGAAGACGGCGACCTGGGGATACTTCTCCCGGCAGCGGCTCAGGGTCTCCTCATCCGATTCCACGATGCCCGCCAGACAGCCCAGGCCCTCCAACGTGCGGATATGGTTGGTCCCCCAATGACCGGCCCCCACGACGCAAACTCTCCTGCTCATCAAACTCCCCTATCTCCGCGGGACCGCGACGGCGGGCTTAGCGGGCCGCACCGGACTCCACGAAAAGACGGGCCCCATTGCCTTCCGGGGCATCTTCCCCATGCGGGTGCCGGACTGTCAAGTATGCGTCCAGTCGCGCGAACGTCTCGGCCGGTGCCAGGTCGATAAAGCCGCGCCAGCCGCACCGCCGGGGAGCTGCGATGCGGGTTTGGACGGTCGGCATCGGTCTTGAGTTGCATCACCTCTCCCACCAGCTTGAGGCCCTCGTCAATGGTCAGCGATCCTGATCTGCACGCGTACTCGATGGGAACCACCGCTCTCCGGGGAGCATCTGCCCCGTCATGCCGCAACGGCGTACAATACCTCATGCTGCCGGGCCGCCGGCCTGGTCTTGTGCCTCGATGAGCGAGCCAGGCTGCCGGCGGTGGGCAGCGCTTCACCAGCAGGATGCGTCATCAATGAGTGTCTTATCTGCCATCCGCACCTGGGGCGAGATGATCCGCTTCTCCCACTCCATCTTCGCCATGCCCTTCGCCCTGGTGGCCGCCTTCCTGGCCGGTCGGCACTTGGAGGGCGGTTTGCCAACCCTCGGGCAGCTCGGGCTGATCGTCCTGTGCATGGTCGCGGCCCGCAGCTTCGCCATGACCTACAACCGCATCGCCGACGCCGACCTCGACGCCCGCAACCCCCGCACCGCCTCTCGCCCCCTGCCGGCCGGGACAATCGCGCCGCGCCAGGCCCGGCTGTTCCTCGTCGGCTGCGCGGCCCTCTTCCTGGCCGCCTGCGCAGCTTTCTTCCCGGCCTACCACAATCCTTGGCCGCTCTACCTGGCCTTGCCCACCCTTCTCGCCCTGGCGGCCTATTCCCACGCCAAACGCGTGACCAGCCTGTCACACTTTGCCCTGGGGGCGGCCATCGCCTTCGCCCCCCTCGCCGCCTGGATCGCCATCCACCCGGCCTCCCTGGGCCTGATCCCGATCATCCTGACCGCGGCCACCCTGTTCTGGATCGCCGGCTTCGACATCATCTACGCCTGTCAGGACTTGGAAGTCGATCGGAGAGACGGCCTTTTTTCGATCCCCGCCCGCCTGGGGATCGCCCGGTCCCTGTCGGTCTCGCGCGGCTGCCACGTCCTCACCGCCGGCTTGTTGGTCGCCCTTGGGCTGGTCGCCGGGCTCGGCTGGATCTACGTCGCCGGTACCGCGGTGGCGATTGTCTTGCTGGCCGCCGAGCAGGCCGTCGTCCGGGCCGACGATCTGTCCCGGGTCAATCTGGCCTTTTTCACCATCAATGGCGGCATCAGCCTGCTGTTTGGAGCCGCCACCATCGCGGACCTGCTCCTGCTGGGAACGCCCCGATAAGATCAGCCCCGAAGTTGGTGGGTCGGGCGTCTCGCCTGTGCCCCCACCGCCGGGAAGGTTCTGCCGGGACGCCGCCCTGGACCACGGTTGAAGTTGTCGCCCATCACCGCTATAGTCGGCCTCAATGGCTACCAGGCTCACAAAGTGGGTTCTCGCGCCTTTACAGGTGGCGGCGGCCCTATCGATCATCTGTGGCCCGGCGGCATCGGCGTCCCAGGCGGAATGCCGGGCCCGCGCCGCCCAGGTCCAGGAGGCCGAAGTCCCCGTCGGGACGGTCACCGACGGGCAGCGGGATTCCGCAGACACCTCGTCCCCCACCCGCGGTCAAGGCTCCGACGAGAAGTCCGCGCCGAACCAAGGTGAGCCGACCAAGCCGAATTCGATGTCTTCGTTCGTCGCCCCGGAGGTCGCCAAGCCGGCCGATGGGCAGAAGTCAAACTCCGGCCTGACGCCGGCCGCGGGCCAGGCCCACGACTTTGCCCGCCTGGGCTTCTCTGGACGAAACTCCCACGACCACATCATCTGCCTCCAGCAACTGCACCATCCGGCATACCACGCCCAGGCCCCTCCTGTCGGTTCGGCGCCCATCGATTAGACTGGTCGCGCTGTTCAGCGCGGTCCCGGGACCTGTGAGCATCCATCTGAGCGAAGAGATCGAGCGATACCGAACCACCGTTGCCCCGGACGGCATCGGATGATAAACGAGGATTACCATGAACGAGCGGGACCTGTGGTGGAAAATCGTCATTGTCGGCGGCCTGATTGCCTTGGCCTTTGCCACCGTCTGGCACCCCAAGGACAAGATCAAGTACGGGATCGACCTCTACGGCGGCTACAGCCTCTTCTACGAGATCGACGACAGCGGCCTGACCGGCACCGACAAGCAGAACCTCGCCGAGCGGGTGATGCGCGTCCTTCGCGAACGGGTGGATCCCAACCAGGTCTTCAACCTGGTCTGGCGCCCCGTGGGACACAACCGCCTGGAAGTCCAGATGCCGCGGCCCAGTGAGCACGTTCGAGAGGCTCGCCGGAACTACGAATCCCTCCAGCATCAGATCCAGGCCACCGTCATTCGGAGAAGCGACGTGCTCCGGGCCTCCGCCAGGTCCGGCGAGGACCGGGTCAGGGCGTTCGACGACCTGATCCGCGGTGTCGACCGCCGCACGCCGCTGTTCGAGGCCGCCGGCCAGGCCTACGATGACCAACAGCAGATGGAGGCCGACTATGCCACCCGCGTCGAGCAGATCAGCGCGGACAATCTCTCGGAAGGCGACCTCCGGACGGCCATCGAGTTGCCGGCCTCCCAGAGGGAGGCGGCCTTCGAGTCCCTGATCCGCGGCATTCCCGAACGGCGCCAGCTCCTCCAGGATGCCGCCCTGGCCTGGGACGACTTTCAGGCCGCTCCCTCGGCCGCCGAGCCGGTCGAACCGGACCCCCCGTTGGACCAGGCCACCACCCAGCCGCCGACCACTGCGCCAGATGAACGTGCCGCCAAGAAGCTCGCTTTCGAGGCCGCCCTGGACAAGGTCCTGGAGACCAACCTCGACCCCGACAAGCTCACCGACGGCCCGACCATTGACAAGATCGTCGACCTGGAAGAAGCCCTCGACCTGAAGGTGGCCGATATCCTGGCCACCAACCTCGACATCGGCCGGTTCCAGGCCATGCTCGATGCCGAACCCGGCAACGACTTCCGGATCAGAGAATCCGAAGCACTGGCCCAGGAATTCCCGGGCCTGGTTCCCTTGCTGGACGGATTGGTCGAGGCCAACGACAGCCTGCACCAGAAGCGGCGGGGAGAAGGCCGCCTGGAGGACCCGGCCGACCTCCAACGCCTGCTCAAGGGAGCCGGCGTGTTGGAGTTTCGCATCCTGCCGGAGACCACCGGCGATCCCACCGAATTCGACAGCTATCGGGAGAACCTCCGAACCCGCGGCCCCCGACCGCGACCGGGTGAAGACGCATATCAGTGGTTCGAGATCGAGGACGCCGTTGACTTCCTCAATCTAGACAGCAAGGAAAACCTGGACCGCGACTTCGAGAACATCAAGCTCAGCTCCAAGATCGTCGTCGAGCGATTCGGCGACAAGTACTACGTCCTGTCCCAAGTCGGTGAGAGCTACTCCCTGACCCATCGCTCCGGCAAGGCGGACTGGTCTCTCAAGGGTTCCCGCTCCACGCGCGACCAGAACGGCCGCCCGGCGATCGGCTTCACCCTCGACGAACGAGGAGGCTCGAAGTTCGCCGTCCTGACCAGAGAAAACAAAGGCCGCCCGCTATGTATCTTCCTGGACGAACAGGCCATTTCTGCCCCGACCATTAATGACATGATCCGAACCGACGGCATCATCACGGGCTCCTTCACCCCGGCGGAAGTACAGGACCTGGTCAAGAAACTCAACGCCGGCAGCCTGCCCAAGAAGCTCAAGGACCCCCCGATCAGCGTTCGGAACATCGGCCCCACCCTGGGTGAGGCGAATCGCGCCGCCGGCATCAAGGCCGCCAAGTACGGGGCCCTGTTAGTCGCCATCTTCATGGTCCTGTACTACTTCTACGCCGGGGCCATCGCGGTCGTCGCCGTCGGGCTGAACCTCCTGTTCATCGGGGCCCTGATGGCCTCGATGGGGGCCACCCTCACCCTGCCGGGCATTGCCGGCCTGGTCCTGGCCATCGGCATGGCCGTCGACGCCAATGTCTTGATCAACGAGCGAATCCGCGAAGAACTGGCCCGCGGCACCGCCATGCGCATGGCCATCAAGCTGGGCTACGAACGGGCCTTCCGGGCCATCCTGGACTCCAACGTCACCACCATCCTGACCTGCCTCATCCTTTACATGCTGGGCAGTGAGGAGATCAAGGGATTCGGCCTGACCCTGGGCATCGGAGTGTTCATCAACATCTTCACCGCCTACTTTGTCACCCGGATGTTCTTCGAGTTGATGTCCTGGGCGTCCATTCCCAAAGAAGTCGTCCGCAACCCCGCATTTGCCGCCCTGATCATCACCGCATTCGGGGGCGCCCTATACGCCCTGGGCTACTTGTGGAGCGATGAGGCCGCCCGCGATCAATCCGTGCTGATGGGATTCGGCACGGCGATCATGTACTTCGGCCCGGCCATCCTCGGGCTGCTCACCGTCATGGTGCTGGCCCGCTCGATACACCTCCGCTTCCAGAAGAAGGGTCCGCCCAGGATCCCCATGCTCCGGCTGATCGGCGTGCCGTCCGTGAACTGGGTGGGCAAACGCCACCTCTTCTTCGGCCTATCCACAGTCATGGCGGTCGGCGGCCTGACCCTCTTCTTCACCATGGACAAGAGAAACCTCTACGACATCGAGTTCCTCGGCGGAACCGCCGCCCAGATCGACCTCAAGACCGACAGCCCCCTGACCCAGATGGATGTCTCGGACTGTCAGACCGAGATCGCCGCACGCCTCGAACGATCCGGACAGACCCTCAAGGACTACGCCCAGGCCATGGCCGGTGCCACCGTCACCGGCAGCGCGGATAATTTCGTCATCCAGATCCCCGGGGTGCCGGCGGCCAGGCTGGAACCGGCCATCAAGGCCGTCCTGGACAAGCGGCTGAATCAGGTGGATTCCGTCCGTTACGACGACCCCGCCGCCCAGACCATCCGGGTTCGGACCAAGACCGAGGAGAACATCGATCCCCAGACCATGCAGGCCATCGCCACCACCGACTTCGCCCGTCGGCTCGAGCAGGCCGGCGAGGCGATCGCCAACGCCCAGGTGCAGGCGGTGCAGGCCATCGGAGCGGACGCCCAGCAGAGTCGCTCCTTCGAGATCGTCACCCGGGAAAGCAACAAGGAAATCGTCGTCGGGGCGATTATGGAGACCCTCCAGGGCGACATCAACATCCAGCCGGCCTTGACCTTCAAGCTGCTCCATGACGCCGCCGGGGGCGAGGTGCCCTACTTCCCCATCCGCACCGACAATCCGCGGGAACTGGGCTTCGAGATGACCGATGCCGAAGCCCGCTCGATCGATCTCCAAGGCTGGCAGGGCGGCGTAGCCATGGTTCTCGATCAAGTGACCCCCCCCCAAGAGCTGGACGTGCTGGCCAGGAGGCTTAGGGCCATGCGGCTCCAGCCCGGCTTCGAAAACTACGGTTGGCGGGAGTCCGAGGTCTTCGGCCTCCAGTCCGCCGAGCCCGGCAGCGACCTGTATCGCCGAATCGTGGTCGTCGTCGCGGACGAGAATTACCCCCTGACCGACGAGCAAGGAGGCCTCTCCGGCGTCTGGGAGGAGTTCCTGGCCGAGACGGAGGTAGAACTACTTCAGGCGGCCCTGCAACGCCAAACCTCGCTGAGCCAGATCACCCAGTTCGACCAGCAAGTCTCCAGTGAAGCCCAGACCGACGCCTTCCTGGCCCTGGCCCTGAGCTGGCTGGTGATCATCATCTATGTCTGGTTCCGATTCGGCAACATCCGCTGGGGCCTGGCCGCGGTGATCGCCCTGATCCACGACGTCATCGTCGCCGCCGGATGCATCGCCGGATCCTACTACATCGCCGATACCTTCTTCGGCGAGGTCCTGCTCCTGGACAAGTTCCGCATCGACCTGGCCATGGTCGCGGCCCTCTTGACCGTCATCGGGTATTCGGTCAACGATACCATCGTGGTGTTCGATCGGATCCGGGAGAATCGCGGACGCCTCTCCGAGGTTACCCCCCAGATGGTCAACGATTCCATCAGCCAGACCCTCTCCAGGACTGTCCTGACTCTGTTGACCTCGCTCCTCACCGTCTCTATCATGTACATCTTTGGCGGACGAGGACTGCACGGTTTCACCTTTGTGCTCTTCATCGGACTGGCCATCGGCACCTATAGCTCCATCGGAATCGCCAGCCAGTTCCTGATTCGCCGACAGGCGGCCCGGGCCGCCTAGGCCTGCATTGAGGAACCACTAATCGCGTCATGGAGGATGCCATGAGTACGGAAACCAGAATCGGCATCGTGACCGGTCTGCTCATCGTCGTTATAGCCAGCGTCTATTTCTTCTATAGCGGCGACGCCCAGGAGCCCGAGTTTCTCGTCTCCACCGGCCCCAAGGTCACCGCTCCGCTCGAGATCCCCTCGAGTAACGATCAGGAGACCGCGCCAACTCTGCCCGCCGCCGACCAGAAAGCGGCCCCGCACCGCCCCCCGGTGGAACGACCGGCGCCCTCTGCCAAGACTCGCCGCTCCAAGCCGGCCGGCGGCGATCTAATAGTCCGCTCCGATGGGCGCAGGCCCCTGAGGGTTGCCCCCGTAACCCGATCCCGGGACGCCCGCACTCAACAATGGCGCCGAAATCGCCCTTCCCCCGGCCGAACCACGCCTCCGACCAGAGAGCCGACCACCTCCCTGCGCGCCGGGCCTGCACCGGAATTGATCGACGCCACCCGCGACAACATCGCCAGAACCACCAATTCATCGGCCCAGCCCGCCGGTGGCAGAGATACCACCGGCAAGAGGTCACCGCTGCCGACCGGGTCCTTGGTCACTGCCTCCCACTCTTCGCCGCGTGGTTCCACGGCCAGGCCGACCGCCAACCGACAACCTCCTCCGGCCTCCTCTTGGCCCAAGAGACACAAGATAGCCTCCGGCGAAACGCTCTCCGATATCGCCCTCCGCTATTACGACCGCAGCCGAGCGTTCGACCTCATTCTCCGGGCCAATCCGCAAATCAAGAACCCCCGCGAGTTGCGCATCGGTGACATCATCACCATTCCCGTGCCGACCGGGACTGCAGCGACTACGCCTTCCGGCCGGTCGACAACTCCCCGCACGGCCCGGCGATCGGAGGCCAGACCGGATCCGCAGCACCAGTCGAGGCCGACGCCATCCTCAGGTAGAACCTACCGTGTTCGCGACGGGGACACCTTCTATTCGATTGCCGCGGCACAGTGCGGCAGCAGTGGGCGCTGGCAGGAAGTCTACGGGCTCAACAGAGACCTGGTGAAGGACGACCCCAAGAAGCTCCGGCCCGGCATGGTCGTCAGGCTGCCCTGAAGACGCAGCGCTCTCCGGTCACCGGTCATGCCCAACCCTCCGCGGCTTCGATGATTCAACTGACGCCGGAGTGCCCGCCGTCACTTGCTGCCTTCCGGGGTCGGATGCCCTGGCCCGCTCGTCGATCGGCCGCCGGGCAGCAAGCCCACCCCGTCCAGCCAGCCGAGCAACACCGAGGCCAGCACCCAGATCATGGCCAAACTGCACCATATGCCGGGTACCAGGCCCAGCCATGATCGGTGCAGGGCTTGCCCCCACCAAACCGCCCATGCCGACTCCTCCACCGGTCCGGCCCATACCCACAGCACGTTAATCGATGCACACAGCCCCAATAGAATCCAGCACGCCCACCACCGCCGAGACCCCACGAAAGACCAGGCCCACAAGCCGATCGCCGGAAAGAGGTAACGCTCGTGCATCTGCGTCGACAGCACGAAGAAGGCCAACGTCAGCAGCCGGGCCGTCCAGAAAAGCGACCGATCGTCCGCCCGCCGCCGCCACAACACCACCATCGAGTAGATCCACACCCCCAAAAAGGCCGCCAACCCCCAAACGCGCGGGGCCATCCCCACCAGGGTGGGCACGTTGTCCTTCAAGTACCAGGCCGACAGATTGTCCTCCAAGTGCGGGGTCACCAGGGGGTTGCCCAGAAACCAGGCGCTGAATCCGTTAAGATGGGTGAACGGGTAGTATCCCGCCGCCCCGCGATACGCGTCCCAGATTCCACCCCCCGCGCCCCGAAAGGGCAGCAAGACCACCAGCAACGTCACCAGCACAGTCCCCGCCAACGACAGCCACCTGCGCCAGTCACGGCCCGCCCATTGAAGGGCCACAACTACCCACACCGGCATCATCACCCCGGCCTGGGCCTTGGTCAGAACCGCAACCAAGGCCAGAACCGACATCCACCGGACCCGGCGGCGTCGAGCCATCTCCAGCGAGGCGACCACCAGCAGCGTCGGTATCGCGTCCATCTGACCCCAGATCGCGGAGTTGTGAATGACGGCGGGCACGCAGACGTAGATCGCCCCAACCGCCGCGGCCCAACGCCGATTGACTCTCCCTCCCAGCCAGAGAACCAGCAGGACGCCGAGTAACGCGTCTGCCGCGATTGCCGGCACCTTGTACAGCCACACCGCCAACCGCGTCGACGCCGAATCCTCCCGGAAGAACACCCCCCTCCACACCGCTTCATCCAACCTCACCCCCTCGGGCGCCAGCCGGTCGTACACCTCGGCCAACCCTCGGAGAACGTAGAGGTAGGCCGGCGGATAGTTACACAGGCGGGGGCCCTTCCCATCCCGACCCGGAGCATACACGCTGGTCAGGCCAGACGAACTGCCCTTCTCGGACCACTGGACAAACTGTCCTTGGTCGATCGCGAAGCCGGGATCAAGAAAAAAGGGACAGCGCATCACCAGGGCGAGTCCCAAAACACCCAGGCATGCCGGCCATCGGCGCCCCCGGCCACCGGGGGACACTTGCTCGATCGTGCTTCCGAATTCAGTTTGGGACACCTGCCTTCTCCTCAACCGGTCGGCTAGGTCGTTTCCGGTCTTTTCGACACATTATCGGCGCCCCGGCGCCGATGACTAGCTACCTGCTGCTGCCGCCTTTTTCTCGGTAGGCCGGCGGGGATCGATCTCCAACCACCCCGTCGATCATCCGATGAAACCCCTGAGATTCTACTCCCCTTCGGCCTCGCGGCGAGGGCGTCCTTACCAACCGGGGACGGCTCGCGCCGGCCGATACAGCGATCACGGAGCAGAGGAGCAGGGCATCCATGGACCTGGCGACAATCATCGGTCTCATTGTGGCGATCTGTCTGTTCGGCTGGGCCCTGGTCAGCGGGGTCGGCGACGACAGTGTCATGGACGTCTTCTTCGACACGCCGTCGGTCATCCTTGTCGTTGGTGGCTCCACCTTCATCACCCTGTTGAGCTGCCGACTGGAGCGATTCCTCTCCCTGGCCAAAATCGTAAAGAACGCCTTCTTCCTTCGGGGCACCAAACCCGCAGAGCTGATCGGCCAAATGGTCAAGCTCTCCGACGTTGCCCGCCGGGAGGGCATACTCTCCCTCCAGAACACGGTCGCCGAGCTGAGCGATCCCTTTCTGGCCAACGGACTGCAGATGGTCGTCGACGGAACCGACGCCGACACCATCAAGAGCGTCCTGGAATTGGAGATCGATGCCCTCGAACAGCGACACAGCGAAGGAAAGGGCGTCCTCGATCTGATGGGCAAGTACGCCCCGGCCTTTGGCATGATGGGCACCCTCGTCGGACTGGTGCTCATGCTCAAGAACATGGATGACGTGTCCAAGATCGGTCCCGGAATGGCCATCGCCCTGCTGACCACCCTCTACGGGGCCCTCATCTCCAACGTCTTCTGCCTGCCCCTGGCCGACAAGCTCAGTGCCAAGCATGATGAGGAGATGTTGATTATGGACATCGCCAAGGCCGGCATCCTCGGGCTGCAGGCCGGCGACAACCCCAGGATTCTGGAGATGAAACTCGCCGTGTTCCTCTCACCCAAGATGCGCTCCGAAATCGAAGGACTCGATCGGGCATAGGCAAGAAGGAACCACCACAAGTGATCAAGGCCGGCACCTTGGCGGTCCTTCATCACCCGGGAACCGTGAGGGCTTCCGACCATGGCCAGAAAGAAGAAAGCACCTGAGGGGGCCCCCGCCTGGATGGTCACCTATGGCGACATGATGACCCTGCTGTTGTGCTTCTTCGTCATGCTCGCCGCCCTGGCCAACTTCGACGATGAAAAGAAGATGTTCATGGCCGCCCTGGAGTCTATCCGCCGGGCCTTCGGCAGCGCCGGCCAGTCCGGATGGCTCCCCGACGACACCGTCGACTTCAAGAGCTTCCTCGTCAAATTCGAAACCTTGCAGATCCCCGACAAGAAGAAGAACCTGGGACATTCCGACGAGCCGGGCATCGACGGCAGATTCTACCGCGTCAAGAAGGTCCGCGACGGTGTCGAGCTGGTCGTCGGCGGTCCGGTGGCCTTCGGCCGCTTCAGCGCCCAAGTGGAGCCCATCACCGACGCCCTCCTGCAGAGGCTGGCCGTCGAACTGCGCGGCAAGAACAACAAAATCGACGTCCGCGGCCACGCCACCAAGGAGCCCCTGCCTGCCGAGTCCGAGTTTCAGGACCCCATCGACCTGGCCTATGCCCGGGCCCGAAACGTCCGCGATCGTCTGGTCGAACTGGGCATCGCCCCCCGGGCCGTCCGCGTCTCCAGTGCCGGACCCTACGAACCCTTGCTCCGCCAGAACTATGACGACGGCCGCCGGGCCGCCAACCGCCGGGTGGAGATCATCCTCACCCAAGCCCTGATCAGCGAATACGAAGCCGACGGCCAAACTCCGGAGGAACTCTCTCGTCAGACGCAGGCCCGCACTGCCGACCAGTAGAAGTGCCCACCCTGCCGTGGCCCCAGCGCCTACCCCACCCAATAAGCACGCAAGAGCCGCATTATCCCCTGATCTCGCCCCAGGTATCTCAGCCGCAATCTCGCCGATCGCGTGCCCAGCTCCGGGCTCCGAGTCGCATTGCGGTCCACCACCCCGATGGCCTCGGCCAGGTCGTCAAAGGTGTACGTCTCCCGGCCGTCGCCCAACGCGATATACCGCATCACCCAGCCGGTCACGGCCACCGCCAACAGCAGGGCCCGCAGCCCCTCCAGCACCGGCCAACCAAAACAGCCCTGCCCGAACACCGTCCGCCCCAGGATGCGGGCCCGCAGGTAGCGGGTCAGCAGCAGGTCGCACTCCGTGACCGACAATTCCGGATGGGCCCCTGTTCGCTCGAGCTGCGCGAAGGTCCCGCCGCCGCTGCCCAGTGCCAATCGTGGTAGCGACCCCATGCCCGCCACCAGCCGTCGGGCCCGCTTGACCTGGTCCAGGCGAGACGACAGCCGCTTGAAGAAAGGCGCCCTCGCCTCCTCCAGCCGGATGTTCTCTACGTGGGCGAAGATCGCCTGTCGAAACAACTTCAGTTGTCTTCCGCCCGGCGGCGACGTGGATTGCTCATCAAGGCCCTCGACCACGTTCGGCAGGTCGGTCACCAGCATGCCGATCAGTTCCTCGAACCGATCGTCCCGCACCTCAGCCAGCCGGGCCGAGCCGAGCGTGTCGATCAAACAGTTCAAGCCCGCCAGCCGATCCATGATCGGCCGGCTCGTATCCCCCACCCACCGATCGAGATGCTCGACCAGACTGCTCAGCTCCCCGCTCGAAAGAGGCCGCCCGGCGGCCAACTCGACCGGCCGCGTCGGAGGAGCCAACTCCTGCGGCGCCGCCGCCCTCAGCTCACCGGCAATGCGCCCAACCTCTCGCCGATACTCCCCCAGGCTACTGCCGGCGCTCTTGGCGATCGCCGGGCAGTCAAACCGCACCGAGACCCGCAGCACCTCGCCGTCGGGCTCCAGGGTGAACGGATAGAGTTGACAGGCCAGAGGCTTGGCCGCCAAGCCGAACTTGGCATGGATGCCACACCGCCCGTCTTCCCGCAGAAAGACACAATCCCCGTTCGGCTTGTGATTCAGCACCAGGCTGGACCCGAACCGCACGTACGGCTCATACCCAAGCCGGCCACCCCACCCCTGTCGATCGATCTTGTTCCGATCCCGCCCCGTCAGATGAACCACCAGCTCCCGGCACCCCCGCCCACACCGCTGGCACTCATACCGCTGTCCCTTGATCTCCGCAATAATCACCGGCAGCTTCATGGCAACCCATCATAGCACTGCCGCCGCCCCGCAAGAAATGCACGCATGCCTGCTCGTCGCCAACCCAGGGGGTCGTGCCGACGGCGCCTCAACCTGGCGCCTTGCCTGACACGCACTCCCCTTGGATCGCCTTGGCCTTCTCGGGTTCCGCCACGTTGTCACTGTGGCAGGCCGGCTTGCTGCCCCGCTCGGCGAGAAGCTCCATCTGCACCTCGGTCAGCCCCGGAGACTGGGCCGCCACTCGTTCGGGTTGGAAGGCCGCATCCTTGCCGCTGGCGAATTCGGCGATCTCCTTGCTGATCCGCATGCTGCACCAGTCGTGGCCGCACATCGCGCAGAAGTCGGTATCGACGTCCAGGTCCTCGTCGTGCAACGCCCGGGCCGTCTCCCCGTCGAAGGCGATCTCGAACTGCCGGGGCCAGTTCAAGGCCGCCCGGGCCCGGCTCATGTCGTCGTCCCAGGCCACCGCCCCCTGTATCCCGCGGGCGATGTCCCCCGCGTGGGCGGCGATCTTGTAGGCGATGCACCCCTCCTTGACATCCTGGGCCTTGGGCAGCCCGACGTGCTCCTTGGGCGTCACATAGCAAAGCATCGCCGCCCCCGCCCGGGCCGCCTCGGTCGCCCCGATAGCGCTGGTAATGTGGTCGTACCCCGGAAACACGTCGGTGACCAACGGACCGAGCACGTAAAACGGCGCGTCGTCACACATCCGCTGTTCGATCTGCATGTTCCAGGCGATCTCGTGCAGCGGCACGTGGCCCGGCCCCTCGACCATCACCTGCACCCCGGCCTCCCGAGCCCGATGGGTCAGCTCGCCGAGCACTTCCAACTCGGCAATCTGGGCCGCGTCGCCGGCATCCCGCAGACAGCCCGGCCGCACCCCGTCGCCCAACGAATAGGTCACGTCATACTCCCGCATGATCGCGGAAATCTCGTCGAACAAGACATAGAAAGGATTCTGCTGGTTGTGGTGGATCATCCACTTGGCCAGCATCGACCCGCCCCGCGAGACCATCCCGCAAATCCGCCGTTTGATCAGGTGCAGGTTCTCTCTCAGAACGCCGGCATGGATGGTGAAGTAATCAACCCCCTGCTGGGCCTGCTGCTCGACGGTTTGCAGAATCTGGTCATGCGTCAAATCCTCGATTGGCCGGCCGATGATCATCGAGTACACGGGCACCGTTCCGATGGGGATCGTGCTGTGGTCGATGATCGCCTGCCGACACTCGTCGAGATTCCCGCCGGTTGACAGGTCCATCAGCGTATCGGCCCCGTACTTCTGGGCCCAGTGGAGCTTCTCGACCTCCTCGGCGGTGCCGGACGAGACCGGGCTGGCCCCGATGTTGGCGTTGATCTTGGTGGTGATCATCCGCCCGATGCCGCAGGGGTCCAACCGCTTGGGCGCGACCTGGCCCTTCAAGATGTCCGGGTCATTGATCTCCTTCCCCCGCTGGGCGACCGTCTGATTCACCCAAAACGCCGAACTGACGCCGTGGCCCGGATGCCCAGCCGGTTGGCCGAGGTGTTCGACGTTGGCGACCTGATAATTCGTTCCATTGTCGCGGGCCGGCCGCATCTGTGGCGCCTGCCCCGCCGAGCCGGCCAGATGCCGAACGTTTGCCGGCACCACCAGCCGCCCCCGGGCAACCTCCTCCCGAATAAACCCCGGCGTGGCGCCCTCCCTCTGGGCCACGCGAATCATCTCCGGTGTAATAATGCCCTGCCGGGCCGCTTGTAGTTGGGTCATGATTCTGCCTCACATATAGGTCGGCGTTGTTCAACCTTCCGGTGTACCGCCCCGACCGGGCGGCGGATAGTAGCCACGGGCAGAGCGCCGCGGAACCCGTGGACCATAACAGCAAGAGAACCTCTCCGCCCCGGTAGGGCAACGCCGTGAACTGAGATATCGTAGGAGGTCATAAAAAGCAGCGTCCCTG
>CAZFMS010000031.1:0-19034 GCA_964520125.1 uncultured Planctomycetaceae bacterium
AAGCGGCCGGCTGCCAAGGGCAGGAAGGTCGGCAAGAAGAAGCCGGGCGAGGGGCGGGCCAAGACCGGGGGGCGTCGGCGCATCTTGTTGCCGTAGGTCGAATAAAGGGGTGAATAAAGGGGGTCGGGAGTCGTTTCTGGGGGATGGGGGATTTCGCCCATCTGTCTATCTGGGGTCGTTTCAGAATCTCAACCCGATGGCGCCGGCGACGATGCTGGGGCGCTGGGAGGTGACGGTGGTGGGCGCCCACGGGTAAGCTGCGCCGCTGGGGGCGGCTGCGCTTACCCATGCCACCCCGGATGCGGTTCGCTTCCCATGCCACCGCGGATGCGGCAGGGTTTGCCCAGGCCACCCGGGCTGGAGAGTTTCTCGCCGGCGGGTGGGGGATGGACTGCTTTCTTGCGGTTACGGTTCTGAACATGCCAAGCGTTCACCGCTTCCTTACGGTTACGGTTCTGAACATGCCAAGCGTTCACCGCTCCCTTACGGTTACGGTTCTGAACATGCCAAGCGTTCACCGCTCCCTTACGGTCGCGGCTCTGATCGGATGCGGCACCGCTCGCTTACGGTCGCGGCTCTTCGAGGGCATACGCCAGCGTGAGGCACTCTAGGCGCCGAATTTTTGTAGGCGGCCGGCGTGGGCTAGGGCTAGGGGTAGGAGGTACTTGGCTTGGAACTGGCCTAGGCCGCCGGAGAGGCAGGGGGATTCGCCGAAGTGTTTGGTCGCGTCGGGGCGGCAGGTGTCGGCGGCGAGGAGGACGGGGACGGGGTGCCAACTGTGGCTCTTGAGGGTGCAGGGGGTGGAGTGGTCGCCGGTGACGATCAGGACCTTGGGGCCCAGGGCGGTGATGTGGGGGATTTGGGCGTCGAGCAACTCGAGGTGGCGGACCTTTTCGTCGAAGTTGCCGTCCTCGCCGGTGCTGTCGGTGTACTTGTAGTGGAAGAAGAAGAAGTCGTAGTCGTCCCAGTTTTTTTGGAGGGCCGCGACCTGCTCCCCAATGTCGGCCATGGGGGGGGGCACGTCCATGCCCACCAGGCGGGCCAGGCCGCGGTACATGGGGTAGACCGCGACGGCGGCGGCTTTGAGGCCGTAGACTTCCTGCATGGTGGGGATGGGGGGTCGCTGGGCGATGCCGCGGAGGGTCAGCATGTTGGCGGGGCGTTCGTCTTGGAGGATTTCGGCGGCTTGGTGGATGAAGTCGGCGGCTACGTCGGCGGTGCGTTGGGCGGCGGGGGTGCGGGGCTTGGGTGCCAGCGGTTTGGCACCGACGGTTTGGGGGTCGGTGTCGGCGACGGCGCCGTCCAGGCCGTCGCCGCGGAAGACGACCACCAGGCGGTAGTCGCGGACCGGCTCGACGAAGATCGCGACGCCGTCGATGCGGATGGCGCGTAGCTTGTGCACCAGCTTGACGCAGGTTTCGGTGGGAATGCGTCCGGCGCGACGATCGGTAATTACGCCGTCAGCGTCGACGGTGCAGAAGTTCCCGCGAATGGCCACGTCTTGGGGGCCGAGGTCGAAGTCGATACCCAGGGCCTCGAGCACGCCGCGGCCGATGATGTACTTCAGGGGGTCGTAGCCGAACAATCCCAGGTGTCCGGGACCGCTGCCCGGGGTGATGCCCGGCAGGACGGGGACGGTCAGGCCGCAGACGCCTCGGCCGGCGATTTCGTCGAGGTGGGGGGTGTTGGCGGATTCGAGTTCGGTTTGGCCGCCGGGATTTCTCGGCAGCCCGCCCAGGCCGTCGGCGACCACCATGACGATTTTGGAGTCGTTGTCGAGATGGAGGGTTCGGGTCAGTTCGTGGATATCCATGGTACTGAGGCCTCGAGCATGTTGGGACCCCGCTGTTTGGGACTCATCGACAACGTCGCCCAGGTCCGGTCGGTCGGATCGCCGGCGGAGGATGCGGCGGGATCGGCGATGGGGGCATTCTAAGCAGAACAAGGTGAGCGGTCGACGAGTCCGGTCTCGCGTGGGTCGGTCTGATGGGGGGGCGACGCCGGGAGGAGGGATCTGCACCGCAAGGCGGCGGCACTTTGGGAAGGGTGCACAGGGGGGGCTCGACGGGTCGCCTGGTGAATTGCGTGGTTGATGGCCGGCGGGTGACCGATGATGGTGTGGAGAGGATTGGCGGCCTGGTATCCCGCTGCCGGGGTGGCCATAATGTCGGCTTCGGCAAGCGGTGTGCACGGGCCGTTGACGGTAGGGTAAGGCGCTGAGGAGGCTGCGAGATGAGAATCACCCTTGTTGGAACCGGCTACGTTGGATTGGTGACCGGGGTCTGTCTGGCCGACGCCGGCAACCACGTGGTGGGCCTGGACGTGGACGAGGAGAAGGTCGCCCGGCTGAGCCGCGGGGAGTGCACGATCTTCGAGCCTGGATTGACGGACCTGTTGCAGTCGAATCTGGCGGCCGGCCGATTCAGCCTGACCACGAATCTGCCGGAGGCCGTCCGTGACGCGGAGGTGATCTTCATCGCCATCGGCACTCCGCCCCGGGAGGACGGGTCGGCGGACCTGTCGATGATCGAGTCCGCGGTGCAGGAGATAGCCGGCCATATCAGCAAGCGGACGATTCTGGCGATGAAGTCCACGGTTCCGGTGGGGACCTGCGCCCGGATCGAGAAGCTGGTGACCCCGCTGGCCCAGCACCCGGTGACGGTGGTGAGCAATCCGGAGTTCTTGAAAGAAGGCACCGCGGTGGACGACTTCCTGCGGCCTGACCGGGTGGTGGTGGGGAGCAACGACCCGGAGGCCGCGGAGATCATGCGCGAGCTGTATTCGCCATTTGTGCGCAACCGGAACCCGATCCTCATCGTCCGTCGGGCGGCTTCGGAGATGATCAAGTACGCGGCTAACTGCTATTTGTCGACGCGGATCAGCTATATCAACCAGATTTCCAATCTCTGCGAGGCTCTGGATATCGACGTGGACGAGGTCCGGGCCGGGATAGGGCACGATGCCCGGATCGGCCACCACTTCATGTATCCGGGGATCGGCTATGGGGGCAGTTGTTTCCCCAAGGACGTTCAGGCGTTGTGTCACGTCGCTGGAGAAGCGGGCCTGGAGGCCGATCTGCTCGACGCCGTTCACCGGGTCAACGAGCGGCAGAAGGGCCTGCTGCTGGACCGCATCCGGGCACACTTCGACAATGATCTGTCCGGTCGCACGTTTGCGGTTTGGGGGGTGGCCTTCAAGCCTCAGACGGATGACATTCGGGAGGCGCCGGCCCTGGTGACCATCCGCGGGCTCTTGGAGGCCGGGGCCGTGGTCCGGGCCCACGATCCGAAAGCGTTGGCCAACCTGCACGCGGAGTTGGGTGAGCGGGTCACCTGCTGCCCCGATGCCTACGAGGCGCTCGCCGGGGCCGACGCCCTGGTGGTGTGCACGGAGTGGAACGAGTTTCGCTCGCCGGACTTCGACCGCATTCGCCAGGCTCTGCGCGAGCCGTTGGTATTCGACGGGCGGAACGTCTATTCGCCGGACCACATGCGCCGCCGGGGGTTCAAGTATTACTCGGTGGGTCGCCCGCCGGTGCTTTGAACGGAGTGGGCCGAGCGGGCGGGTGGCCGGTGAAAAAGAGAGGCCTGTCGCAAAGCTAACTCCCCAGCCGTGGCGCTCGGTATAGGGCGATGCTCTACGACAGGCCTCGGATAACAGGCGGAGCCCGCATCCGTTGCAACTCATCCTTGATAGGCTCCGCCCAGCGCTCATCCAGAGCGCGTTTTTGCGCTAGGCGGAATCCGTCTTGTCCTTGACTCTCCGAGGCTCGCGGACGGTCCTGGTTTTCTTGACCACCAGGGCCCCGGGCAGCAATCCCCAGGCCAAGAGTTCGCTCTTTATCATCTCGTAGATGAGCCCGGACGTTACCACCTTCAATCCGCAATTGAAGATTAATTGCTCGACGCGACCGGCGATCATCCTTGATACCGGCGCGCCGAGCATGTGCTGCCGGCGCAGATGTTGCACGATGAGGGCCTTGTTCCAGCGACGACGGATGAACCGACCGTCGCTGCTTCGGGCGCTGGCGACCATCAGGCGGCGTCGGCGCTCTTCGAGAAAGGCCCGGTATCTCCTCATGGCCATGCCGGCGGCGGCGTGGCCGGTATGGGTCAATACGAGTTCGCAAAGTTCGGCGAGATAGGCAGACTGGACCGGATCATCCCGGGATGACTGCCTGACGTACTGGTGCACGGCGTCGGCCAGACCACTGCCGGCGTCCAGGCCCGAGGCCTCTCCGCCGGCCTGGAGGCCATTGCGAATGCTATTGGTCAGCTTGAGCAGCATGAAGGGCTCGATACTGCCGTCGCACTTGCGCACCTGAAAGCTCTGGTCCTGCAACGATTCCTCACTCATTGAACAAGTCCTGTTGGCCGGCCGCGTCTCGCTTGTCGCGGTCAAGGATGTCCTTTGCTTCCTCGATGAATTCGTCCACCTGTTGGAACTCGTGGTAGAGGCTGGCAAACCGCAGATAGGCGACCTGGTCCACTTTGCGCAGTCGGACGGCCACGGCGTTTCCCAGGTAGGCGCTGGCGACCTCACGGTCGAATTCCCGGAACACCTCTTCCTCGACTTGGTCGACGATCTCTCCTTGGACGTCAGCGCTGATCGGCCTCTTCCAGCAGGCTCGCCGCAGTCCACCCAGGAGCTTGTCGCGCTCGTACGACACGCGGCTGCCGTCTTTCTTGACGACGAGGAGCTTGCTGAACTCTTCGATTCGCTCATAGGTGGTGAATCGCCTATTGCATGCCAGGCACTGTCGTCTGCGCCGAACCACCGTACCGGCTTCGGTGGAGCGTGAATCAATGACCTTGTCGCGACGATGTTCTTTGCAGAATGGGCATTGCATCTTGCTGCCACGACACCAGATCAGCGGGCCGACGCCACATCTTGTATGGGGGTCACCTTAAGACGCTACTGAGTGGGTGTCAAGAAAAAACTCCGGTTCGGGGATGCCGACTGGTCGGCACCTGGCTTAAACTGCTTCGCCATGCCCGTCCGGCCTGGACTTGCCCGGCCGGCGAGGACTTGGTCATGGTGGGCTACCCCGGGCCCGAGGCGGGGATGTCGAAAGCGAGCGCGTCCATTGAGCAGGCAACTGATCGAGCATCAACTTGGCGGTATCCGGCTGCTGGGCTATAGCGTCGCCGGCGAGGAGACGGTGATCGCCGCCCCGGAGCTGAATGTCTGCTTTGACGTGGGCCAGGCGCCCCTGGAGGTCCTGTCGATGGACCACGTGCTGCTCAGCCACGGGCACATGGACCATTCCGCCGGCCTGGCTTATTACTTCAGCCAGCGGAACTTCCAAGGAGTGGCTCCGGGCTGCGTGCTGCTGCCCAAGGCCTTGGAGGGACCGGTCCGGGACCTGCTGCGGGTCTGGGCCCAGATCGAAGGTCACCTTTCGCCGGGTCGGATCGTGGGGCTGGATCCGGGGGAGTCACTTGAGCTTCGACGGGGTCTGCTGGTCCGAACGTTCGAGACAAATCACAAGGTACCGGCCCTGGGATATTGTCTGGTCGAGGTGCGACGCAAGCTGAGGCCGGAGTTCGCGGATCGTACGGGCCCGGAGCTGGTCGAACTGAAGAAACAGGGCGTGGAGATCGAATACACGCTGGAGATTCCCCTGGTGGCCTACGGTGGAGACACCGCGGAGGGCTCTTGGCTACAGCTCGACATGGTGCGGAAGGCCAAGGTTTTGCTCTTGGAGTGCACCTTCTTCGAGGCGGAGCACGTGAGGCGAGCCAGGGTGGGCTACCACCTGCACGTCCGCGACGTCGCCCGGATGTTGGGGAAACTGGAGAACGAGCACATTGTGCTGATCCATGTGACCCGCCGGACCGGTACGCGCGACGCCAAGCAGACCCTGGCGAAGATGGTTGACCAGGCGACCATGGCCCGGGTCACGTTTTTGATGGATGGGCGGCGATATCGCCCGCGCCGGGGTAGCGCGGCCCCGCCGGGGGAGACGCCCATGCGGGAGGGCGGGGTTGACGGCACCCGTCGGGGGCATCGGTAGCGCGGATCGTTCAGCCCGGAGCGCACAGAGATCGCTGAGGGGCCGAGAGTAAGGGATTGGGTCGACGGGTGGGCCCGGGGGGTGTGGGATCAACAGATGGGCCAGATGGGCCATCCTACGGTTCTACGCTTCTGCCTCTGCTTCCTCGTCGCCCTCGTCGCCCTCGTCGCCCTCGTCGCCCTCGTCGCCCTCGTCGTCTTCATCATCTTCGTCGTCGTCCTGGTCCTCGAGTTCATCTAGTTCCTCTTCAAGCTGCTGCTCGAGCTGCTCGAGTTCTTCGAGTTCCTCCTCCAGCCGGTCCCCAACCTCGTCCGCGAGGCGCTCCTCGAGTTCTGTTTCAAGCTCCTCCAGGCTCTCGAGTTCCTGCTCGATCTCTTCGAGTTGCTCCTCGAGTAGTTCGGCGCGCTCCTCCAGCTCCTCGGCCTCGCGCTCTACGACGGCCGACTTCGCCTGCATTTCCTGGGCTCGGTTCTCGAAGGCTCGGACCTGGGAATCGACTCGGTGGGCCTGTTCCCGCAAACTGGCCGCTTCTTGGCGGTGCTCGGCCTCGGAGGCCTCCTCTCGCAACAGGTCGCCTTCATCGCGGAGGCCGTCGGCTTCATCCGCCAGGTTCTCCGCCTGATCCGCCAGTCGATCCGCCTGGGCCTCGAGCTGGGCGGCGCTCTTCAGCAAGGCCTCCATGCCGGAACGCAGCCCGGTCATCTTGGCCTGCATCTGGTCCCTGAATGCTCGAGCCTGGTAGTGTCCCGCGAACTGCTCGGCGCGGGCCGCACCTGCTGCTGCCAGGGCCCTGACCGCTGCCGCCTGACGTGAGACCTGGTCCGCCTTCTCGGTGGTCAGATCCTCAAGACCGTGCTCGTGCTGCCGGGCCCGGTGGGAGGCCTGCTCGTAGGCCTGCTCCACGGCCCACTCCCGATATGAATGGGTGCCGCCCGACTGATATATCGCGGCCCCCGATGCACGGCCCTGGGCGGCCTTGCCCTTGGGGGGGTGGATCAGGTCCACGAAGGCCTTGAAACGGGCGTGCTGGGCCTCGGTGGCATGGACGTCGATGCTGTTTTGGCCCGGGCTGACCAAGATGGGCACGTCGGAACGGACCATCAGCTTGGACAAGGCCTCGAGCTTGCCCGTGGGCAATTCATAGGTGCGGATGATGGTGGGCGCGTCCTTCGATGGGGCGGCCCAGCCGGAAATGCCCACACCGCCGCCCACTCGGTAGCCTTTCTGAGCGTACTGATGCCGCTTGAGGGCCTCTTGGTAGGCCTTGGTGGCGTGCTCCTGGTCCTGGTGCTGGCCGTGGGCGAGTTTTTGCAGCAGGGTCGCGGCCTCATGGCCGTGTTGCAGGACCGCATGTTCGGGATCCCCGCCTGGTCCGGCCAGCTTATCGAGCTGTTGGGAGAGCCTGGATAGCTGATCCTCCAGCCGGGCGAGGCGCTCCTCGAGGTGCTGATTGTGCTTCTGGTAGGACTTGAGAACACGTGGTGGGGACTGGGCGAAAGTGCTCCAGACAACGCCGGCCTCGGGGGCGGTGGGGACGGCCACGGGCTTTGTGAACACCGCCTGCCCCCCCTCAACCCTTATGAATCCAGGTGCGGCCGGACTGGGAGGGGCGGCTAAGGCCGAAACTGTTGCTGGGGCGGCGAAAGAAACCACTGTCGCATCGGCACTGGGGACGACCACCACCCCGTGTTTATCAACTTTGTAGGTCAAGGATGTCTTGCAGGGCACCGTGGCCTTTGGTCTGACCACCAGCAGCTCGGTCTGGCCTCGTTTCTTCTCGTCGGGTTCGCATGATCGGGCCGGGGTCGCCACCCAGCCGGCGATGAGCACGGCGAGGGCCAGGGCGATTCCTGTAACGGAGAGGCTGGGCGTAGCACGTTCGGTCATGACCATGGTAAGTCTCCTTGCAAATCTCTTGGTTCGCCCGGTGATCACCCCGATGCCCGGAGTGGGCACGGCGGGAGCGGGTTGACTGACGAACTGTTTAGTTTGGAGCAGGGCTTCGGCGTAGGCCCGTCGACCTCGGGGCAGCAGCCAGGTCACCCAGGCATCACAGCAATTCTCGGCTTCATCGCGCAGGTGGCCGCGCATCCACCAGACCAGGGGGTGCCACCAGTAGACCGCCCCGACGAGCGACTCGATCCAGCAAACCCAATGATCTCGCCGACGGACGTGGGCCAGTTCATGAAACACCACGGCGCGGCGACCGGCGTCGTCCAGCTCGGACCAGAGGGCCCGCGGGAAGATCAGCCGGGGCCTGCGGCTGCTCCAGATCATGGGGGACAGGCGTTCTTCGACCATGATCAGCTCGGGGGTGCGGCGCAATCCGATGAGCTTCGCGGCATCCTGTACCAGTCTGGTCGCCCGGTGCGGGGCGGGAACGCCGGCTCGAAGGTGGCGGCGGATCCGAACGATCTGGTGGGCGTGGACGGCCAAGACGAGCAGGATGCCGGTTCCCCAAACGATCGGCGGAATCGTCGGCAGCCGCCCGACGGTGTCCCGGACGGCGACCAGTCCCCCGAGCCACCGGGTCAGATGATCCGAGAAGATCGACGCGGTGGCGGCCCGGAGGCGCAGCCACGCTCCTGGGCCGGTTGTCTCCTGGGCAGGGGCGACACCGAGCCGCTGGTGGGGATCGGGATTCGCCACTACCGCCGCAGCCGGCTGATTCAACGAGGTCGGCGGGGAGGCGACCACCTGCGCGCCGGTCGCATCGGTGATGGTCTGGTCGGCGGTGGTCTGGTCGGCGGTGGTCGAATCGGCGCCGGCAGGGTCAGCACCGTGATACTTGGTGGACAGCAGCCCGACCGAACCAGCGGGCGAATCGAAATGAAATGGTCGGAAGGGCTCGGCGCGGGCGACTGTCCTGGGTGGAGTGGGAGCTATGGTGTCAGGTGAAGAACTGCCTCGGTCCGGGATGACCGATTGGCTGGGCGATATCTCGGTCCGGCTCACTTGGCGAGCATGGTCGAGGGCCCAGCGCCGCGGCTCGTTTCTGTCACGTGATGGTGTACGGTCAGCTAGAGCCTCGGGGCGGGCGGCATTCTCCGCGGGAGTAGCAAGACGTTCGATCCTGGGGGCAGGTTGGGCGTCACCCGGGTTGCTCGACCAGGTTCCTCCGTCGGCCGGGTCAGGTCCGGGACTGGGGGGCGGGGCATTCTCTGTCGGATCGCCTCCCGCCGGCGGCAGATGGCGGGGGAATGTGGAGCGTTGACCGGCATACGCTTCGTTCTGAGTGGTGTCGTCGGCCGGCGATCCCACTTGATCGGCCAATGTGGTGAAGGAGACGGGCGGCAACACCAGCCCGGCCAGCAGGGACAGGAAGACGCACAGCCAGAGGGTGTGGCGGGTGGCCGGTCGACAGGGGGCCCAACGACAGACGGCCCCGACGACCAGGGCCAGGGGAATGACCGCCAGGGCGTTACGCCAAAGCAGGTCTGCGGCCATTGGAATCCACGCCGACATTTTCCCCATTCTCCGAAACTCGCGGCGCTACTTGGACTTCGCGTCGAGTTCCTTGATCAGCTTCCGCAGGACGGTGATCTCCCCCGGCGAGAACTTCTGAGTCTTCATCAACTGCAGGACCAACGGGCCGACCTCGCCGTCGTATAGTTGGGAGACGAGGTTTTTGAGGCGGGAGCGGCGGATGCGGGCCCGGGTGACGGCAGGGCGATAGACGTAGGCGATACTGGCCTTGTCGCTGGTGACCAGCTCCTTCTGCTCCAGGCGGGTCAGGAAGGTCAAGACCGTGGTGTAGGCCACCCGCCGGCCCAGATCGTGGAGATGTTGCCGGACCTGCCGGACAGTGCCGGGGCCGTGGTCCCACAAGACCCGGAGGACCTCCAGTTCCGCATCCCCCAGTTCGTATTGACGCTCCACCATCGGCACGGTCTCCACGCGATCTACTACATCTGTCGTAAGTGTACTACAGCTGTAGGAGGTTGTCAAGGGTCAGCTCGTTTTTTTCTTGCGGGTTCCTGTCGGCCGGGCGGCGAGCCAGCCCGGGCCGATGCCACCCCGGGGCATTCGGGCGGCCTCTCTGCGGCCCGCCGAGCGCACAACCACCCCTTTCCCCCCTGGAATTCAACGCTGGGGGATGATGCTCCTCACGCCGTTATCCAGGGCCGGTCCGGGCCTTTCGGGTGGACTATCCCGGCCTGCTGCCGGACGATCGAATCCAAGAGAGGGCCCGTTGCGGCGTTAGGGTCGCAGGGGGTTACCGTTGGAGAACAAGGTGGTGGGGTGGGCCCTGGAAGAACAAGGAGAATAGCATGGATACGACGATCAACACGCCAGGCGAACATCACCTCACGACTACTCGGGACGGCCGGGTCGGTAAGAAGCAAGCTCGATTCCTGGAGGTTTTCTGGGAGCTGAAGATCCTGTTTTGGGGGCTGGTCTTCGTGGCGTTGGTCTACGCCGTGATGTACCTGACCGCGTATGTGTAGGACGCGGAGCCGGCCTTGCGGCCATGATCGCCCATCGTGGCTCGCGGCTTCGCAGCTTCGCGGCCCCGTACCGCATGTGGGGGAGTAATCCTGCCCGGTCCGCCCTGGCCAAGTCCGAGAATGGCCAGGGCGATGGCGAATTGCCGGAGTTTTACCGTCGGCGCGGGAGGGCCTGGGCCAAGGCGCCTTCCATCAGGGGGACTTGTTCGGTGTCGGTCACTACGGCCAGGACTTCTCCGCTCTGCCTGTCAATCAGCTTCAGCATTCCCGTTTCATAGGGTTTGTTGAAGACTTCTTCGATGCCCAAGGTGGAGGCCAGATAGCGGGCCTGCCGGCGGCTGGTGTCATCGGTCACATCGAGGGTGATGAAGAGGACGGGCTGGTTTTCATATTTCTCGGTCAACTGGGCGAAGATCGGCGCGACGGTGGGGCACCGGGCACACCAATCCGCGTGGAGCTTGACGGCCACCAGGGTGGGCTGGAGGCTGGCGTCGATCAGCGGTGATTTGCTCGTTCCTTCGAGCCCGCCCGACTGAGAAGAAGCGACCATCGGCCCCGGCGAGTTGCCGGCCTGATAGAGCCGGTAGCCGAGGCCGAGTATTACGATCGCCGCACAGGCCGCCAGGCCGTACCAGATCTTCGACCGACCATGGGCGACGGACCCGGCGGAGATACCCTGAACGGCCCCGAGGTCCACTTCTGCGAGGCGCCTCAGTCGGGTTGCCGCTTCCGGGGCAACAGATCTGTCACTATAGAATCCAACTAGATGATCTCGTAAGGTCTTCTTGCTCATGTTGTCTTCCCTCATTCAGGTTTCAGCCAACGCCGGAGTTTCTGGCGACCGCGATGAATCATGCTTAGCACCGTTCCTCTGGGTAGATCCAGCAGTTCCGCAATCTGCTCCGCGGTACACTCTTCCACCGCAGAGAGGTACAGCACGGCCCTCTCTTCCGGCCGCAAGCGACCCAATGCTCGATCAAGGGTGCCGTTCTCGACAACGAGATGTTCATCGTCGGACCACGGCGCCGTCGCCTCGCCGCATTCTGCGTGGGGATGGTCTTCCAGAGGCTCGGTGTGGACCAGCTTGTCACGCCGCCATTGATCGATGAATCGATTGCGGATGGTGGTGAAGAGGTAGGCCCGGGTCCAGGGTCCCTTGGCCTTGAGCAGGGCGAACCAAGCGTCCTGCACGAGGTCTTCGGCCCGAGTCGGATCGTGGGTCAGCGAATGGGCAAAGCGATATCCATGTCGCACCAGGCCGTCAAGATCCAGCGTTGAGTCGTTCATCAGTCCTTTGCTCCACGTTCGACCGCCCCGGCCCGGTCAGCAGCAGTCCGGTTTTGAGGATCGGCGCCATCATGCTGCTACATTGCATGGAGCCGATCGCGGCTCGAACCCGGTGCGAGTACGCCTATTGCATACCATATACTTGGACGAGCCGGACGACGATCTGATTGCAGGAAAACTGCTGGTCGTCCACCCAGGCCGGGCCGCCCGCCGTTCGGACCGACGGCCTCCGCGGTGAAGGCGCTGTGCGGGTGCCGGGGGAGGTTTGTCGTTGGCGGGGGCGGGGGCGACAGTATCGGACCTGCGCTGTGAGGTGATGATCGGCTCGGGTGGCGAGTGTCTGATGTTGAATGGGATGGGTAGCAGGGCCGCCCCCCCGGGGGGGCGGAGACCAGGGGGTAGGGGCCGGCCCATTGGGGTACGGGATCGTGGGGCCATTCAGCCATTGTGGTTCTTGGGGCAATCGCGCTCACCGGGGGGGCTTTTTGCATTGGCCGGCCTTGGGATCGGGGGGTGTTCTTGTTAGACTAGCCGTTGGCCGCATGATCACGACCAAAGCTTGGGCATCTCTGTTGATGATTGAGCACTCGATCGCGCTCACTACAAATCTGCGGATCGCGATTCGGGGGGCCGACATGTGCCCGGACCACTACGTCGGCTGCTTGAGCCTTGACGAGTAGCAGGGGCCCCAAAGGCGCCGAGTGCGCCACGTACGGTCAGTCAGGCTAAAGCGCCTAACAGAATGAGTTGTGGCACCGCCGTCTCGGCGGTTAAGACACAGGCCAGACGTCAGACGACAGGCTGGAAATCCTGTCCCACAGAGCCTTTCTAAGAAGGGATGGGCCATGAACACACCCCGGCAAGCAAGGGTTTCGCGAAGACCACCGGCGGGGCCGTCGGTGGGGGCATGGTTGGGGGCGGCAGTATTGTTGCTGGTGCCGGCGGCCGAAGCAGTCGGGCGGGGCGTGATTCCCACCGACGGGATGGTGATCGCCAAGGACACGACCTTTCTGCCGGGCACTTATTACCTACCCAACGGGGTTTCGATCGGCGCTGGGGGCGTAACCCTGGACATGAACGGGGCGGAGCTGGTGGGGAGCGATTACCAGAACTACGGGGTGAGCTGCGTCGGATTCGACGACGTGATCATCCGCAACGGGATTGTCCGGGGCTACTACTACGGGATGCGGGTGCAGAACGGCCTGGGCATCCAGATCCTGGACAATGACATGTCCGGCAACTGGGTGGACCCGGACTCGCTGAGCCCGCCGGCTCCGTGGCTGAACATCAACGTCGGTCCGAACCTCGGTGACCGGACCAATCTGGGCGGCGGCCTGTTCGTGGAGAACTTGTCCCAGGGGATGATCTCCGGCAACACCCTGAACGGTCAGGAAAACGGGATGGACCTGTACTACGTGACGGACAGCACCATCAGCGGAAACGACGCGTCGGACAACACCGGCTGGGGGATTCACCTCTACAGCTCGACCGGAAACGTGGTGTCGGACAACGTGGCCGACAACTGCATGCGCCCGGGGCTCGGCGATTCGGCGGGGTTTCTGGTGGTTTACGCGTCAGACAACAACGAGTTTCTGAATAACTCGTTTCAGTACGGCGGTGACGGGTTTTTCATCGGCAACGAGAACGGCTGCCCCAGCAACTACAATCTCATTCAAGGCAACAACGGCTCTTTCGCCGGGGCCAACGCCTTCGAAACCACCTTCTCGGCCGGCAACGAGTTCATCGACAACATCGCCGACGGCAGTAACTACGGCTTCTGGCTGGGCTATTCCCACAGCGGCACCGTGATCCGGGGCAACAGCATTCGGGCCAACAACACCAACGGCATCGAGATCGAGCACGGCCAGTACAACGTCATCGAGGGCAATGACATCATCGGCAACGGGGGCAAGGGCATCGTGCTGCGAACCGACGGCCTGGTGCATTTCCCTGCGGGCCAATACCCCTGTCTGAACCTGCCCGATCAAGCCTCCTCCAGCTTCTACACCGTCCGGGACAACATCATCCACAGCAACTTCGGGATCGGCCTGGAGCTGATCAACACGACCAACAGTGAGATCGTCAACAACCTGGTGGGCGGGGATTTCGGCGGCACGGCCAGCGCCAGCGGGGCCGACAACATTTGGTCCATCCGGCCGGTCGAGGGTGAGAACATCGTGGGAGGCCCCAACCTGGGCGGCAATTGGTGGTCGAACTACGCGGGCGAAGATACCGACGGCGACGGCCTCGGCGATACCGATGTTCCGTACACCAACAACGGGCAGATCGCCGACCCGGGTGATTTGTATCCCCTGATCGGTGACGTGGATACTGGGGAACTGGACAACCCACGCACCCTCTGCGACCACGGCTGGAAGGACCTGGGCCCCAACACTCGTAGCACGGGCTCCACTTTCAATACCGCAAACGGGGCCCACTTTGCCACCGACGGGGTGGATCTCTATCTGCTGGAAGGGACCAACAGCAACCGTTTGAGCAGGTTCGACTTTGCGACTAACCGCTATGTTTCGCGGGCCACCGCCCCGTCGACTGTTTGGGACGGCGGTGACCTGCAGTACTGTGGGGGGGAGTACTATGCGGGCGTCGGCGTTCAGTTCGATGCCGGCAATGGGGGCGGCAAGGGCTCGTATCTCTATGTGTACGAGGCGGCCGGCAACTCGTGGTCCAGCGCTCCGCGCACCCTCATCGACGGGCGGTACTACGCGAACGAGGCCCTGGCCTATGACCCGATCGGCAACCGCCTGTACGCGACCATCGTGGCTTTTCAGTCCGGCGGCGACCCTTCCTCCTTGCGCAGGCTCGCCGTTTACGACGTGATGGCAGGTGTTTGGGTCGGCTTTACATCCGTGGCCCCGGACGTCTTCGAGGCCGGCTCGGAGGCCGAGTACTTGGACGGGAAGATATACGTTTGGCGCGGAGGGTTGTCGGGCGGGGCGGTCACCGGTTCGGATTCGTACCTCAACGTGTACGACATCGCCCGGGATAGCTGGGATCAGACGTCGTCGCTGCAGTCCTCGAACGTCATCCCGGGGTTTCGGAGCGGGGCCTTCGACGTGTGGGGGGTAGGCCTGGCGGCGAACCCGGCCCGCGGGGTGCTGTTGGTCATGGGCGGGGAGAGCAACCACCAGATTTACGTGTTTGATGTCGATTCTCAGAGCTGGGCGGTGGCTCCTACCGCGGTCTATGACGGGGGTTGGGGTGCTTCGCTCGAATACCTCGAGGGAACCGAGACACTCTGTCAGATTGACGGCCGAAATGCCCAGAGCGGTCCCCAGGGAACCGCGGCCATGCGGGCCTGTCCGGCGGGAGACCTGGACTGCGACGGAGACCTCGACCTCGAGGATGTTGACCTACTGGTTGTTGCCCTTCTCGACACGGAGGAGTACCCCTGCCTGGTCGCGCGGGCGGATATCAATTCAGACGGCCAGGCAGACGGCCTGGACATTGCCACTTTTGTAGACATCCTGATGGGGCCATAACCGTTATAGAGCCGGCGAGGCCCGGTACTTGCCCGGCATTCGGACGAGTCGGTGGGGACTGAACCGCTCGCCCCCGGGTCATTTCCAGTTGGAAACCATGATTTTTGCATGGGGCGGCGGTCCGGCGCGCATTTATCAGGGTGTTACGGCGTGGGTACCTGCTTCGGGAGTGTCGGGATGACGGCGTCAGGCACAGCGAGTAGTTTTCCGCTCATGGTGAATGCCGCCCGAGAAGTGCAATCCGGCCTTGCCGCAGCGTTCGACCGGTGCAGCCGGGGTCTATATCGGTACTTCTCCGTTAGGGCCGGCGGCGATGCGCAGTTGGCGGACGACCTGATGCAACAATTGTGGCTGCAGGCGTCGCAGAGTGCCGCGAAGGTTCCTGAGGACGAAATCGAGTTCTGGCTTCGCGGGATCGCCAAGAACCTGATTCGGGCGTATTGGCGCAGACAAGCCCGGCGGCCGGCGGAGGTACCGATGGCGAATCCCGATGTCGCCGTCGAACTGGCCCGGCGATGGGTAACCGAGGAACTGCCGCCGACGATCCTGGAGCGAAAGGAGATCCGCGATCAGTTGTTGCTCGCCGTGACAGGGCTATCCAACGATGAGCAGGAGCTGATCATCGGGCATTATTTCAAGGACCGCTCGCACGCGGAACTCGCCGGGGTGCTGGGCACCAGCGAGCGGGCGGTCGAAGGCCGGCTGTACCGCGCGAGACAGCGTTTGAGAGAGATGTTGCAACATCTGGAATCGTAGAGGACCTCAGTCATGGTTGACCAGAGAGACAAAGAGGACGCGTTGCTCGATAGCAACCTGCGAATGATCGGGCGGCAACTGGCGTTGCCGGATGAACCTACGAACCATCAACAGATGCGTTGGAGGCAGCCGGCCCAAGCGGCAGAATCCAGCGAACGTGATAAAGGAGTTTCTTTCATGAGACGGCATAAGAACTGGACATTGCTTACCACCGGGGCGGTCGCGGCGGCGATTGCAATGTTGGTGTGGCTGGGCATCGACGGTGCCAAGCCGGTCACCGCGGCCATGATTTTCGAGAGTTTCAAGGAGGCCTTGGCGAGATCAGTCTGGATCAAGATCGAAGGCATCGATCTCGGCAATGTCGAGGTCAGCGGCCGGGTGAATCTGCGCCGCGGAGAGGATCCCCAGGTTTGGGAGGATGACACGCTCTACAGCGAACTACACGTGCTCCTGAAAGCAGATAATTCCGATTGGAATGACCTCGACGGCGTGGTGGTGACCTGCCAGACGCCCGAGCAACAGTGGCAATACATCCGTGGCTCCGGCGGGATGGGAGGCGCCGGTAAAAGGGTCATCCCCACCGAGGATCTGTACATGGGAAGTCACTGGCAGGATTACCTGGAAGACCCTCTGGGCCATTTTGGTGCGGTTCCATTGAGATTGACGTTTTCGTGGTGGGCCAGTCAGGTGGTGTACGCATTTCCGGATGAACAGCGGGAGTATTTGCGGTCGCTGATGCGGCTGTTGCTCGCCTTCAGTGGCGAACAGGATGCCGAGCGGCTGGTCTCGCACTTGGAAACGACCGCGCGCGAGGTTCAGATCGAGAAGGGTAATGGGGCCGACTGGGTGCTGACCGCCAGGGGGTTTGGACCGCTGGCCGAGGCGAGACCCGCTGGCGCCGTTGGCGACGAGTGGCCGAATGTGCGGGTGAACCTCCATTTCGACCCCGTAAGCTCGGAGATTAGATGGTGGGAATCCAGGCCCGATGGCACGTTGGACCCCGATAGGGGTAGAGCTTTGGATCGATGGCTCGGAGAGACGCTGGAGGATGGACAGAAGACCTTCGAACAACTTGTGGCGGCGTTCGAGGCCCAGGCGGAGACGGTTGAGGTCGAGAAGCCCAGCGCGTCAAAGTGGATTCTACGGGCCGAGGGCGTTCAGGCGCCCGTGACAGAGGCGGATCGGGTGCACTGGGGTACCACTGAATTGCCGGAGCTTGTGAGTAATCTGGTCTTGACCATCCATTACGATGCCGCGGCCCAGGTCGTTGCCTCGGCGGAGTTCAGCAACGTGGCCTCGGAAACCGGGCGGATCCACCTGGAGATGAACGACGAGCAGATCGACCCGGAGATCCTGTCGCCCGAGGGTTGGAAGACACCGTTTACAAGAGTCTACGGAGAGTAACCAACTGACGGGCGAGTGCAGAGGGATCCTCGAGGTTCAAGCCAAGACGGGCGGGTTCACTGGGCCCGCCTTCTTGGTTGCGCGCCAGGGACAACGCACCGAGAAGGCCGCCGCGGTGACAACAGAGCCGACCGCGGAGGCCCCCTGCGTATCATGCGGCGTCGCGTCAGGACTGGAAGATGCCGACGGGGATCCCCTCCACGTCGGTGAAGAAGGCGTAGGAGCCCACGTTGGGGATCGGGGTCTTGGGGACCAGGACCTGGCCACCGGCACTCTGGACTTTCTCCAGGGTGGCGTCGATGTCGTCGACCAGGAAGTAGGTGTTCAGGGCGACGTGGGGAACCTGGGGCGGGCGCTTCATCAGGCCGCCGTTGGGCTCCTTGCCGGGGTTGATCAGGGTGTAGCCCGGCATGGAGTTGTCGTCGAACTCCCAGCCGAGGACCTCGGCATAGAAGGCCTTGCACTTCTCCGGATCGTCGCTCATGAACTCAAAGTGACAAAGTGGTGCGCCCATCGTGTCCTTCTCCTTTCTCGCTGAGCAGTTCAGCGCGGTCGGGAACTTGTCCCGTTTCGCACCGGGTCGGCGCGGAGTTTATTTCCTCGGCCCGGCGAGATTCCCCACGCGGGGTCGGGAACTCGCCGATCCACCCTGCCCAGGCAGCCTTCTACTGGCAGCCACCGGGCGAATTCGAGAAGGCCTGCTCGGCGCCTTTGCTGATCTGCTCCGGGGTCAGATCCTGCTTATGGGTGGCGATCGACCACTCATGGCCGAAGGGATCGATCAGCCTCCCATAGCGGTCACCCCAGAACATGTCGGTCAGGGGCATTTTGACCGTCGCCCCGGCGGAGACCGCCCGGTCGAAGGCCTGGTCAGCATCCTGCACGTACAGGTGCAAGGTGACCGGCGAGCCGCCGATCGCCGCCGGCGACTTGGCCCCCATGTCGGGGAACTCCTCGCACATCATCAGGGTGGAATCACCGATCTTCAGTTCGGCGTGCATGATGCCCTTGCCGCCGGGGCCCGATATGCGGGTGATCTCCTCGGCGCCGAAGGCCTTTTTGTAGAACTCGATGGCCTGGTCGGCCCCATGCACCACGACGTGGGCCGACAAGGTGTTAAAACCATCCGGAATGGGTTTTACTGCGGCGGTCATCTTGATTCCCTCATTTCTGTTCTGCGAACTTCACGAATCAACGGCGGCCCGATCTAGTCGATTCCGGCCCGCACCTCTCGCGGGCACCCCCGTTGACCGGCCGGCCGCGGTACATTTCTCTCCCCACGATCAACACTGTTGAAGGGGGCACGATCCTCCGAGCCGGGGCCCGGAGTCCGGCAAACCGAGGATCACTTTTTTCGGGTGTAGGTGATCTCCAGGTTCTTGACTTCCTTTCCGTCGGGCCCTTTCTCGTACATCTCGGCGACGATCTTGTCGTTATTGACAATACGCGTCACCGATCGGCTGGTTTTCTTCTGGCCGGTCATGACGTCGTTGTACTCGCCGGTCATCTCGAGGACCTTGCCCGACTGGGAGCAGGTACCCTGCTCGGTCATCATCATGGTGCCCATGCTGTCGATCCACATGCTCACGTACTTCTTCGCGTAATTGTCGTAGCCAATGATGC
>CAZFMS010000031.1:19044-21646 GCA_964520125.1 uncultured Planctomycetaceae bacterium
CGGACTTTGCGTTGCCTAGTAGGCCCAGTCCCTCTAAGGGCCGATCCATCATCGGGTCTTGCTTGGCCTCCTCGGGGTCGCCGTGCACTTCCTCCAGGAGGAAACGGCCGCCGATGATCCACTTGATCTGAGAGATGGCCTTGTGCTCCTCCATCGGGGCGTCGGGACCCATCCGGTACTTGACGAGGAGGTCCCAGGTGCCGATCCATGGCTTTAGATGCTCATGATGCTCGCCGGGGGAGGCGTACTTCGCCCAGGCGGCCATCATCTCGGCCATTTCTCCCGTAGGCTGCTCGGCCTTGGGTTTCGCATCATCCTTGTCCTGGGAGGCCACCCGATCGGTTAGCAGGGCGACCGCTCCGACCAGAGCGACGCCACAGAGCAAGGTCCGGAGGGTCAGGCCGCGACGCCACGTAATGAAGCTGTTCATGTCATTGGTCCTTTCCAAGTTGGCCCTGCCGGGCTCCGCCGCCCCTCCAGCCCACGCAGCTGGTTGGAAACTAGGGAGACCGGTAGGCTCTTTTATAGTCCTGTAAAGGGTCCCTGGCAAAACAAGCCCGGGCCCACAGACCGAACATTAACCAAACAGGATGTCGCTGTCAAGGGCCATCCGGCAACAAGGGATAGAGTTTCTCCTCGTCCGACAGGATGCAGGTACCCCGCGGCAATCGACCGGGAACGGCTAGCCGGCGGACCGGGGGTGTTCCGCAGGGGAAGGGCGTCGAATCCGCACCCAAGTATGGGCCGGAAGCTGCCGATGACAATGAAAGAGGCTATGTTTTATAGGTCCTTTGGTTACGTCGTGCTGACCTCGGGCCGCCGTCTCGATCTTGGACCGTCGCGGGCGAGCCAGCGTGGACTGATCCGATGCTCTTGGCAGAGGTAACCAACTCCGAAGCCAGCCACCACATCCCGGGGCTCTTCTGGGTCGGGCCGTTCGCCATCCTGCTGCTGTGCATTGCGGTCCTGCCGCTGCTCAAGCGGACTGAGCATTGGTGGCACCAGAACAAGAACAAGCTGGTGGTGGCCCTGGCCCTGGGGGCGGTCACGATGCTGTATTATCAGCTTCGCGACTTCGGCTTCCACGGGACGGAGAGCGGCTTGCCCACGGTGCTGAAGGTCCTCAGCCACGCGGTGCTCGCTGAATACATCCCCTTCATGTCGCTCTTGTTCAGCCTGTATGTGATTTCGGGGGGGATTTGCATTGGCGGTGACATCCCGGCACATCCGCGCACCAACGTCATCTTCCTGGCCATCGGCGGGCTGCTGGCCAGTTTAATCGGGACCACGGGGGCGGCCATGTTGTTGATCCGCCCCGTGCTGAAGACCAACTCGCAGCGTCGGTACAAGGTTCACACGGTTGTTTTCTTCATCTTCATCGTGGCCAACGTCGGCGGGTCGTTGCTGCCGATCGGCGATCCGCCGCTTTTCCTCGGATACCTCAAGGGCGTGCCCTTCCTGTGGACCCTGAACCTGTGGCCGGAATGGCTGTTCATGCTGGTCGTCCTGTTGGTGATCTACTTCGCCTGGGACAGCATCGTCTACCGGCGGGAGAAGCCCACCGACATCAGGCTGGACGAGATTCAGGTCCAGAAGATCTCCATCAGGGGCAAGATCAACTTTCTCTTCCTGGCCGGCGTAGTCTTCGCCACCGGTACCCTGGATCCCAGCAAGGAGTTTCTGGGCAGCGGCTGGACGCCGTTCATGTTCTGCCGGGAACTGGCCCAGATGACCTGCGTGGCCCTTTCCCTGCGCTTCACCGGCCGGGATAATCGGGCGGACAACAACTTCAACTACGTGGCCATCCTGGAGGTGGCCTGCCTGTTCATCGGTATCTTCGTCTGCATGCAGGTGCCCATCGAAATTCTGAACATCAAGGGCCCCAGCCTGGGCATCGACTCGCCGTCCAAGTTTTTCTGGGCCACCGGGATTCTGAGCAGCTTCCTGGACAACGCCCCCACCTACGTGGTCTTCTTCGAGACCGCCAAGAGCCTGCCGGTCCCCGCGGGGGCGGACATGATGGACCTCGTGGGCGGGGGGCACATCCAGATCAACCACCTGATCGCCATTTCTCTGGGGGCGGTCTTCATGGGGGCCAACACCTACATCGGCAACGGCCCTAACTTCATGGTCAAGTCCATCGCCGAGCACGCCGGCGTAAAGATGCCCAGCTTCTTCGGCTACATGCTGTTCAGCACCTGCATCCTGCTGCCCATCTTCGCGGTGGTGACTTTCCTGTTCGTGATTTGAGCCGGACCCCCCGCCGGGTGGACTGGTTTTGGCAATCGGCGTGATCCAGCCAAGATCACCCATCAACTGCCTGCCCTGGTGGTCCGACAAGGCACTGACGTTACACTCGAACCTTCGCTCTATTCTTCAGTTTGTGAGCCAATTATCCAAGCTCGCTTCTGATTCGAAGCGAGCCGCGAAAGCGTCATCCAGGATTGCACGCTGTAGTGTCTCGCGCAGCACTTCTTCGACTTTCAGGTATAGATCAACCATGTCGGATTCGTCCGATGATACTACCGCGTTCGCATCGTGGGTGTCGCGTGGCCGCGGCAACCCGACGCCATGGGTCACTCGAGACCGAAGCTCCCAGGCC
>CAZFMS010000032.1:0-21362 GCA_964520125.1 uncultured Planctomycetaceae bacterium
AGAAGCGGGTCCTGGTCAAGATCATCGGCGAGTAACGGCCGGGGTCCGGCGGGAGTCGGTAAAAACCCTAAGCGGTTTGTCGCCGCTCGATTACGCGCCCGATCAGCAGTCCGATCTCGAACAGCAGGATCATGGGGACGGCCAGCAGCAGCATGGTCCCCACGTCGGGTGTGGGGGTGAGGATCGCGGCCAGGACGGCAACGGCGAGGATGACGTACTTCCTCGCCCGGGCCAGCCGGGCCGCCTCGATGATCCGCATGGCAATCAGGAAGACCACCAGGATGGGGATCTGGAAGCCCAGTCCGAAGGCCAAGGACAGATTCACGACGAAGCCGAGGTATTCGGAGATGCTGAAAAAGGGCTGGACGAATTGCTGGTTGCTGGTCTTCTGGAACGGCTGGAAAAATGTCTCGCCGTCGTGGTATACATTCAGCCGGCGGGTGCGGGGATTGAACCACGTTTGCCCCGGGGTCGGCGCTGCGGGATCAACCGTCAGGATCGGCACCTCCAACGGCGGCACGGCAGGCTGGGTTGTCGCCAGGATCTCGGTTTCCGCCGGCTGGTACCATTTGTAGAGCAGATTGTCCTCGCCGGGCAGCGGGAACCACATGGAAATCCCGATCAGGAACTTGAGCAGGCCGGCCAGGACGATAAGCACCATGAAGGACGCCCCGACGACAAAGAGGGCGATCGAAGAGGGGGCGAAGTACTTGACGATGCGCCGCTCGGAGGGGTAAAGCCCGGTGGCCACGAACCGCCAGAGTTGATGCAGCATCCACGGGGCCGCCAGGACCAGGCCGAATTTCAGGCAAATCTTGAAGTACTCGACGAACGCTTCGGTAGGGTTGAGCTGGACCATGCGGGCGTCGAAGCCCTGTTCGTCCATGGCGATCTTGTAGGGGGCGGTCAAGGTGGCGATGATGTGGTCGCCGAAGTTGAAGCAAAGGATGACCGAGACCAAGAGGCCGAGCAGGGCCCAGATGAGGCGTTTTCTCAGTTCATCCAGGTGATCGCCGAACGACATCCGGGTGCGTTCGATCTCGGCAGGGGTTTTTTCCTCGTTCGGTAGGGGCATGCCGACCAGCGTGTTTGGGCCCCCGACCCGGTCTCAACGGCGCGTCGAGACCGCGGGCCAGGGCCAGCGATCCCATTCTCTCTCCACCACGCGGCCTGGCAAGGATGACCTGGCCTGGTTGGCATGAAAAGGCCCGGCCGGGATGACCCGGCTCGGCCGGGATGCCGGAGGACCGGCAACGTGGTCGGCGGGGGGGCGGATTCCGGCGGGGGAATTGCCACTCTGTAGGTGGGCGTATGGTTTGTCGTAAGTACTGTGTGGGCAGGAGGTTCCTTCCTGCTCGGAATCCGCACCGGATTGGGCTTGCATTCGTTTGTCGAGACCGGTAAAATCGGGGGCCGGAAGGGTAGAGTACCCGAAGGAGGGAATCCGGGCCGGGATCCCGTCTCCGCATCTGTGCGACATTAGGGTCAATTCCTTCCTGTTAATCGCAGCGCACCTGCATCCGGCCCGACCGGAGAGGTCATGTCAGGCGAGATAAGAAGCAGCGCGCGTTTTTGCAACGCATGGCACATTCGGGTCATTGCTGCGCCAGTGTTTTACTGTCTGTACGACGGCAGGCTCGTTCGGAGCCACGGGTCCTTGACTTGGCCCCGGGCGGAGTCGCGGTGAATCGTGCGCATTTGTGGAAGAGGTGCCGGGCGTCAGGTCCTGGTCTGGCGGACAAAGGGAGAGCAATCTTTGACGGACGGCGTGGATGCGCCGTTACGTCCTATCGTTCAGTAAGTTTCGAACATGTCGGAGAATCAGTGATCGGGAGGAGATAAGTAACATGGGATCGAGAAAATACATGTTGGTGTTGGTTGGCGGACTCTTGTGTGCGACCGTGGGGCTTGGCGATTCACAGCAACGGCCTACCCCGGTGGTGCCCGATTCAGCGGCCGAGGAATCGGTGGTGGGTGCATTGATCCGTCGGGCGCCGCTGCAGAAGCCGAAGACCATTTCTCGGCCGGCGTTCGACAACATGTTGACCGTCAAGTTCCGCGACGACCTGAAAGTCAGGGCGGTCCACCGAAGCCTGACGTCGCTCGGGCAGGGGGATCTGAGCAACATCGACGCGGTAAACGCTCTCTACGGACTGGCCTACAGTCAACTGATCCAACTGCCGCAGGAGAAGCTCGATTTCCTCGAGGAGCGGGCGGCGGATCGGAGCGGCATTGCACAGCCGGATCTGGCGGGCATGATGGTGGTTCACGGGCCGGAGGCGTCTTTGGAAGAGGCCGCCCGCGAATTGCTGGCCCTCGACGAGGTCGAGTGGGTGGACTTCTCGATGCTCCAGCCGGACCCGCCCTGCGCCGACATCGCCCCGGCGACCTTGAACTACTACACCGCGGGCTGGCAAAGCTACCATAACGCCAACCCGGGGCTGAACATGGCCTTCGCCTGGGGCCTCGGGGCCCGCGGCCAAGGCGTCCTGATCGCCGATTGCGAGTATGGGTACATCCCGGGGACGGAGGATCTCTGCAACATCATTGACGAGCCCGGGCAGACGGTCCATCCAGACGTCGTCATCAACGGCTGGGACGACCATGGGACGGCGACGATCGGGGAGATGGCGGCCCTGGACAACGCTTATGGTTGCACGGGGTTGTCGCCGGATGCGACTCAGCTTTTCTTCCCCGAGAAGTCGGTGGAGGAAGGCAACCGGCGGGTGACGGCAATTACCAACGCCATCGCCACCGTGAATGCCTGCGACATCGTCCTCCTGGAAATGCAGACCATCAACTTCGGGACCGACTACGGTCCGGCGGAGTTGAACAACGCGGTGTGGACGGTAGTCAAGAACGGGACCGACGCCGGAGTGATCGTCGTGGGAGCGGCGGGCAACGGCAACCAGGACCTGGACAGCGCCGTCTATGGAACCTACCAAGGCTGGGGGGACAGCGGGGCGATCCTGGTCGGGGCCGGCACCGCCGACCTGAACCACGACAAAGTAGGATTCAGCACCTACGGCAGCCGGGTGAACCTGCAGGCCTGGGGTGACTGGAGTGTCTTCACCCTGGGTTACGGGAATTTCGCCGAGTACGCCGGCGACAACCGGCAGCGCTACACGCACGACTTCTCGGGGACCAGTTCGGCCTCCCCGATGGTGACCAGTTGCGCCGCCGCCCTCCAGTCCCTGGCCGCTGCAAACCTGGGATGCAAGTTCGGTCCGCGGGGGATGCGCCAGTTGCTGATGGACACCGGTATCGCCCAGGGAGCCGGCGGGAACATCGGCCCGATCCCCGACATGCTGGCTGCTTCTCTGGCCGTCCTGGGGCTACCCGACTGCAATTACGGCGGATACGACGACGAATGCGCCGGCGGCTGCGGCAAGCACGCCCCGGCCGGCGACGATTGCTGGAGTACCCAGTGCGGCAACGGGACCTCCATCGAGTTCGGCTCTCCGGAGATTCCGGCGATCCCAGCCGACTTCTTCGGTCCCGGTTCCGATCCGTTTACCGGGGTCGTCGAGCTGGGCGGCAATACCGGCTTCGCCGACACCGTCATCTCCAGGCTGAGCGACATGTGCTTTGATGGCCCGCTGCCGGCGTCGGCTACTACGCCGATCGAAATGGTGCAGCTCGACCTGATCGGTTGTCAGCCAATCACCGTGACCTACAACGGCGGAACGTCCTCGGAATCATGGACCGTGCGGGTGTTCCTGAACGGCCAGCAGCCGCAGGGATTGCTCACCGCCACCAAGGAGAACCCGCTCGGGGGGACGTTCGACAGCAACATATTGGTGCGACCGGCCTTCGAGTTCATCGGGCCCAACGGGCCGCCGGGCCAGATCCTTACCTTCCCGCCGCCCGACGATACTCTGACGCTCTCCTCGACGGGCCTGCCCTGGGTGCAGGATATGCCGCCCAGCGGCTCGCCCTGCGGCGGTATCGGCTTCTTTCCTGGCTTCGTGAAGAGTGATCCGACCTGCTGTCCGTGGTCCTGCCATGCCGGTCCGTCCCCGGGCCACGATCACTGCGTGGCTCCCCCGAAGTGCCCGAAGTGCCCGTCCACGGGCTGCGTCGACAAACCGGCCCCAGCCGGTGACGACTGCTGGAACACCGTGTGCGGCAACGGGACCGAGGTGCAGTTCGGCTCTCCGGAAATCCCGGCGATCCCGGCCGACTTCTTCGGCCCCAATTCCGATCCGTTCACCGACCTCGTCGAGCTGGGCGGCCAGAGCGGCTTCTACGACACCATCATCTCCAGGCTGGACGACATGTGCTTTGACGGCACGCCGCCAGTGATCGATCAGACGGCGATCGAACTTGTGGCGCTCGACCTGATCGGCTGTCAGCCGATCACCGTGACCTACAACGGCGGCCTGAGTTCGGAGGATTGGACGGTGCGGGTGCTCCTGGACGGCCCGCAGCCCCAAGGGATGCTCACCGCCACCAAGGTGAACCCGCTCGGCGGGACCTTCGACAGCGACATACAGGTGCGGCCGGCCTTCGAGTTCACCGGCCCCCCCCCCGATTTGCTGGTCCTGGTCTTCACCCTCCCGCTTGGCGATACTCTGACGCTATCCTCGACCGGCCTACCCTGGGTGCAGGACATGCCGCCCAGCGGTTCTCCCTGCGGCGGCATCGGCTTCTTCCCTGGCTTCGTGAAGGATGATACGACTTGCTGTCCGTGGTCCTGCCATGCCGGTCCGTCGCCGGGCCACGATCACTGCGTGGCTCCCCCGGATTGCCCGAAGTGCCCGACCTGCGTCGACAAACCGGCCCCGGCCGGTGACGACTGCTGGAGCACCCAGTGCGGCAACGGGACCTCCATCGAGTTCGGCTCGCCGGACATTCCAACGATTCCGGCTGACTTCTTCGGTCCCAATTCCGATCCGTTTGCCGATGTCGTCGAGCTGGGCGGCCCGACCGGCTTCATCGACACCATCATCTCCAGGCTGGACGACATGTGCTTTGACGGCACGCCGCCGGTGACCGATCAGACGGCCATCGAAATCGTGCAGCTCGACCTGATCGGCTGCCAGCCGATCACCGTGACCTACCTCGGCGGGCAGAACCCGGAGGCTTGGACGGTGCGGGTGTACCTGGACGGCCCGCAGCCGCAGGGAATGCTCACCGCCACCAAGCAGAATCAGGTCGGCGGCACCTTCGACAGCGACATACAGGTCATACCCGGGTTTGAGTTCACCGGGCCTACGGGACAACAGGCCCTCTTGACGCCTGGTATGGTGCTGACCCTGGCCTCGACCGACCTGCCCTGGATCCAGTATGCCCCGCCTGGCGGGTCGCCCTGCGGCAACGGCGGCTTCTATCCCGGTTTCTCGAAGGACGATGAGACGTGCTGTCCGCCGTCCTGCCATGCCGGTCCTTCGCCGGGACACGATCACTGCGTCCAACCACCCAAGTGTCAGGCCTGCGACCCGAGCTGGTTCTGGAAGGACTACAATGGCGAAGAAGCCGGCGGGTACATCCCCGATTTCGACCAGAACAAGGACTATGACGGGGACGGGACCATCAAACGCGAGCGGTTCTACTGCGGCCCGACCGCGGTGGCCAATTCCATCTGGTGGTTCGACAACAAGTTCCCGGGTCAGGGCGTCATTCCGACCGGTTGGACCAAGTGGGACCTGATCGAGGATCTGGCCCATCGCATGGCCACTCAGGCCAACGGTAATCCTCTGGATCCGATGTACCAGCCCAGCCCCAACGGTCACCTGCCCCCGTATGGCGGAACCTACGTGGATGACATGCAATCGGGTATTTTCGACTACCTGAATACCTACGGCCTGACCGGCCTGCTCTATGAGCACACCGAGCCGGATCCGGATTTCAACTTCATCGCCACCGAGGTTCAGCGAAGCCAGGACGTCACCCTGCTGGTCGGCTTCTGGCACATTGAAGAGGCGATATTCGACGCCGCCCTCGGTGGTTGGAACGTCCGCTGGCGCCGGACCGGCGGCCACTACATCACCGTGGCCGGGGTCAACAAGACCACCATCTCGATCGCGGTGAGCGATCCGGATGCGGATGCCGCCGAGCAAGGCTTCCCCGGGGTGGTCCGCGGAGGAGATCACGACCACGACTTGGATGGCGACCCGTCCACCATCCCGGGGTTCCGCGACCCGGGCTACGATCACACCAAGCACAACAAGAAGATCTTCGCCTCTCACGACTACTACGACCTTCAGCCTTCGTTCAGTCCGGGTGGTCAGTTGAACATGCTGTCCATGGGCGACCCGCTGTTCTACGGCATGACCATGGCCGACTTCCACGAGTGCAACAACTCGATCGTTGACGACTTGGGCAACGAAGTAGATTGCGACTTCGACCAGTGGTGGACCTTCGTGGACGACGGATTCCTGGCCCAGTGGGGCTATCCGCCGCCGACGGTTTGTCAGACCTACACCGAGATCGAGCACGCCGTGGTGGTCTCGCCGGTGGAGTGTGAGAAGACCATCATCGTCGAGATCATGACCGACGACTTTCCTGGCGAAACCACCTGGGAGATCGTGGACAAGAACAGCGGCGGGGTGGTCGCCTCGGGCGGTCCTTACACCAACCCGAACACCCTGCACTCCCATGCGATCTGCGCCGATCCGACCGGCTGTTACAACTTCACCATTTTCGACTCGTTCGGCGACGGCCTTTGCTGCGCCTATGGTAACGGCTACTACAACGTCTACTTCCAGGGCGGCCTGGTCGGATCGGGCGACGTGTTCGGCTTCTCCGAGACGGTCCGCAATATCGGCTGGGATTGCCGCATCGACGACTGCTTCCCCTCGAACCTGCTGATCGACGTGGAGGTCGATGGGGTAGGCCGGGAGATCATCGCCCTGTCCTCGGTCGGCCACCCGCCGGCGGTGGTCGAGCGCGACCCGCCGCCCTATGTTAGCGGGGCGGACATCGGCACGGAGATGATCGCCCTCGAGCTGTCGGGTAATAGCCCCATGCTCGGCCCGATCCTGCTCCGGGAGAGCCCCACCCAGGCCTCGACCGGGGCCATTGTCAATGTGTTGGCCGATGGGGCGGGCAACTTCCTGTCCGGCGACAGCTTCTTCGACGTCTTCGCCGAGATCGAGTTGGCCAACATTCCCGACTTCGGCATCATCAAGACCAAGGTACCCCACCGGGTGGTGGCCAACGGCATTACCGCACTGCCGCCGGTGGGCGTCACTTACCATTGGTCGGGGGCCTGCAAGGGCGACCTGGATGAGAACGGCGTCTTGGACGGTCGCGACATTCAGCTCTTCATCGACTGCGTCATGGGCTGGGCTCCCCCCGCGGCGTCTTGCCAACTGGCCGACATGGACAAGGACGGCGACCTGGACATGGACGACGTGACCGCCTTCGTCAACAACCTGTTGAACAAGGTCTGCCTGCCGAGTTCGATCCCGCTCCACGTCACCCTGCAGCCGAACGTCGTCTGCCTGGTCCAGCCATTCAACCAGCTCGGCGCTTGGTACTCCGACGTCGCCGCCATGCAGTTTGTTGCCGAGAACTTCGTACTGTCGGGTTACGGGTGGATTGGCTCCCTCGAGTTCTATGGCGGTTATGATGGTGGGCCGCCTCCGGACGACTTCAAGATCACCTTCTACACCGATGCCGGAGGTCTGCCGGGCCAGATCATCAACCAGCGCACCCCGCTGGTGACCAGGACGGCAACCGGGCTCATCTATCCCTGGGGCGCGAACCAGTACGAGTACACCGTAGTGTTCGATCCCAACAAGGAACTGCTGCCCGGCAGCTACTGGATCGAGATCTCCAATGACACTACCGCTACGCCGGGCAGCGCCTGGTATTGGGAGTTCGGCAATCTCGACACCGTCAAGGGCCTCCCGGGGGCGGCCTTCTCGGGGACCAATCCCAAGCCCAGGGATCCGTGGTTCCTGGACCCGACCGTCGACATGGCCCTGGAGATCATCTGTAAGGACCAGGGCCCGCAGAAGATCGAGATTGGCCGCATCTGGAGCATCGACCACGTGGTCAAGGAATCCAAGCCCGGGGCCTGCTGCCTGCCTCCCACTCTGGGGCAGTGTGGGACGGTGCCGGGAGAGTGCATCACCACCACGGTGGAAGATTGTGTCTGCCGCGGCGGCAACTTCCTGGGCGAGAATGTGCCCTGTACCCAGGTGATCCGGATCGTCAATCACGCCGGCCCGCCCAGCGGGTGGAGCCATGAGTTCGTCACCGTCTCGAACTGCGATCCGGCCCAGCGGGGCGTGTCCTGTGTCAACGGCCCCTACCACATCGACCCGTGGACCACCGCGGAAAGCGGGAGCAGCAACTGCGAGAACTTCGATCCCGCCCAGAACCCCGAGGCCTGCCCGATCCCGGCCGATTTCTTCGGCCCCGGTTCGGATCCCTTTGACGGCACCATCTGCTTCAAGGGCGAGCCGCTGGGCATGGTGCAGCTTCCGGGATTCCCCGATCCCCTGAACTTCGGCGAGGCGGACACCCTGGTCCGCCGGGATGTCGATCCCTTCGACCGCTGCGATCTGCCCTCGCCGGGGGAGGTTACCGTGGACATCGAGATCGTGGAGTTGAGCCTGATCTCCTGTGAACCGATTACCGTCGATTTCGCCGATGGGTCTACTGAGCAGTGGGACGTGGAGGTCGATGTGGTTAACGGCCAGCAGCCGGGCGGCAGCACGCTCACCGCCGGGAAGGAACACTGCAACGGCGGGACCTTCGATTCTGTCCTGAACGTCTGCCCCAGGTTCACCTTCACCAAGGTGCTTGATCCCACGCAGGTGCAGGTGCTCGACTACTGCGCCGACTGCAACCCCGCGGGAATACAGATGAGCACGACTGACGTCCCCTGGGTCCATGACCCCAGTGCGGACCTCGGCCTGGTCAGCCCGGTCTGCTCGGACTTCCATCCGGGCCTGGAAGAGACCGACCCGCTGCCCGGTTGCGACTGCAACAACAACGGCATCCGCGACAAGTGTGATATCGAGGCCAACGGTGATTGCAACGGCAACGGCGTCCCCGATGATTGCGACGTCGATCCGGCCGACCCCGACGGCAACGGCGAAGTCAGCGGCGACTGCAACAACAACGGCATCCCTGACGAGTGCGAGCCGGACTGCCAGCCCAACGGCATTCCCGACGAGTGCGACATCGCCGCCGGCACGAGCCTGGACTGCAACGGCAACGGAATCCCTGACGAGTGCGAACTGGTCAACAACGACTGCAACGACAACGGCATACCCGACGAGTGCGATCCGGACTGCAACGATAACGGTATACCCGACGAGTGCGATCCGGACCCATGTGTCGGGGCCTGCTGCGACGATTCCACGGGGGTGTGCAATGACGGTGTCCCCGTCTCGGATTGTCCGCCGCCCTTGCGCTACGAACAGGGAACCCCGTGTGCCGACCTGATGCCGCCCTGCGGCCCGGTTGCCGCCGGCGCCTGCTGCCTGGATCCGGTGACCTGCATCGACGGCATGCCGGAGATCGATTGCCTGGATAATGGTGGTACCTACATGGGCGACGGCGTGCTGTGTGATCCGCTCTTGTGCGAGGGCGGTGGCGTTGGTGCCTGCTGCCTGGACCCGCAGACCTGCCTGGATGGCGTGCCGCAGGCTGATTGTGAGGGCATGGGTGGCACCTACATGGGCGACGGCGTGCTGTGCGATCCGGTCCTGTGCGAGCAGGGGCCGTGTCAGCCTCCGCCTACCTGCCCGGCGGACCTGAATTGCGACGGCATCGTAGACAACCAGGACGAGGTCATCCTGCTGAACAACTGGGGCCCGTGCCCGCCGCCCTGCCCGCCGGTGTTCTGCCTTGGCGATCTGGATGGCAACTGCATCGTCGATGCAACCGACATGAACATCTTGCTCAGCATGTTCGGCCCGTGTCTGTAGCCCCGGCGGACCGCAGGGTGCGGCCTGCCTTCGGGAGGGTGGCGACAATCAGGTGATTCGATCGGCCCTGGGAGCTAGTGTTCCCGGGGCCGATTTCTTTCCGGAGCCGGGCTGTTCTTACGAGAAGCTCCGGGGGCCCTTGCCGGTGTGGCCGGTGGTCAGGGCCCGGCGGACGGACCAACCGCGCTGGATGCGCTGTTCGATGGCCTGGCGGCTGATACCCAGCTTGGCGGCCCACTTCTCGATGGCCAGCGTCTTGCCGTCCAGGGTGAAGACCCGGGAGCGCCAGCTCTGGTCGGAGAGGTTGACCGCCGTGAGTCTCCATTTGCAGTTGCCGGGCGAATAGGGCTTCTTGCCGTTGATGCGGCCGAGGCCGCGGCCTTTCGGGCAATACCCCATGTCCACGAGGAAGGCCTCGAACTTGTCCCAGCGCTTGCAGACCGCCAGGCCGCGCTGCTTATGTCGTCGCCGTAGCGAGGCCCATGCTTCGTAGGTTCGCGTCTTCCTCTCGGTGTTCTTCACAGCTCTCTCCTGGATCGGTCGAAGCCGCGGAACCGGTCGCACCCGCGCGGGCCGTTAATGAACCGCGTCCATTCCCAGTCCCCCCGTCTCAGCAGGCGTTGGCGACGGGGACCTGGTCACGCAGACAGTGTATCCCAAGGCCGGCCGGATCGCGACTCCTTGGCCCGTTGAGAATTGCCGGCTGGCGCGCTCCGCCGGCTTTGGGGCATGCTATCTGCGGCGTTCGACGGATACGTGCTCTCGCTCGGAGGGGAGACTCATCATGGGCACCGGCCTGTTCGACATCATCCTCCAACCGGTACCGGCTACCCTCAATCCGGTCTGCTTCTTCCTGTAAGGCGGCTGCCCAGGGGAGATCGCCGCAGGGGGGCTCGCTCCATGATCTGAGGGGCCCGGTTCGCGCGGCGGCGTGCCGACCTGGCGCCCGGGGGGGGTGAAATGGGGGGCGATCCCCGGTATTCTGGGGGTAAGAAGCTGCTAGGTGGGAACTTGGGGTGTCCGTGGAAGTGACCGAAGCATCCGACAGCGAAGCTCGGGACCGCCGCATCGGTCGGATCGTCAGCGACCTGTACGACCGTCGGGCCCGGGGCGAGCCAGCGGCCGAGGAGCAGATCCTGGCCGAGAATCCGGAGCTGGCGGACGACCTGCGCCGGTACCTGGCGGTGATCGGTGAGCTGACTCCGGGGGAACACGATATCGACGGGCTGGTCAGCCGGGGCGTGTTGACCGAATCCCAGGACCCGGCCTACCGGGCCAGCCTGGGGGCCTACAAGACCATCGAGTTTCTCGGCCGCGGGGCGATGGGCATCGTCCTGAAGGCCTACGAAGAAGACCTGGACCGCACGGTGGCCCTGAAGATCATTCGGCCGGACCTGGCCGGCGACAGCATGGCCCTGGCCCGGTTCAAACGTGAAGCCCGGGCCGCGGCCGCCCTGCAACATCCAAACATCGTGACCGTCTACGCCGTCGGCGAAGAGCAAGGCGTTCATTACCTGGTGATGGAGTACGTGGAGGGTCCGACCCTTGCCGAGCTGATCGACCAGCAGGGGCCTCTGCCGGCAGAAACAATCCGCCGGCTGATAGGCCAACTGCTCTGCGGCCTGGAGGCCGCCCACCAGGCCGGCCTGATCCACCGCGACATCAAACCCTCGAACCTGCTGCTCGATCGCGGATTGCGGATTGCGGATCGCGGATTGACCGGCGACCGGCCGGACGTTGGCGAGTCCGGCGCGTCTCCGGCCGGCTCATCCCCTCCTGCTGAATCGTCAATCGTCAATCCCCAATCGTTAATCCTCAAGCTTGCCGACTTCGGCCTGGCCCGGATGGCGACCGCCCGGACGCGCATCACGCTGACCAAGCACGCCCCCGGAACTCCCGAGTACATGAGCCCCGAGCAGGCCCGGGGCGACCCCGAACTCGACCAGCGCACCGATCTGTACTCCGCCGGCGTGGTCCTCTACGAAATGCTGACCGGCGACACGCCCTTCTCGGCCCCCACGGAGGCCGCCGTCCTCCGCCGCATACTCGATGAAGATCCCGCTGATCCCCGCACGATCAACGAAGCCGCCGACCCCCACCTGGCCAGCTTGGCCCTGCGGCTATTGGCCAAACTCCCGGAGGATCGCTTCGCCTCGGCGGCCGAGGCCATCAAGGCTCTGGATGCGAGCAAGCGGGTGCAGTCGTTGGCGGCACGTCGAATCCGTCGACGCTGGATGATAGCAAGCCTGATCTTCCTGGGGTTGGCTCTTGGCGCCGGAGCGCTTGGAAAGTCGTACGCGACTCGTGGCAATCGAGTCTCGAAGGTTCGCATCGATCCTGACACGCCCTTGGCGCTTCAGGTTCGCCGCGGCAACAAGACGGAATGGGAGCCCTTCTACGAGTTTCCCCCGGAGGCCCGCCGCGTAACGGCTATCGGGTCGGTGGACCTGCACGGGAAGGGACGCTCGGTCGTGGTCGCCGGCATCCAAGGGCCAATCGATGGGCACAGCCTGTTCGTTTTCGAAGCCCTGGGTGGCGAACCATCTTGGTCCCTCGATTTGTCATCGACGACGCCGTGGCCTGATTGTGCTCGTCCTCCAGAATGGTATTGTGAAGGTCTGGCAACCGCGAACGTGGATGGTGAACCGGGTGACGAGATCATTGCCGTCGGCACTGATTGGTTCGAGTACCCGACCCGAATCTCCGTGGTGGACCCGCGCACCAGATCGATCCGCTCGACGTTCTGGCACATGGGGAACATCAGCAGAGTTCGTGTTGCCGAGGACTTCTTCGGTCCGGGCCTGCCCGCCATAGTCGCAACGGGTAGAAACAACAAGCTGGATGGTTTTGACGAGCCGTCTCCAGGAGATGAGGCCCGCCGTACGCGTTGGAATATCGTGGTGGTTGCCATGATCCTGGACCCCCGAAACATGGAGGGGCTGGGGCCGCCACTTGCCCAACGTCCCGAGCTGCGGGATAGTCCACCGGCCTACCTGCATGCCTATGCCTTCCTGGATCTGCCGGCTTCCCCGGACGCCCGCTACGGTGCTGATGGGAAGCCAATAACCCCCATCCCGGAACCTTCCGACGTAACGACCATAGGATCGTTTGAGGATTCGCGGTATTCCGATGACCCCGAGATCGCAGACGGTTTTACGCTAGGCCTTACACGACCTCTGGTCGGTGGCGGGGCTACGCTCACGCTGGATCGAAACCTCGACGTGAGGGTGCTTGGCCCCGCCTCTGGAGCGAGACCGAGTCGTACCCTAGAGTTCTGGAAAGAGCATTGGCACGTTATCATCCAGGACGGTGAATACGTCGAGTAGAACGGTCCAACCGCGGAGGGGCGAAGAAAAGGACGCGGGGAGCCTGCTCCGGGTCGGAGGCAAGCTCCCCGTATCGTCCGTTCCGGGGTGGGTGGGTACGACAGGCCGTCAACGCGCCGTGGGGCTGCGCCTCAGGCCGATACTCGGTCGCGTGCCCCAGAGCCTGTACACCGCCTGCACCGTCGCATCTTCGATGACGGTAACCTGTAGGGTGGTCTGGCCCACGTTCTGAAAGACGCCGTCGACCAGCCAGCCTTGAAAGGCAAACCCACCCGCCTGGTCCGGGGCGGTCAGCGTGGCGACCGTGCCGGGATGGTAGGTTCGACCGAAATTGGCGAACCCACCGGCGTCGACGTTCAGGTCCGGCGGGTCGATCTCGATGAACGTTCCGGGCACGTTGGACCGGACGCCTGTGCTCGAGGAACCTTGTGGAACGATCAGGATGCAATCCCCGGCGGTGGCGAACTCGCTCCCGTCGAGCAGCAGGCCGGTGACGACTAGTTCCACCTCGTCGCCCGGATTCAGGTCGTCGAGTTCGAGCAGCTCGACCACGTCGTCGGTCCTGAACTTCATGGACAGATCGACAATCCCGTCGCCGGACAGGTCGCCACACTCGCACGGTTCACCCATCAGCGGGGTGGCCACGTCTTCGAAGGTCGAATGGGGCCCCGGCGGCCCTTCATTCGGCGTTACCTGGCCGCCGACGCCGTCGGCCCGCACCAGCACTACCGACGACACGTCGATCAAGGTCACATCGAAATCTCCCGTGCCGACCACAGCCACCGGCAGGACGCCGTGACTCGACGGATTCAGCGGATTCGGACATGAGCCGGGTTTGATGTCCAGCGGCAGGGGCTCGCACTCGTCAGGAATCCCGTTGCCGTTGTTGTCCGGGCTCGTACCCTCGGCAATGTCACACTCGTCGGGAATACCGTTGGCGTTGCAGTCGGCACTGGTGCCCGCGGCGATGTCCTGGTCGTCGGGCATGCAGTTGCCGTTGCAGTCCGGATCGAAGGGGAGCCGGAAGACGTAGGCCGAGCCAGAATCGGCGCCGTGATCTCCATCCTGGTCAGAACTCACCAGCGCATAGTCACCGCTGAGAGAGATGGAATGTCCGCCAAACCAATCGCCGGGACCCGCATCGCAGGCGGTGAGCTTGTCCAACATGATCCAATGGTCGTCGCTGTGGTCCTCCGGCGTGCCGTTGTCGTCGAGCAGGAAGAGGTAGGCCGAGCCTGCCTCACTGCCTCCGGCATGGGAGTCTCGGCCGGCCCCCACCAGCACATAGTCGCCACAGATTGCGACCGTGCCTCCGAAGTAGTCATCCTGTCCTGCATCGTAGGCCGTCAGAGGATGGGTTTCCGCAATAGGCGACGAGACGGAGGCCCAGCCATCCGGCGGCTTGGCGAAGACGTAGGCCGAACCGGCGTTGCTGGGGCCCGCGGTGTCGTTCTGCATCGATCCCGCTATGACGTAGTCCCCATCGATGCAGATGGCGTAGCCGAAGAGATCGCCTCCTCCCGCATTGCCGGCGATGAATTCGGCTTCTTCGATCCAGGTGTCGTCACTCGGATCTTCCGGGGTTCCATTGTCCTGGCGGTGGAATATGTAGGCCGCGCCGGCGTCGTGACCGCCGTGATCGTGACGGTGAGCACCCACCGCGATGTAATCTCCGCTGATGCTGACCGACCCGAAGAAATCGTTGGACGCGGCATCGCTGGCGGTGAGCTTGTCCAATTCGATCCAATGGTCGTCGCTACGGTCCTCCGGCGTGCCGTTGTCATCGCGCCAATAGACGTAGGCCGAACCGGCATTAGAGCCGCCGGCATGATCGTCATGTGAGGCTCCGACCACCACGTAGTCACCGTTGATGGCGAGGCCCTCTCCGAAATTGTCATTCGTCGCGGCGTCACTGGCGGTAAGCTTCGCTACTTGGCCCCACTGGTTCGGGCCCCCGGCATGGCGGTAGAAGATGTAAGCGGCGCCGGCGTCAGTCAGGCCTCCATGGTCGTTGCGATCAGTACCGACCACTATGTAGTCCCCGCAGATGGCGACTTTCATTCCGAAGTAGTCATGCGCGGCCGTGTCATCAGCGATGAGTTCGCACAGTTCAATCCAAGTATCATCACATCGGTCGTCCGGCGTGCCATTATCGTCAAGCTGGGAGACGTACGCGGCGCCGGCATTCGGGCCCGCATGATCGTGGTTCAGGGCCCCCACAACCAGGGAATTGCCGCTGATGCCAAGGCTGAATCCGAAGTGATCATCGGCTGCCGCGTCACCGGCATGGAGTTTCTGTTCTTCACACTGGCCGCAAGCTGGCGCCGCCGCACCGGCCAGGATTAGCCCCCCAACGGTTACCAGGAGAGCCAAGGTTGGCTTACGAATCATCATCTCTTTCTCCTTTCTTCGATCGTCCTGTCTTAGTCAAAGTCTCGCATCGACGGGTGCCTCCCCGCTGCCCCAGGAACGTCCTGGTCTTCCCATCCCGCAATCACCGTCCACGCTTGAAACTCACGCGGGAATCAAGAAAAGTCGGTATGAATGGCAGATTCGGGCGGCCGAAGAGGGCTCAAGCATGCGCTGAGGCCGTTACTCTACTGGGGGCGCGGCCAACTGCCTGCCCGGTTCGCGGAATGCGTGCAGAGCTGATGGCTGAAAGCTGACCGCTGATAGCTGACAACTGACAACTGAAAACTGATGACTACTTGCCGGTCAGGAAGCTCGAGATGGAGCCCATGAAGTGACGCAGCTTGTCCAGGGACCGCTTGATGGACATGTGGATGGCGCCTTCGGACTTGCCTAGCTCGGCGGCGATCTCGGTGACCGGTCGGCCTTGCAGGAAGCGCATCTCCACCACTTGCCGATAGTGCTCCGGGAGCCGAGCCAATGAGGAGATCGCTGCGGCCGAGGCCTCCTTCTTGGCCAGGTGCCGACTGGGCGTGGGCCCCTGGGACGAAAGGCCGTCCACCAGATCAAGGAGGGAGGTCTTTCGACCGGCGGCGCGGGAGCGTTCGCGGTCGATGTTGCGTCGGTCCCGTCGCAGATTGCGGCCGGTGTTCTTCAATTGGTCCAGGGCGATCCTCTCCAGCCATTTATAGAAGGCCGCCGGGTTGGCAAAAGAGCAGCGCCCGATCGACTTGAAGGCTCCCAGGTAGGCCTCTTGCAGGATGTCCTCCGGGGCCACGTGTCGGCGCAGGGCGGCGTCCATCCGGCCGGTGACCGTGCCGAGCAACGGGCCGTGGTATTCGACGATCAGGCGCTGCAAGGCGTCGCGGTCACCCTCGACCGACCTTTGCACCAGTTCTTGACGCTGGGCCGGGCTTGTTCTGGTCCGTTTCATCCATCACCGCGTTCCGGGGTCGGTTTGGTGAACTCAGGATAACACACCGGTCCGGGTCATGGAATAGTGTTGCGGTCGAGCAGAGGATTGTGCTTCGTTCGAGGATCGCGGATTCTGCAACTTGCGACGTAGCCCCTTGCTGGTCTACGATCCCGGGCACGGAACTGGGCAATGGCAACCGTTGGACACCTGCACCATGCGAATCCTGCTGACCAATGATGATGGAATCCTGGCCCCGGGGATCGAGGCGTTGTATCGGGCGCTTGAAGACCTCGGCGAGGTTGTGGTGGTGGCCCCGGAAACAGCCCACTCCGGAGCGGGGCACGCCATCTCCGTGCTCACCCCGGTAGCCGCCCAGCGGGTGAAGATCAAGGGTCTGTTCGAGGGCTGGGCTGTGGCCGGCCAACCGGCGGACTGCGTCAAGCTGGCCATGCTCGAACTGCTGGACTGGCGACCGGACTTCGTGATCAGCGGGATCAACGCCGGCCTCAACACCGGCATGTACGTGCTCTACAGCGGCACGGTGGCCGGGGCGGCCGAAGGGGCCGTCTTCTTCGGCGTGCCCTCGATGGCTGTTTCGTTGGAACTCTCCGACGCAATGGACTTCGCCCGGGCCGGACGGATCGCCCGGCAGGTCTTCGAGCGGTTCGCCGCCGCCAAGCCACCTGCGGGAACCTGCCTCAACGTCAACATCCCGGCCTTGGATTCGGGTTGGCCGAAGGGAGTTCGCGTGTGCCCACAGAGCGTCGTTACGGCCGACGCGAAGTACCGCCGGCAGACAGACCTGGGCGGCCGTCAGATCTTCTGGCTGGAGGGCGGCCGTCCGCAGAAGGCCGGTCACCTCGACACCGACACCGAGGCGGTTCTGGAACGCTACGTCGCCATTACTCCGCTGAAGTTCGAGGTCACCGATCGGGAGCTGCTCGAGGAAGTCTCGAGATGGGATTGGCCGACGAGGTTCGAGTAGCCGCTCGATCTGGCAGAATGGCCCCAGTTAGAGCGTTACCGGTACAGGCTTGACGTTCCAGATCTGCTGGGCGTATTCGCGGATGGTGCGGTCGCTGGAGAACTTGCCCATGTTGGCCGTGTTGAGAATGGACATGCGCGTCCAATGCCGCCAGTCCCGGTAGGCCCGGCACACCCGCTCCTGGCACTCGACGTAGGAAGCGTAGTCGGCCAGCACCATGTAGGGATCGCTCTCGCGGAACAATATGCGGTCCAGCAGGGGCTGGAACAAGCCGGGCTCGTCGGGGGAGAACAGGTTGTTGGCGATCTGGTCGATGGCCAGCCGCAACTCCGGGTTGCCGTGATAGCAATCCCAGGGGTTGTACCCGTCCGCTCGGCGGGCCGCGACCTCCTCGGCGGTCAGTCCGAAGATGAAGATGTTGTCCTCGCCCACTTCTTCTTTGATTTCGACGTTGGCCCCGTCGAGCGTGCCGATGGTCAGGGCCCCGTTCAGGGCGAACTTCATGTTACCGGTTCCCGAGGCCTCCATGCCCGCCGTCGAAATCTGCTCGGACAACTCCGCGGCGGGAATGATGTACTCGGCCAGGGAGACGCCGTAATTGGCCAGGAACACGACCGCCAGTCGTCCGGCGACGACCGGGTCGCTGTTGACTATCTGGCCGACCGCGTTGGCCAGCTTGATGGTCAGTTTGGCATGGAGGTAACCCGGGGCCGCCTTCCCCGCCAGGAGGACGGTCCGCGGCACGATCTCTGCGTCCCGGCCGGCCTTGATCCGGTTGTAGAGGGTGATGACGTGCAGGATGTTGAGCAGTTGGCGCTTGTAATCGTGGAAGCGTTTGACCTGGCAGTCCAAGAGGGTGTCGGGATCGAGGGCCACGCCCTGTTTGGTTCGGACGTAATCGGCCAGGCGACTCTTGTTGAGCCGCTTGACCTCGCGCCACCGCTCCTGGAACTCGGGATCGTCCGCCGAGGCGACCAGGCCCCTGAGCTGGTCGAGGTCGGTCAACCACTGCTCGCCGATGGCGCTGTTGATCAGGTAGGCCAGCGGCGAGTTGGCCTTCTTGAGCCAGCGTCGGGGCGTGACCCCGTTGGTCTGTTGTTGAAGCGCTCGGGGTAGAACTCGTAAAAATCCTTGAGGACCTCATTCTCGAGGATACGGGTGTGCAGGGCGGAGACGCCGTTGACCGAATGGCTGCCGACGATGGCCAGGTGGGCCATTCGCACCTTGGGCTCGTGTCCTTCCTCGATCAGTGACATGCGGGCCGGGCGACCCGGGTCTTGGGGATAACGCTCGATCACTTCATGAAGGAAGCGGGCGTTGATCTCGTAGATGATCTCCAGATGTCTGGGCAGGAGATTACCCAGCAGAGCGGTGGGCCATTTCTCCAGGGCCTCGGGCATGACCGTGTGGTTGGTGTAGGCAAAGGTGCCCACCACGATTTCCCAGGCCTGGTCCCACCCCAGATCATGGCCGTCCATGAGGATTCGCATCAGTTCGGCAATGGCCAGGGCCGGATGGGTGTCGTTTAGCTGGATCGCCGCCCGCTCGGGAAGAAGTCGCCAATCATCATGCTGGGCGGCAAAGCGGTTGACGATGTCCTGCAACGATGCCGACACCAGCAGGTACTCCTGCTTGAGCCGCAGCTCCCGGCCCTGGACGAAGTCGTCCTTGGGGTACAGGACCTTGGTGATGTTCTCGGTGCGTGATTTGTCTTCGCAGGCCCGCAGGTAATCGCCGTGGTTGAAGTAGTCCAGGTCGAACTCGCGGGTGGACTTGGCGGAGAAGAGCCGGAGGGTGTTTACCGTGTTGTTGCGGTAGCCGGGCACCGGCACGTCATAGGGCAAGGCCAGGACGTCATGGGTGTCCACCCAGCGGTACTTGAGCCTACCCTCCCCGTCGGTGTAGGCCTCTGAACGCCCGTAGAACTGCACCCGAAAGGTGTGCTCCGGGCGGGCAATCTCCCAAGGACTGCCCAGCCGCAACCAGGCGTCGGGCTCTTCGACTTGGTGCCCGTTGCAGATGCGCTGATGGAACATCCCGTAGTCATAGCGGATGCCATAGCCATAGCCGGGCAGCTCCAGCGTAGCCATCGAATCGAGAAAACAGGCCGCCAAACGGCCCAATCCGCCGTTGCCCAGGCCGGCCTCCTCCTCCAGGTCGCGGATCTGCTCCAGGTCATACCCCAGGTCGAACAACGCCTGGTAACACTCGTCGTAGAGTTCCAGGTTGACCAAGCTGTTCCCCAGCGAACGCCCCATCAGGAATTCGAGCGATAGATAATAGACCCGTTTGGTATCCGGGCGGTTGTAGTACGCCCGCCGGGTGGCGATCCAGCGTTCGATGAGCCGATCGCGAACCATGGTCGCCAGGGCGACGTACAAATCGTGTTTGGTGGCGAAGCCGGGCACCTTGGCCTGGGTGTAGGCCACGTGGTTGAGGAATGACTGCTTGATGGACTCCGGGTCCAGCCCGCTACGTTGGTCCCGCGCCTCGGCGATCTGCTTCTTGACCTCCAGCAGCGGCATGATGCTGAGTCCTCCTGATTATGGATGTCGCGGGCTCGACGCCGAGGGCCATCCCCGCAGTCCTTTGGCCGGTCGATGATCCCCGCCCGCCTACGGCGTGCCGGCGGTGTCGAACTGGTCGCCGGAGCCGAAGACCGCTTCAGCCTCTTCCAGCTCGGGGGCCAAGACGCTGCGCAAAGACTCGAGTTGAGCTTCGTCGATGCCCAACGCGTCCAGCAACTCCTCGGAAACGATCTGGTTCCCGGCCGTCAGATCGAGGCCCAGCTTTTCCTGACAGCAGAGGATGTCGGCGCAGCGTAGAATCAAGCCCCCGGGCCGCAGTTCATCGGAGAGGTCCTCGGGCTGGTGGTGGGCCCCGACCGCGGCGCGCAAGTGCTGGGGGAATCTCCATTTGGTGGCCAGGGCTTCACCCAGTTCCGGGTGGGTCACCCCGATGAGTTCCTTCTCCAGTTCGAGGAAATCCTCCTCGTTCTCGCGGCACCGACGACACACCTCGGCCAGTTCCTTGGTGAAGACCTCTCGCCCCACCAGCAGCCCCAGGTCGTGGATCAGGCCGGCCAGGAAGATCTCGTCCCCGGCGGCCTTATTGCCCGCGGCCTGAGAGATTCTCTTGGCCGCCACCCCGACCGCCAGAGAGTGTCTCCAGAGATCCTTGGCGGTAAAGAGGCCGGGGCACTGCCGACCGTCGAACATCCGGACCAGCGAAGCGGCGATGGCGATGTTCTTGACCGCCGCCCCGCCCAGCAGCAGCGCCGCCCGGTCCACGTCGGCCACCTGCCCGGGCAGGCCGTAAAAGGCGGAATTAACCACCTTCAAGACCTTCATCGACAGCGCGGGGTCGTGCTTGATTACCTCCTGGAGGTCGCGAGCGGTGCTGTTGGGGTCCTCGACCGTATCGATGATCTTGACGGTTACTTCCGGTAACGTCGCGATCTCCTCAACGGAGCTGAGCGCCTGGGCTATGATGGTTCCGCTATCCTCGGTCGTCTGAACGCACATGCTTCCTCCAGCGGCAGGTCTGTGTGGGCTTCGGCAGCGGCTTCCCTACCTGAACAGTACATCGGGCTCCGGAGAGGGTGGTGTTAGTTCGCCCCCCCCGTCGTGGGTGAGACCCCGGATGGTGGCCGGGCCCGGAGTGAGGCTCGTCGAAGTGTTATCGGAAGACGTGGATGAGGGCCCCCGGGAGTCGGGCCCACTGCAATGCACCGCCGGTGGTCGCCGGGCCACCCTCTACCGGGGACTTGCTCTGGCCCCAGGCCTCCACGCCGATTACGACGTGGGGCTCAACCCCTTATGGTTGGGCTGTCCGGC
>CAZFMS010000033.1:0-21118 GCA_964520125.1 uncultured Planctomycetaceae bacterium
GACGGCGTCGGACCTCTTCCTGCGCGGTGGTCGCGCGGGCGCGTGTACGCGCTGATCGAGGCCGAAAAGAGCGCTCTGATCCGGTCTGACGACGGGGGCCACTCGTGGAGCACGGTAAACGACGAGTCCGGGGTGTCACCGCGGCCGTTTTACTTCGCGGACCTTCGCGTGGATCCCCAGTGGCCCAACCGCGTCTCCCGGGCGGCGGGCAACGTCTCGGTGGCCGACGACGGACAGTACTTCGTGGATCACGTGGTTAACGGAGACACGGTTCAGGAGGTCCTGCACTATGTTCAATTCTCGACCGAGGACCTGTTGGACCGCATGCGTCGCACGGTAGAACGCGCCGTCCGCCGCAAGCTGATCACCTTCCAGGAGTCCGCGGAGATGCTCCGCCGCTTCGAGCGCGGGTTGAAGGGCTACACCTATCTCGAAGGCTGATCGCTCTGCTTCGCCAATCCGCTGACATATCCTCAGCCCCCGAAGGAGATGAAGGAATGAAGACCTCGGGAACGAGGCCAATTAGCCCCTGAAAGGGGCGCCGGAACAAAGCCCAGGGTTGAGCGAAGCGGAACCCCGGGTTTGGATTGCGTGCTCCTCAAGCCACAGCTCCGCCGACGTCCGCAGGCCTGATCGAGGCCCGGGACGGGAGTTCCCGGATTATCGGCCGCCGGCGCGCTGGATACCGACGTCAGACCGGCAATGCACGGGGTGCCGGGCCCCAGGCGGGCCCGCGACCGGCCCAACGCGGATTCTCGCAGATTGGACCCCTCCTTTGCCGCTGGCCACTGCAATTGCCGGTGGTAGGATAGGTATAATCTGGGGAGCCGAGTACTAATCCGGCGGTGGCCATCCGATGTACGGGTACCCGCGGGTCGTGTTCCGGCCCGGCAGGCGACTCAGGGACCGGCGGCATCCGCTACCGCGTTGCCCGGTCTAATTGCTGATCTTCAATAGGTTTATGTGCCGATGGAGCGATCGGTCTCCGGGATGCGATAGGCAATGGCCAGCTTTACTTACACCGCGCGCAGTGCCGAGGGCAAGACGATCACCGGCGTCTTGACGGCGGACAACGAGCAGCAGGTGCTGCGCTCCCTCGACGAGCAGGCCCTCTTCCCCATAGAAGTGCGGATCGGCGGGGTGGCCAAACGGAGCCTGGGCGGGGGCAAGCGGCGAGTTCGCCCGTCGGTGGTCGCGGTTATGTATTCCCAATTCTCGGACCTGCTCCGGGCCGGTGTGCCGGCTCTCAGGTCCCTGGATGTGCTCAGCAGACAGACGTCCCACGTGGTGTTGAAGGAGGCCCTGCAGGAGGTCCGCGACGGCCTCTCCTCGGGGAGGACCCTGGCCGATTCCATGGCCGATCATCCCAACGCCTTCAGCCCCTTGCACGTGTCGATGATCCGGGCCGGGGAGAAGGGCGGCTTCCTGGAAGACGTGCTGGCTCGGATCGCCATCTTCACCGAGCGCCAGAACGAGCTGCGCAACAAGCTGGTCGGGGCGATGTTGTATCCGGCGATCCTGCTGTGTGTCGGCAGCGGAATCATCACTTTTCTGTTGATGAGCGTGGTGCCCAAGGTGCGGCAGTTCCTCCGCGGCGAATTGCCGCCGATGACCAAGGTGGTCTTCGCGCTGTGCGATTTCATGGAGGATCACGGCGTGATCGCGGTCGGCGGGGCCCTGGTGGCGGTGCTGTTGGTGGTAGCGATGTTTCGGAGCAAGACCGGCCGGCTGTATTGGGATCGGTTTACGCTCAAAGCCCCCATGATGGGCAAGATCGTGACCTTGGTGGCGATCTGTCGGTTCTGCAGGATATTGGGAACCCTGCTGCACAACGGCGTGCCCATCCTGCAGTCGCTGAAGATTTCGCGCGATTCGGCGGGTAACCTGTTGCTGGTCCAGGCCATCGAGGAGGCCACCGAGAGCGTGCGGACCGGCTCGTCCCTGGCCACCCCCCTGGGCAAGAGCGGGCTGTTCCCGCTGGACATCATTGATATGATCGCCGTAGGTGAGGAGAGCAACAACCTGGAGAACGTGCTGGTTGGGATCGCGGATTCGTACGAGGCCCGCACGTCGCGGAGTATCGATCTGATGGTCCGTCTGTTGGAGCCCCTGCTCTTGGTGGGCATGGCCGGCATCGTGGCGATCATCGCGGTGGCCTTGCTGTTGCCGATCCTGACCATGACCGGCGGCGGGATGTAATCAATGAGGACGAATAAGAGGAATCTGAGTCTGACGAGGTTTTTTTTGGTAAGCTGAACCGATTAGTGGCGATGAACCGGCCTGGGGACAGACCGGCTCGCCGGCCAGCTTCAAGGGAGGTCTGATGATGCGTACGAACATGCCCAAACGTCGTCGTCGTAGCGGACGCCAGGCGTTCACGCTGCTGGAAATCCTGTTGGTGGTAGGGTTGTTGGCCCTGCTGGCGTCCTTCGCCATCCCCGCCCTGGTCGGGCAGGGCGAGAAGGCCAAGCGGCAAATGGCCAAGGCGGCCATCGGTCCCAACGGACCCTTGGCCCAGGCCGTCAAGCTCTTCAAGTTCAATACCGGTGTTTATCCGGAGGAACTGAAGTACCTGATCGAGAAGCCCAACGACGAGGATATCGCCGAGAAGTGGGGAGAGCCCTATCTAGAGGACATCAGCGGCTTGTCGGATCCCTGGGAGAACGAGTTTCAATACAATGCCGAGGGCCAGCACAACGAGGGTAAATTCGACCTCTGGAGCATGGGTCCCGACGGCGTTGACGGCAACGAGGACGACATCAAGAACTGGAAGGACGATCGTTGAATAGCCCTCGGCTATCGGCTATCAGCTCTCGGCGGGTGACGCTGCGCTCGGCCGGCCGCCGACCGTGCGCGCCGGCCTTCACCTTGATCGAGCTGATGGTCGTGATGGGCTTGCTGGTATTGCTGGGCTCGATGGTCTGGCCGGCCATGGAGAACCAGATCACCCGGTCGGAGTTGCCGGAATCGGCCAACCGGATCTGCTCGATGTTGTACATGGCCCGGTGCGAGGCGGTGATGGAGCACCGTCGCTACCGGATTCGCTTCGAGCCCGGCGAACAACAGCCTCTGATCGAGTACGAGCGCAATCCGATTCGCAGCCCCGGCGAGTTCGAGTTGGTCCCCTCCGGCTGGGCCCATGAGCAGATTCTGCTGGGCGACGTTCAGGTGTACGAAGTCACCCCGGGCCGTCCCTACTGGACCGAACCCCTGTCGGTGACCGGCAGTGCCGACGAGTTGGAGGAGGATCAGGAGGAGGTCGAGGAGGAGCAGGTCGCGGCGGAATCGGACGAAGAGAGACGCGAGCAGGAGGCCTTTCTGTGGGGCGGCCTGCGGGATGAGGACATCGAAGTCGATGAGAACCGGCCGACCATCGTCTTCGAGGCCGACGGATCAAGCGACTGGGCGACGCTGATTCTGGCCCACGTCGATCCGGAGGAAGAACTCGAGGAGGAGGAGCAACAGTTGTGGGTGGTGTTGGACGGCCGGATGGGGCTGGCGTCCATCCGCGACCAGGTTACCGAGGAAATGCTGGAGGACGAGGAGTTCTACGTCGAGCGAGAGAAGCTGGAGTTGCCGGACCTGCTCGATGTCGACGACCTAACCTTCGAGGTCGGCGAATCGTTCGACGGAGGAGGGTCCTTCTCGGGTGGCGAGAGGTCCTTCGGCGATGATGGCCTGGGAGGCGGCTTCGACGAGGCGGCCGATCAAATCGAGAAACTCGATGATGAGGGCTTTGACAAGGCCGAGTTCTCCGGCGGCGACACGGGCGACGGCGGGTCGAGGCGCCAGCCTTCCAAGAAAGAGGGCCGCAGGGCAGAGTCCGGTAATGAAGGGGGGCGTCGGCGGGGCCAGCGCATGGACGACTTATCGGACCTCGATAGAAAGCTGGCCGATACTGATCTCTCCGAGGAAGAGAGGGAGCAGATGCGCCGCTGGTATCGCGACGGGCCCAAGTAAGTCCGCAGGCAGGCGTCTCCTGGTGCTGGGAGGCCGGGGCGGAACCTCCCCTACTGACGTATCGGAGCGAAGCTGGTGGTGGGATTCGCCGTAGCCCGGCGAAAATGCCGCCACCCAGGTCTGATGTGAGCGAAAGCGCGTCTCGCGCCGACCAAATCAACGCCTTCTTACACCTCTATTATCTATCTGGTCCGGGCGACAATGCGGTCCAGCCCGGGACGGGACTACGACGATAACTAACTCCCGTCTGCTGAAGGGTTTAGCGGTCTGATGCGCTTCGCGCGGATGGTCCTTCGAGACCGAGCGGCGGGCGTTGGAAGTCTGCGACATTCCCCGCGGCTGGGCGTACAAGCTAGTGCGGTGTGGGCCCGGAACCGGGGGCGGGGCGGCAGCGTCGACCCAGACCGGTCGTTTCGAGCATGGTGATGCGCCAGGGTGATTCAGAAGCTTGGATGGCATCTGGGGCGCGGGCTCAAGAGTCTGTGTCTTCACCGCCTTGGGCGGCGGTGCCACAACCCAATCTGCTGGACGCTCTAGGTCGCCGGGTGACTGGTTTGCTATGCTGCAAGAGGGGCTGTCGGGAAGGTCTGGCATGAATCGCGGGCGCACCAATGCCAATGTTGTTCCGGCCGGCGGGCCGGCCAGGGCCTGGTCGCGAGGGGGGCGTCGGGGGCTGCGGGTCCGGCGCGGCGCCGCACTTCTCGAAGTGGTCATTGCCCTAAGCATCCTGCTGGTGACCATGTCGGTGGTGGGGCTGACCTTTCGGAATGTCCAGAGGAACATCGAATGGAGCGAGCGTCTCTACCGGGCGGTGATCATGAGCGAGCGCCTGATGGTGGAGATGGACACCGGATTCTTGGACATGAAGGACGAGCGGGAGATGTCCGGGTGGTTCGGGGTGGAGTCCATCACCGGCATGTCCTGGCGGGTGGAGATCAACCCTCACGACCGAATCGACCGGCTCGTCGAGGTCGACGTGCATATCTACATGGGGGACCCGGACGGCAGTGAAGATGAGCGACTCCGGCTGCTGACCACTCGGGTCTGGCGTCCTGAACCGCGAGGCCTGGATCTGGAGACGGACTTCGGGCTGGATGAGGATCAGATCAATCAGTTGACCGAGGCCATACCCGGCGGGGCGGCGATCTTCGATCCCACCGACTTCGACCCGCGGATGTTCGCCCAGTTGGATATGGAGATGTTGTCCGAGCTGCTGCCTACCCTGATTCAGGCCTTTGGCGGCAGCTTCATGGGAGGAGACCTCGGCGGCCTGCTGCAAGCCCTGGAGAGCGGGGATATGGGGGCCTTGGAGGACTTGACCCGGAAAGCCGGCCTTCCGGGCGGGACCTCGGGCTTGCTTCCGGGCGCCGGCGGTCAGGGAGGCAGGGGGCCGGACCCCAAGGGAGGGAACCTGGAGTTCAACGTAGACGACGGTCAAGAGGAACGCGGGCGAGGTTCAGGCCGAGCTGGCGGCGGACGTGGACGCGGGGGGGAACGATGATCCGGCAGAATGTCCGTGCAGGGTCCGCCGGCGACTCGGTGCTCGAATGGCCGCGCCCCCTGAAGACTGCTGCTCTTCTCTCTCGCCGAGTCGCGCACGGCCCCTGGGGGCCGCTGGCTCCACGGCGGGCGATGACCCTGGTGGAACTACTCCTGGCCCTGGGCCTGGTCACCATGGTCTCGGCCATGATGTTCATGTTCTACGAATCGACCATTCGCATGCGGGCTCGGGGAACGCAGTTGATGACCGACCGCCAACTGGTCCGGGTGATCGCCGGGAAGATTGCCGCCGAGGTCCGCTCGGCCAACGGTTTCGTGAGGGACGTGGGGCCGGGCATAAGCGGCGACGACCGGCTGCTGACCATCCAGACGGTTTCGATTCCCGGTCGGGAGCTGATGCTGCGGCGCTCGATTCAGGCGGCCCCGCCGCCGGCCCAGTGCGATATTCGCCAGATCCAATACTACTTGGCCTATGACGAGGATGAGCCGTACAGCTACCCCGACGGCACCGAGGCCTCGGCGCCGCTGGGCTTGGTTCGGCGCGAGATCAGCACCTTGTATCAGACGGCGTTATTCGAGAATCGATCGGAGTCGGTCGATCTGGACCTGCTTTCGCCGGAGATGAAGTACGTGCGGTTTCGCTACTTCGACGGTGTCGACTGGGTGGACAAATGGGACATCGGCGGGGACATGGAGGGCGGCATGGGCAATTCTCTGCCGCAGGCGGTGGAGATCACCGTGGGCTACAACGAGTTGCCTCCCAAGGAGGAAGAGGACATGGACCTGGACGAGGATTCGGACTTGATCCCCTCGGAGCCCGAGCCTTACGACGCGCGGAGCTGCACCGTCGTGGTTCGGCTGCCGCAGGCGGATCCGTTTCTGGGGTCGCGCCTGATGCGGGCCCAGCGGCGGTCCAGGCGGATGAGCGATGGCGGATAGCGCGTGAGAATGGCGAACAGTGAATGGCGAATGGTGAATGGTGAATGGCGAAATGAGAAACATGAAGAGCGTTAAGCCGATGGCGGGCGGTGGCGGGACCAGCACGCCGTTCGGCGACCTCACCCGGGGATGCCGCCGGGGAGGCTTTGTCCTTCGCTCTTCGTCCATCAGTGTTCGCCCTCCGTCTGTTATCGTTCGGTCTTCCCCACCCCGACCGGCGGTTCGTCGGCCCGGGCTCATCCTGGTGGTGGTGCTGGTGATGGTGGTGCTGCTGGCCCTGTTGGCCGCGAGCTACTCCTTCATGGCCCACGCGGATCTCAGCACCGTGCTGGCCGGTCATTACCGCTTTCAGGCCCGGATGGCTGCCGAGAGCGGCGTGCAGAGGGCCATCGTGATGCTGCGCGGCGATCCCGAAGACACCAATTTCGTGGCTGACCTCGATCTGTGGTTTGACAATCCCGAGGAGTTCTACGGGGCCATTGTCTATGGCGTGGAAGGAGAGACCGGTGCCGAATCTTTCCGCGAACGCGAGGAGGCCGACCTGCAAGAAGACGTCGGGTACGATCCGCAAGCCGATCCGATCTGGCGATTCAACCTGATCGCGGTGGACTACGACGAACCGGGGCGGGCCCGATACGGCATCACTGATGAATGTGCCCGGCTGGACTTGAACATGGCTACGGAGTCGCAGTTGCGCAGTCTGTTCGAGTTGGTCATCCCGGAGGACGCGGATAACGAGGTGGATATCGATGTTCTGGTCGAATCACTACTCGATTGGCGTGAACCGGGCCAGCATCCGCGTCCCAGTGGGGCCAAGGAGGAGTATTATCAGACCCTCGACCCACCCTACCGATGCAAGGCCGGATCCTTCTCGACAGTGGAAGAACTGCTGTTGGTCAAGGGCTTTACCGGGTGGGTACTCTTCGGCGAAGACTTCAACCGCAACGGTTTGCTGGACCCCAATGAGGACGACGACGAGGCGTCGTTTCCTTCGGACAACGCGGACGGGGAACTCTTCCCGGGCATCGCTCCCTTCTTGACGATCTGGTCGCGCGAACTGAACACCTCGAACGACAACCGGGCCCGGATCAACTTGAACATGCAGGACCTGGAGAAGCTCCAAGAGAAACTGGAGGAGCATCTCGACTCCAATCTTATCAGCTATGTTATGGATGTCCGGGCCGGGGGCATGACCTTTAACAGTGTTATGAATTTGATTCCCGCCCCGCCGGAGCCCGAGGAGGAGGAAGAGGAACTCGAGCAGGGTGCTCCTACCGGATCAGTACAGCCGGAACAGGGGAAGTCAAGTTCTTCGGCGGATAGCGAAAAGCCTAAGGAGCCGGAGTCGGGTTTGTCCGATCTAGACCAGTCGGAAGGCCAGTCCGAGAACGCGCCGGCAGGACCTCGCCCGGTGTATTCGAACCTGACTGCGGAGGATCCGCCGGGTAGTTACGAGGATCTGCCCCTGATATTGGATCGCCTGACGGTTGCGGCGGTTCCGGCGTTCCTCGGTCGTATCAACGTCAGTACCGCCCCGCGGGAGGTGCTGGCCATGATCGAGGAGATTAGCGACGCGGAGTTGGACGCCATCGTTGCCGCCCGGCGCGAGTTGACCGGGGTGGAGAAGGCCACCCCGGCGTGGCTGCTTACCCAGAACGTGTTGGATGAATACACCTTCCGGCGGATCCTGGACAAGATCACGACGGCGTCATCGGTATATCGCATCGAGTCTGTAGGTTACGCGGATCATCTGGGGGTGGTGGAGCGATTGAACGTGGTTATCGAGATGCGCGGCCCGATCGCCCAGGTGCTCTACTATCGAAACCTCGACGGCCTGGGACCGGCGTACACGCCGCACGCGGAAGAGCGTCGGGAGCTTAAGAACCGCTCAGGGTGAACAATGACCATGGGACTGTCGAGCAAGAAACTGCTGGCCATCGATTGGGATCGGCAAAGCCTGCGCCTGGTTCTGGTGCGGGCCCGGGCCGATGGCATAGACCTGCTCAAGGCGGTGAGTGTTCCGATTCCCTCCGGGGTGGCCGTGGAGGACGCGGAATCTCTGGGGTCCTTTGTACGCGAGGCCATTCGCCAGGCGAAGATCGGCGCCCGGCGGGCCTTGTTGAGCATCCCCCGTGACCAGGTGGTGCTCAACACCTTGAGCGTGCCGGCCAGTCAGCCGGAAGAGCTGCCCCCCATCGTCCAGTTTCAGATCGTCAAGGAGCTGCCCTTCGCCGTGGAGCAGGCCACCATCGACTTCGCCGTCTGCGGCCGGTTCGATCCCAAGGAACCTTCCACGATCTTGGTGGCCGCGGTTCGCAATGAACAGTTGGCCTTCTACCGCAAGGTGGCTCACGAGGCCGGACTGACCGTCGAGCGAGTCGGGCTGCGGCCCCATGCCAATCTGATCGCCCTGCTGACCAAGGCCCCGGAGCTGGAAAAGAAGACGCTTCTAGTGGTGGACGTGGGTCCCCAGATGACCGAGATCGACATCATTCGAGACGGGGCCTTGGCCTTCAGCCGGGCGGCGTCTTTCGCCCTGCCGGAGTTGGCCGGTCCTTCCGCGGGCGGCCTCCCGGGCAGCGGGATCGAGGCCGTGCTGCCGGAGTCTACCGAGCCGGACGAGACCGGTCGGCAGGCGGTCAGCGATCTGATGGTCGAGGTCATCCGTTCGTTCGAGGCCTATCGAGCGACGGAGCCGGGGGTGAGCGTGGATCAGATCGTGGTGTGCGGTTCGACGGGCCTGGAGCCCCGGTTGGTCGAATCGCTGGCCGCCCGCTTTGCCGCCCAGGCGGGGTTGTACACTCCCGATCGGGCGTTGAACGTTACCCCTCAGCGGGCCAAAGAGCTGCGTGGTTTCAGCGCCGCCTTGGGGTTGGCCCTGGGTCACGGCGGAAAGGGCCTTTCGCACTTTGACTTCCTCTCCCCCAAGAAACCGGTCAGCAAACGCACCATGCGGCTGAAGAAGGCCCCGGTGGCGGCACTGACCGCGGTGCTGTTCATCGCCACCGGCGTGTCCGTCCACTACAAGTGGATCAAGCCGCTGAAGGACGCCGGCGAGCCGTTGGCCGCGGAGATCAACGCCAAGCGCAAGGATGAAGCGGCCATCCGGGAATTCAAGAAACAGGTCGAGGCCTTGGAGGACTGGCAGAAGTCGGAGCAGTACTGGCCGGAGATGCTGGTGGCTTTGACCGAGGTATTCCCGCCGGAGCGTCAGGCATTCATCACCCGCCTGGACTTCGAGACCCGGCGCCCCAGGAAGAAATCAAGCCTGCGGCCCAGCACCATGAGGATGAAGCTGCGGACTGAGGCATTGGGTCAGGTCAACGAACTCAGTACCAAGCTGAGGGACTTGGGCCTGGCCGAGGTGCGGACCGGCAAGGAGATCCCGATAGGCCGGCGCGATAACAAGGGGGTGGCCGTCTATCACTTCGACACCAGCATCGAGGCGGAACTACCGTTGCGCCGGAGAGGCCGAACAAGAGATCGAAATGAGGATGTCGACCGAGTGGACGCCGAAGAGTTGCCGGACGCCGAGAATTTGCCGGATGCCGGGGAGTTGCCGGATTCCATGACCGGCGAGAGCGCTAAGATCGAGCAGAAGTCCCCGGCGCCGGAATCGACCAGCCCGGCCGACGAATCCAAGAGTGTGCGGCCTCGGGGCGCCGAACGGCTCGATACCAAAGGCGCCGTTCGGGGCAAGAGCAGGCCTGGATCAGCACGCAAGCCGATTGCCCGACAGTCCAAAGGGCGGCGACCCACCGTACGGCGGCCTGCCGGGCGGCGAACCACCGGGGGGAAGACTTCGGGGGGCAGTCGGCCGGTCGGTCAGGCGGATTCCAAGTCCGGAGCCGGCGCCGGGAAAACCAGAGAATCTACGGCCGAGGATGACGCCGCCGTGACACCTGCGGCTGGTTCGAGATCGGCGCCGCCGCTGGCCACCTCGCCCAGGGCAGCCGATGGCGCCGCCAAGCGCCGGGGGGATACTCCGTGACCGCACGAGAGAAACTGCTGGCCATGGTGGTGGGCACTGCGATTGTCCTGGGCCTGGGTTACAAAGGCGTGAACGTCCTGTTCATCGGTCAATACACCGAGGCGGCGGAGCGTCTGGAGAAGCTGACCGCCGAGAATGACCGGTTGGATGGCATCATCAGCTCGCGGGAGGGCCTGGCCCGGCGTTGGTTGAAGTGTGTTGGTCGGACGTTTTCCTTCGAGAAGGCCGAGGCCCAGGGCATGTTCGGCCAGAGCCTCAAGGACATAGCCAAGCGCCACGGGTTCGACGATGCGGTCTTCTCCACCAGCACCGGACTGAACATCGGGCGGAAGACGAACATCGGCACGGTAGCTCACCGGATCACTGTGGAAGGCGGTTTCGACGAGGTGTTGGCCTTCTTGCGCGACCTGTACGACACGCCCTACCTGTGCCAGATTACCAAATTGACCCTGTCGCCGTTGGGTTCCAAGAACGCCCGCGGGGCGGTCAAGCTGGAGTTCAGCGTCGAGTCCCCGCTGGTGCCCAAGATCGACCCCCAGAAGATCCCTCATGTGCGAAATGCCCAGGCCATGCCGATCGGTCCGGGGCGGCCGCTGGACGCCTTCCGGACGGATCTCCAGGAGGAGGAGTACTTCCAGATCATGGCCGCCCGCAACGCTTTCCGGGCCTACCTGCCTCCGCCCTTGAACGTGGTGATGGTCGATAACCGGGACCGGAAGACGGTGGCCCTGAAGGTCGACTTTTTCTGGGATTACCAGATCAACGAGCAACTGGTGGAGACGGTGGCGGGTAAAAGTACCTTGTCAGTGAAAGGCAAGGGGGACATCGTGGAAATCGTGGGGACCTATGCTGATGGCGTCACCTTCGGACCCCAGCGGATGGAGTTCGACGGCCGCAAGGACTGGACCTACGTGGTCGATTCGCATACCCCGGCACCCCCGCCGACGGTGATAGACCTGGCCCTGAACAACCAGCACACCGAGGCGGTCTACCTGGAGATCGTGGTGACCACCCAGGACAACGAGCAGGAGAGCGAGCCGGTGATGTGGTTCGAGCCCGGCGTTTGGGACGTCCGTGAGTATCAGGATATCGAGTCGGTGATGGTGACGGCCCGCTATTCTTCGGGGACCAAGCACCTGTCAATGACCTTCACTCCGGGTGAAGAAAAGCAGACCTACGAAGTACCGCCGGAGCCGGCGGAGCAAGTGGTGGTGTACCAAGAAGGAGGTCCGGTGCCGCCACGCGACCTGCCCGCCGACGGCAGGTTCGCCGTGACCGCCCTGCTGACCTACGCGGAGGAGGGGGAGTACGTGCAGGAGATGATCGCCAGCGGCAACGGCGAACGTTTGCGCATCCGGACCGGAGAGACCGGGGCGGTAGATGGCGGGACCTTGCTGGCCGTGGTCCCGTCGTTGGGTGGAGTGGTCAAGATGCCGGCCACGGGGAATTATTACATGTATCCATTGGGCAGCAGGTTTGACGAACGCGTCCTGCTGGAGGCCCGGAAGAATGAAGACTTGCCGTCGGCGATTGATACGTGGACGCGGCGGTAGGACGACTGGGCGACCGGCCGAATGCGGGGGCACCGAGCTTTCGGCGGTCGATGCGGAGGCAAGGCGATGAAAACTCTCGAGAGTCATGACAACCGCTTCAGGGTCCGGGGGTGTGGGATCCTGGTGTTGGCAGTGATAGCCGCTGGGGCGCTGGGCGCTTCGGCGCTGGCCCTGGACCCGCCGCCGAAGAAGCCCTCTGAGGCCACCACCCAGCCGGCGTCGAAGAGTCCCCAGCCGGAACCCCAGAAGCCGGCCAAGGAAGGCAAAAAAGACAAGTCCTCCCTGGATGACGCGAAGGAAGCGGCGCTGAAGTCAATCGGCAAGAAGGATAAGGCTGAGCAGGAGCAGGCCAAGAAGGAAACCGAGCAAGAGCCCGGCAAGCCCAAGCAGGTCGTCGACAAAGAGCAGTCCAAGAAGGAAACCGCGCCAAAGCCCGGCCAGCCCAAAGACGTCGTCGAGAAGGAGCCGGTCAAGAAGACCGACCCCCCCAAGGCGGGATCGATCAAACGCGAATCTCCCCCGGACCAGTCGACTCGTCCGGCCGCGGGCCGAGCCGGCATCGCGACTCCCAAGAAAGAAACCGCCCGGAGTGGGCGGAAGGGTTCACCGAAGCGCCCCGGTGGTTACACCAGCGGCGTCCAGGATCGCAAGGGCAGATCCCGTAAGAGTCCGGCGCGACCATCGACCAAGAGCGATCCTCGGAAATCCGGCGGCGAGCGCGGCCGAAGCGCATCGCCCACGCCGAAAAGAGGGTCTCGGGCCGATCGTACGGGCCGGGGGAAAGAGGCGTCCGAGGGGGTTGGAGAGTCGGCTGTGACCAGGGGAGGATTCGAGATCCCTACGTCGGCTCCGGCTCCGGTTACGCAGACCACCACGACGATGGAAGCGCTGCCGGTCAAGTTAGGCGTGGAGCTGCTCGATCCGGAAGCCCGGGTGTATCGCTTCGATTACCACCAGACGCCCTGGGCGGACGTGTTGGCGGATTTCTCGCGCATGAGCGGCCTGTCCTGGTTGAGCGAGCCGGAGACGCCGGACACCGGCTTGGTCACCATCCGAAGTTCCGGCGACCTGACTTACCAGGAGGCCCTGCACCAGCTCAATGAGCGGCTGGTGGCCCGGCTCTTGGACAAGTATCTCATCCGGCGGCAGGAGAACTACCTGGAGATCAGGCGTCTTCCGGATTGGATGCGGGACATCACGCCGGAGAGGATGTTTGCCTCCTTCGAGGAGATGGAGGCCGCGGGGCTCGATGATTTCGACATCGTATTGGTGCAGATCGGTCTTCCGGAGGGCTGGTCGGGCTATGAGGTCATCGAGGCGTTCCGGCCCATGTTCTCGGATACCTACGGGACCCAGGTCAAGGGCGACATGATCGAGTTGACCGGTCTGGTTCGTGAGCATCTTCGCTGGCGAGCGGTAATCGAGAAGCAGACCGGCATGGTTCCGGGCGGCCCGGTAGATCCCGACACGCGGATCACGCTGACCATCCCGGTGAAGACCCAGAAGGTATCCGACCTCCAGACGATGCTGAAGCAGTTGTTCCCCTTCAGCGGTGCGTCGCGGGCGAGCAAAGGGAGGGGGCCAGGTGTCGATCAGGCGGCGGATACCGCCAAGAAGATCAGCATCATCGCCAACGTCAAGGACAACTCCTTGATCATCAAGGCCTCGCGGCGCAAGGCCAACGAGATCGCCGAGATGATCGAGCAGTTGGACAGCGGCTCGGCTCCGCGGGCCCCGGTGATGAAGATCATCGCCCTGGAGTATGCCGACGCTGCGACGGTGGTGGCCCAACTCAAGCCCATCTTCCAGGGCCAGTCGGCCGGCAAGGGAAAGGCGAGGCAAGCGTGGATGCCGGAGGAAGAAATCAAGAAGCTCAATCGGGACATCATCGCCGATCCGACGACCAATTCGGTGATCCTCATCGGCTCCGCCGAGGGCGTGGCCAGCGCGGAGGAGCTGGTCCGGCAGCGGGACGTGCCCAACGCCAACTGGGTCACCGAGATCATCGAGCTTGAGCACGCCCGGGCGGCGGACGTCGCCGGGACGCTGGGTGCGGCCCTGCCGGGTAGGGCCCCGGCGGGCAAAGGAAGAGGGCCGGCCGGCAGGTCTCCCCAGATCGTTCCCCGGACGAACAGCACCCTGTTGATCTCGGCCAGCAAGCTGGATCTGGCAAAGATCAAGGCCCTGATCGTCAAGATCGACGTGCCCAGGGAGGACCAGGATCGGGAACACATCGTCAAGCTGGCCGCGGCGACGCCCAGCGTAATCGCCCCGATCCTCCAGCAGCTTTTCGCGGAGAGCGCCGCCCCGCGGGTTCCGCAGCGAAAGGGACAGCCGCAGAAGAGAGTGCGGGGTGCCAGGACGCGGTTCATTCCCGTGGATTCGAGCGGCTATCTGATCGTCTATTGCAGCGACAAGGATTGGGAACGGGCCGAGCCGCTGATCGATCAGCTCGATCGGCAGCAACAAGATAGCGCCCCCTCCTTGCGGGCTTTCCCCCTGGCGCAGGCCGAGGCCTCGGACGTAGTCGGCACCTTGCAGCAGATGTTTCCCGCGCCGCCGACGCCTAAGGGCCAGGTGCCCACACGACAGATCATCTCCGCGGACACCTTCCACAACACGGTGATGATCTTCGCCAGCGACGACTTCATCAACAAGGTCTCGCCGGTCATCCAGAAACTGGACATTCGTACCGCCGAGATGACGGTCATTCGCCTGGAGCACACCAATGCCCAGGAGGTGGCCGGGATCCTACTGCAGAGCTTCTCCGGAAGAGCCGGTCCGTCGCCGGTGCGCCGGACCGTGACCAAGGGCAAGCGCTCGGCCCCGCCCGCGAGGCGATCTTCGGGGGGAGGGTCGGTCAGGATCGTGGCCGAGCCGATCACCAACTCGCTGCTGGTTACCGCTCCGCCCAAGGAGCTGGAGCAGATCAGGAGTCTGGTAGAGCAGATGGAAAAGGAAGCCGAGCCGGCCAGGGTGATCCTGATCGCCGAGAACCGGCCGGCAGCGGAGGTCGCCGACGCCCTACGGTCCCTGATGGGCTCACCCCCGCGGGCTCGGGCACCGGGCAAGAAGGGGGGGGCTGCGGCGGCGGCGAGCGCCGGGACCCAGTCACTGAAGATCATCCCCGACGGCAACCGCGTGATCCTCGACGGCCGACAGGACCAGGTCGCCAAGGCCATTCAGTGGTTCGACGAGATCGACGTGCTCGAGCAGAAGGCCATCACCAAGAAATACTACGTCCAGGATGCGGAGGAGGACGAGAAGAAGCTGCGGACCATGCTGGCCATGAGTTCTGGGCGGGCGGCCAAGCCCACCCCCAAAGGCGGCAAGCAGAAGGCCAGGAAGCCGGCTGCGCGGGTCCCTTCGGCAAGCTCGATTCAGATCTACGCCGACTCCTACGAGAACACCCTGCTGATCCGGGCGATGCCGGAGGAGTTCGTGGTGATCGACGAGCTGCTGGCCTTGATCCTCAGCGAGCCGGAGGCGATTCCCGGGGCTCCGGCGATCGAGCCGTCGGAGGATTTCTTCCTGGTGCAGCTCAAGTACAAGAAGGCCTTCGATATTGCCTGGACGCTCGAGGATCTGGTCAACGTCGAGGGGCGGGCCAGGGTCCAGTTTGACGAGGGTCCGGACGAGCGAACCCTGCTGGTGCGGGGCTGCAAGCCGGCCCAGAAGGAGATGGTGCAGGAATACATCGAGATGTTCGACGTGGCCTCAGTCGGCCCGCAGTTCGCCGACATGCTGGTCTTTGACACGGACAAGATCGCCGCCGAACAGCTCATCCAGATGATCAAGACCCGGTACCGGAGCCCGCATGGCCGGCAGGTACAGATAATGAAGACGGGCATGACCTCCGGAAGAGTCCAGGTCATTGACATCCACGAAGGTGAAGAGCCCGCAGAGCCCCGCCAGGTCACTCCGGCCGGGTCGGTTAGTCCCTGTGTCCTGCCCGCGGTCTTGCTGAGCAGTCTGCAAGGCGTCGTGGTCGGCCAAGCTGTCGAGGCGGATGGCTCGGTGGACGATGATCCGGCGGAGGAGGAGGGCGCGCCGCCCGCGACCCAGCCCGGGCCGGAGGCGCCGGCGGAGCAACCCGAGCACCCGGCGGTGGAGCAACATCATCCTTCTGAGGCGCCGGCGGAGGCAACCGCGGGTTCTTCGACGACGCCCCAAGAAGAGCCGTTGAAGACCATCAAGGTGTTCGAAGACCCGATCACCGGGAAGGTGATCGTGGAGGTCCCCGAGGACGAGCGGGATATCCTGGAGAGCTTTGTTAGCGATTTTACCGGGGACAAGGCCCCAACGGTCTATCGGGTGTTTCCGCTAAAGTATGCGGAGGTCAACTACGCGGCCCAGTTGTTGAACAACATCTTCAACCAGCCCCAGGCCAGGCAGCGGCGTCAGCGTCAGCCGCGGCAGCAGCCCGCCCAGCAGGGGGGCAAAGAAGGCCAAGCCGGGCAGAAGCAGGGCCGCCAGAAACAACAGCCCGCTCCGCCCGCTCCGCCGGCCCGGATCAAGGTAGTGCCCGATACGCGCACGCGGAGCCTGTTTGTCGCGGCCCCGCTTCCGGACATCCCCCTGATCATCGACATCCTCAGGAGGATCGACGCCCAGGTGCCGCCCGGCCAGGCGGACATCAGGTTCTTCAGACTGGTGAACCTGGATGCCACCCAGGTGGTGCAGACCCTGCGCGAAGCGCTGGGCCTGGAGGCGTCCCGTCGTCGCCAGCCGCGTCAGCCTCAGAGGCGCGGCCAGCGGGGAGCCCAACAGCAGCAGCAACAACAGCAGCAGATGCTGCAACTGCAAGGCCAGCAAGGCCAGGGCACCGTTGTTTCATCCCAGAACGTAACCCTGTCTGCCGAGCCGCAGACCAACTCGATCATCGCCAAGGCCCCGCCGGACACGATGGCCCTGATCGAAACGCTCATTGACGAGTTGGAGAAACAGGACAACATCACCAAGATCGAGATGCGCCGCGTGGTGCTGGTCCATGCCCGGGCGACGGACGTGGCCAGCATCGTCAAGGAGGTTGCCGGTCAATTGGTCCGCAGCCCCGCACCGAGTGGACCGGGCCGTCGGGGGGGTGGCGGTGGACGGCGCAGCGGTGGTGTCTCGGTCAACGCCGACTCCAGGACCAACAGCGTCATCCTGGCCGGCTCGGTCAAAGACGTGGTGCAAGTCGAGGAGATCATCAAGGAACTCGATGTGGATGACTCGATGAGCGCGGGCATCCGGCAGTTCCCGGTCAAGGGTGATGCCAAGTCGATATCCGACACCTTGAACGCCCTCTTCGGCGGCCGGGGGAAGCAAACCGACGTGGTCATCACCGCGAATGCCGCGACCGGCACGGTGTTGGTCAAGGCTCCGGCGCCGCTGATGACCAAGATCGAGGAGCAGATCCTGTCCATGGACGCGAAGGTGGAGGCGGTCACCGCCCGCCGACCGATCAAGCTGGTCTATGCCGACGCCGAGATGGTGGCGGCGAAGCTGCAAGAGATATTCGCCGAGTCCGGTGGCGGTAGGCGGCGGGGGGCCAAGGGCCAGATCACCATCCGGGGCAACCAGTCCAACAGCACGCTGTACGTGCAGTGTCCCGACGACTTGTTCGAGGAGATCAAGCAGGTGGCCATGGACATGGACAAGGTTCCGGATCAGATCCAGGTCCGGACCTTCCAGCTGCAGCACGCCTCGGCGATCGACGTTCAGAACAAGCTGGAACAGCTGATGGCCCAGGCCTTGCGGGGCAAGGGCATGGGGGATGTCAAGCTGGACTTGATCGGCATGGTGCCGGACGCCCGCACCAACTCGCTGATCGTCAGCGGCGGCCCGGTGACCTTCATGGTCATCGAGCAAGTCTTGGAGGCGGTGGACCGGGAGCCGGACACCCCCATCAAGATCGCCACCCAAACCTACACCTTGCCGCGGACGGTAAATGCCCGCGACGTGGAGCGGAACATCAGGGAGCTGTTCAAGGGGGAGAATCTGCGGGAAACGGGGGTGGCCCCGCCGACGGTGACCTCCAACGCTGCCGGCAACACCCTGACGGTCAAGGCCAACGCGTCCCAGCACGAGCAGATCCTCGAGTACATCATTGAGCCGATCAAGACCGCGGTGGGCGATCCGATGCAGGATTACCAGGTGAAGCTGGTCCATGCCCGGGCGGACGAGATCAAGCCGGTGCTCGAGGAGTTCATGAACAAGTGGCGGCAGAGTCGGGGCAACAAGCCGCAGGACGGGTTCAGCGTCACCGCCGATCCCAACGGCAATCTACTCTTGATCAACTGCTCGCCGAGCACCAAGGCGGTGCTCGACAAGCAGCTTGCCGAGCTGGATGCCGAGGGTCCCCCGGCGCGGGTCCCCCACACCTACACCGTGGTTCACGCGAGCGTCAACAGCATTCGAGACGCCATCAGTCAGGCCTTCCGGCGCAGCGGGCGCGTGCCGGAGCGTGATCAGGTCGGGGTCAGCATCGATCCGAACACCAATTCGGTGACCGTCTTCGCCAGTGAGGACAACCACCTGCAGATCGCCGAGATGATCCACAGCATGGACATCGAAGGCGGGGCCGGGAGTAGGCAGGACTACCTCTATCAGGTCCAGCATGCCCGGGCGGTTGATCTGGCGACCACCCTGACCAACGTGATTCGCACCACGCGCATGCCGACTCGGGGCCGCTATCCGGTCTCCGTGTTAGGCGACGACGCCACCAACATGCTGATCATCAACGGCACCGCGGCCGAATATGAATCGCTGATGACCACGATCGCGGCACTGGACATCGAGGGGGGTGCCGAGCGGATCACCCGGACCTTCACCTTCAAGTATGCCGAGCCCTGGCAGATTCCCCGGGTCATCAACGAGCAGTTCCGGACCACCAGCCGGAATCCGAACGATCGGGTGGTGGCCAGCTACATCAACGGCACCATGTCGATTCTGGTTTCGGGAAACCAGGAAAACATGGCCAAGGTGGAGGAGCTGATCGCCCAGGCCGACGCCCCTTCCGCCGAGGGCGAGAAGATCACCAGGTTCATCAAGCTGAAGAATGCCCGGGCGGACTCGCTGGCCAACATCTTGAATCAGGCCCATCGCAACTCGACGCCGCGTCCGCGCAGCGGCATATACCCGATCACTTATGCCCACGACATGAGCACCAACACCCTGGTCGTGGTGGCGCCGGAAGATCGGTTCGAGGAGATCGAGGCGACCATCGCCGAGCTGGATGCCGCGGACACCGCGGGCCGGGTCACCCGGACGTTTACCCTCCAGTATGCCGATCCGGCGCAGCTGCCGCGGATCATCAACGAGCAGTTCCGGGATCGGCTGAGCCGCAACCCGATCGATCAGGTCACGGCCAGCTATATCAGCGGGACGATGTCGGTGGTCGTCTCGGCCCATGAGCAGAACATGGAGAAGGTGGCCCAGTTCATCACCGAGGTGGACGTGCCGTCGACCGACGAGAAGATCACCAAGTTCTTCAAGCTGGTCAACGCTCGGGCCGACGCGCTGGCTAACGTGCTGAACCAGGCGGTTCGCAACTCCATGCCACGCCGTCGGGACGGCACCTACCCGATCACCTACGGCCACGAAATGACCAGCAACATGCTGCTGGTCACGGCGGCGGAGAGCGAGTTTGAGGAGATCGAGGCCCGCATCGCCGAGCTGGATGTGGCCGAAGGGGGCCGGATCACCAAGACGTTCAACGTGCGTTACGTGGCCCCCTGGACGATGGCCACCATCATCAGGAGCCATTTTCAGAGTTCCAGCCGCAACCCCAACGACCGGGTGGTGGCCAGCTTCGAGGACGGCACCCAGTCGATCGTGGTCACCGCCGACGAGCGCAACATGCAAGAGGTGGAGGCCCTGATCGTGGCCACCGACCGCATGCCCGAGCACATGGCCAAGGAAACCCGCTTCATTCAGTTGGAGCACGCCCGGGCCGACGAACTGGCCCGCACCCTGACCGAGGCCTTCCGATCCAAGAGCGTGCGCAACCGTCAAGGTCAATGGCCGGTCACCATCACCGCCGACGTCGCCTCGAACAACTTGATCGTCACCGCCAAGACCGACATGTTCGAGGAGATCGACGAGATGGTGGTGGAGCTGGATGTCAAACAGCCGGGTGATCGTCTCCGTCGGGTGTTCAAGCTGACTTATGCCGATCCGGGCTCGGTGTCCGGGATGATCCAGAACATGTTCAGGACCCACGGCCGCAACCCCTCACCGCGGGATCTAGTGAGCAGTTCCGACGACTGGACGACCAACAGCGTGGTGGTCACCGCGTCTCAGGAGAATATGACCGAGATCGAGGATCTGATCGGCCAGATGGACAAGCCGGGCGACGCCCTGCGGACCCACCAGGTCATCGAGGTGACCAACTCCAACGCCAATGACGTGGCCAACAGCCTGCAGCAGATATTCGATGCGGCCAATCGCGGCCGGCGGCAGCGGGCCTCGGCGACGATTCGGGCGATCCAGGGCACGACCAAGATCGCGGTCTACGCCAATGCCGACGAACTGGAGCAGATCCGGACCCTGGTCCAGCAGATCGACATCGAGGGCGGTCGGGCGGTCCACACCGTGACCATGCCGGAGCTGGTCCCGGCCAAGACGGTGGCCGACAACATCAACAAGATATACGGCGGCGGCCGCGGTCGGGACGGCGTACGGGCCGAGTACCACGAGCCGACCAACACCCTGCTGGTCTATGCCACTGATGCGGAGTTCGAGAAGGTCAACCAGCAGTTGATTCAGGTTCTGAGCGAACAGCCGACCGTCGGGACCCCGCAGCTCTTCAAGTTCCCGCTGAAGTACGCCGTGGCCGACGAGGTCGCCCGGACCCTGCAGGAGTTCTTCGACAAGAAGTCCGGGGCCCGGGCCCAGCGGAACCTGCCTCCCTGGATGCGCAGCGAGTCAGCGGCCAAGAACCTGGAGAACCAGGTGTCGATCATCGCCGAGCCGGCCAGCAACATGCTGATCGTCTGGTGCAGCGAGACGACCAAAGAGATGATCGAGGATCTGCTGGCCGACATCGACAGCGACGAGCCACTCTCCGACCGAATCATGGAGATGGTCAGCCTCGAGTACATGGACGCCGCCGAGATGCTGGAGATCCTGACCGAGTACCTCAAGGTGTCGAAACGCACCCAACAAGAGAACGGCGGGGCTTCTTCGTGGT
>CAZFMS010000034.1:0-20972 GCA_964520125.1 uncultured Planctomycetaceae bacterium
GGTGAAGTTCATCCGGGTCATGTCCTGGTCGAGCATGCGCTCGTAGGTGCCCAGGTCCATGTCGCATTCCATGCCGTCGTCCAGCACGAACACCTCGCCGTGGCGGTAGGGGTTGAGCGTGCCGGAGTCGAGGTTGAGATAGCCCTCCAGCTTGATGGGGGCCACCGTCAGGCCCTTGTCCTTCATCACCTTGGCCAGGCTGCTGGCGAAGATCCCCTTACCCAGTCCGGACATGACCGTGCCGAAGACCCCGACGTACTTGGTCTTCCCGGGCTTGTAGCCGGCCGGCATGGGGGTATAGAACTCGGTCTCGTCCGAGACGTTGGCGATCGAAGAGAGCACATTCTGGGAGGTCATATTAGTCTCCTGCGACGGCGGTAGAGGGGGAGAGGTTGCTCGTTTCGGAGATCGGCGCCTGACTCGGGCTTTCCAAGGTGGGTCATCGGCCGATCATAACCGGCCTGTCAAGGCCTGGCTAGGCTAGTGTGCCGTCAATGTTGATCCGAGGGTCCGAGCGAGCCGGGCCGTCCTCGGCCCGGTCTCCGCCGCCCCGTTCGCCGTGGTAAGAGGGACCTGACGACGCTGGGACGGTGGCTCAGTCTTGGCAGAAGCCGAGCCCTTTGGCCAGGGCGCCGAAGATGGCCGCGACGAACAGCAGCGTGAATGCCGAGGCGTTGTGGGGCTTTTCGGTCGTGCTCAGCCGGTGGAATACCGTCGCCAGCGGCAGCACCACCAGCTTGCCGAGCCAGCACAGCAGAATGATGGACAGGTAGAACATAGTCGGCAGGAACGTCGTGTGCATCGCCCAGAAATAGGGGCCGAGTTCGATTCCGGCGCCCGCCGGGGCTTGGAAGATCAACACGCGGAAGACCTGGGACGCGGACAGGGCGTCTTCCTTGCCAACCATGCCGCACCACAGCGACATGCAGGCCAAGACGGCCGCTAGGACGAAGTCCAGCAGGATGGCAACCGGGATTGAAAACCTGCGTTTGGGCCCAACGGCGGCGCCGAGGATCAGGAACGTCGCCAGCATGGTCAGGCCGTCGCAGATGACGTTGGAGAACAGCATCTGCAACGTCTGGGGTACATGGGCGCCCGGCTGGATGGCATGTCCGATCAGCAGGGCGCAGAGCGTGACAAAGAAGCTCAGGGCCATCGTCATCCCGACCAGAAGACCCGCATTCCCACCGGAGTTGAAGTCTCTGTTAGTGGCTACCCCGGCTGTTCCCACGACCAAGCCCAAGCCGAGGGCAAACAGGGGGAGGACGCCAAGCATGACCAGCGCGGCCAGTACGGTGGATAAAGCCAACAGGATCTTGAGCCCACAAACGATGCCAACCAGCCAGGCGGACGTAGCAAGCAAGAGCGCCATCCCGCCCACGGCGCCGGGCACCTTGTGTGCGGTCTTCGCCTGGATGAGAGTAACTACGGGCAAACAGCCCGACAGGATCGCCACACCGACGCCGGCCCGCCAGCCAAGCAGGATCCACGCGCTGACCAAGCTCGCGAGGGAAAGGATGATCGGCAGAGCATACTTGAACGATTTTGGCGTTTTATGGAAGCTCGTGATCACACCCTGACCAATCGCTCTCCTGGTCTGAAGTAGCCATTCGATGACCGTCTCCGGGAGGCGCCGCAGCCGGGTTTGCTGGAGCGTGTGCAACTTACCCCGATACCAATCGCGCGTAGAGTTGCGTGCCTCGTCCGACTGCCAAGCGTCGAGCATCCGCAGGCCGATGCCGGGAATGCCAAAACAGGCGGCGATGGCCCAGCAGGTGATCTCGATGGCGCGGAGGCTTTGATCGTCCATGTTGGGCTTCGGCTCGCTGGTCGGGCGGGGTAAGCGTCAGGCGCCGCGCCGGTGGATGCCCACAGGTAAGCTCCGCCGCCGGGGGCGGCTCCGCTTACCCCTGCCACCCCAATTGTTTGCCCATGCCACGCCGGTTGCAGTCGCACCTAGTCAGCCGGCCGCATATTGCACCTGTGCGGATTGCAGGACTTCATGGCGGAAGTAGCGGCTCAGGTCGGCCGGCGTTCGGATATCTACCTTGCGGCCCAGGAGGCCGGAGAGGTCTATTTCCATGGAGGCCAGGCGGATGAACCCGACCGGGTGGCCCGGCTCGAATTCGACCAGCACGTCAACGTGGCTGTCCGGCCGGAAGTCCTCGCGCAGCACAGACCCAAAGAAGGACAGCTTGAGGACGTGATTGCGCTTACAGAATTCGGCAATTCCCTCTGAAGGAACCTCGATGTGGATTCTGCTGACCATACCAGATCATTCTACGTGTCGCGGCGCCGTTCGGCCAGTCGTCTTATCCGGCCCGGGCATGTTTGACTCGTTCCACAAACGCCGCGTAGTCTTCCGGAGTGTCGATGCCCAGGGCGGATTTTTCGACGATGGCCACCGCGAGGGGGTGGCCGTGTTCGAGGGGGCGGAGTTGCTCGAGCCTTTCGCGCTGTTCTAGCGGGGTCGGCGGGAGTTGGGCGAGTTCGAGCAGGAAGGCCCGGCGGTAGGCGTAGATGCCCAGGTGCAGGAGCCAGCGGGAGGGATCGCCGGTGGCGCCGGGCGGGTCGGCGGCATCCGGTCGGCCGGCCTGGTCCTGGGGGTAGGGGATCACGCAGCGCGAGAAATAGAGGGCCCGGCCGCGGCGGTCCAGGACCACCTTCACGGCGTTGGGGTCGGCCGGGTCGGAGCCGGCTGGGAAGGGGCAGGCCAGCGTGCCCATCGGGATGGTGGGGTCGTCGGCCAGGAGGGCCACGAGCTTATCGATGTTGGCCGGCTCGATCTCCGGCTCGTCACCCTGGACGTTGACGATCACGTCGGCCTCGATCGACTCGGCGACCTCGGCGACGCGGTCCGTGCCGCTGGGATGTTCCCGGCGGGTCAGCGCCGCCCGGCCGCCGAAGGACTGCACGGCCTCGGCGATGCGCCGATCATCGGTGGCCACGATCGTCTCGGCGATGGAACCTGCCCGGGCGACCTGCTCGTAGACGTGTTGGATGAGGTACTTGCCCGTCTCCTTGGCCAGGGGCTTGCCCGGGAAGCGGGTTGAGGCATAGCGAGCCGGGATGATGGCGACCGCTTTCACACCGGCGAAGGTAGCATCGAGGAAGGCTCCCGTCAAAAAGGGCGGGAGTATCGCGCCAGCTACTGTGCCCGGGGCGGGTTTGGCTATAATGACGGCCGCCCACGTAGTGGCCGGTGTGTGGTTCGGGTGACCCAGGGTCGTCGATCGTGAGGACGGAGGGGATTCGCCGATAGCTGAGTATCGGCTGCCGGCCGGGCCTTCGAGGCTGTTTGCAGGCTCGTGGCACGGGCCTCCGTACCGTGGGCCAAGGGAACCTGCTTGCCAGGCATCCACCGGCTTTGGCGCCGGTGCCGCAGGCGAACACCGGCATGGATACGAGCCGACCATGAGAATACGTCAACTGCTATCCACCGGGCGTCCATCTTTCTCGTTCGAGTTCTTTCCGCCGAAGACGGACAAGGGACATGCGACGCTTCGAGCGGCGCTCCAATCGCTGCGCGAGTTGGAGCCCACCTTCGTCTCGGTGACCTATGGGGCGGGGGGAGGCACCCGCGACCGCACGTTGGATCTGGTGACCGAGATCAAGCGGGAGATTGACCTCGAAGTGATGGCCCACCTGACCTGCGTGGGGGCCAACACCCATGAGGTCGAGGGGGTTTTGCAGCGTCTTCAGTCCGCGGGGATCGAGAACGTCCTGGCCCTCCGCGGCGACCCGCCCAAGGGCCAGGACAAGTTCATCCCCGTGCCCGGTGGCTTTCGGTATGCCAGTGAGCTGGCCGCCTTCATCAAGCGTTGCTACGACCTCTGCATCGGGGGGGCCTGCTATCCGGAAGGCCACGTCGAGTGTGTCGGCCGGGAGAATCAGCGTGACCTGGACCAGGACCTGAAGAACCTCCAGCACAAGCTGGACGCCGGCAGCGAGTTTCTGATCACCCAGTTGTTCTTCGACAATCAGGTCTATTTCGACTTCGTCGCCCGGGCCCGAAAGGCCGGCATCGGCGTGCCGATCATCCCGGGGATCATGCCGATCACCAATTACGAGCAGACCCGCAGGTTTACCAGCATGTGCGGGGCGGCCATCCCGGAGACGCTGCTCGAGGAACTCGAGCGCCTCAAGGACCGGGAGGACGCGGTCCTGTCGCTGGGGGTGGCCTATGCGGCCAGTCAATGCCTCGATCTGCTGGAGCGCGGGGCACCGGGGATTCACTTCTACACCTTGAACCAGTCGGCCGCTACCCGCACAATCCTCACCGCCTTGCGGACCATCTGGCCGCCGGCCAAACGCCCCGCTTGAGCCCGGTGGCTCACCGCAGAGCACGCAGAGATCGCCGAGTGCAGACAAATAGAGGAGTGAAAGGTGCATCCTAAGCCTCGAAAGGTGCTGGTCACCGGTGGTGCCGGCCTGCTGGGCAGCGCCGTGGTAGACGTGTTTCGGCGGGATACTCTGATAGATGTCCAGGCCGTGGACTTGCCGGATCTCGACATCACCGACGCCGAGCAGGTCGCCGGGCGGTGCGCTGCCCTGGGTCCCGATCTGGTGATCAACTGCGCGGCCTACACGGCGGTGGACGCCTGCGAGGAGAACGAGGAAACCGCCCGTCTGGTAAACGGGACCGGCCCCGGGATCGTGGCCCGCGCCGCGGCGGGGACAAACGCCCGCCTGATTCACATCTCCACGGATTATGTCTTTGACGGCACGGCGACCGTCCCTTATCCCGAGGATCACCCGACCGGGCCGCCGGAAGTGCTCTCGGCTTATGGGCGGTCCAAACTGCTGGGTGAAGAGCGGGTTCTCGAGGAGCATCCCGGCGCGCTTATCGTTCGGACCGCGTGGCTGTACGGCCGCGGCGGCGTGGGCTTTCCAAACGCCATTCTCCGCCGGGCCCGCGAGGTGGGAGAGCTTCGAGTTGTAAACGACCAGACCGGTTCGCCGACGCTGGCCGATGATCTGGCCGATGCGCTCTACCGGCTGGCCCTTCTCGACATCGGCGGCCTGCTGCACGTAACCAATTCGGGACGCTGCACCTGGTACGAGTTTGCCGGCGAGATCTTGCGGCGGGCGGCCGTCGACGTGCCGATCACCCCGGTCACCACCGCAGAATTCCCCCGCCCGGCCAGGCGTCCGGCCTTCTCGGTGCTGGACAACAGTCGCTATGTGTCGGCCGTCGGTCGGCCGATGCGCTCGTGGCCAGAGGCCCTGGCCGGCTACATGGGCGAGCGCACTCTCCAGGACCGCCCCTGATTCCTATAATCTCGAACCGTCGGGCATCCTGATCGCTGGTGACCACATCATCGGGGGAGACCGATCCGCGAGAGCATCACCTCGTCACCCGGTGCCATCCTGCGGGAAGCTAATCTTGGACCGCTGTTCCCCGCTCGTATTGAGTTTCGCCGCAAGCTGTGGTCTAATGGGAGGACGGGGAGAGTTGCGGTCGGCTTTCAGCGACGCGAACGTTCTCGGGCAGGTTGCCGGATGCCGGTTCGCGAGGGGGATGACCCCGCCGCTCAGTCGGATAACCGCTCGTGGCAGATTCTTGGGGAAGCGCAAAGATGATGCAGGGAATCAGGCTCAAACGCTGTCTGACCTATCTGGTAACGGCTCTCGTCTGTGGCTCGCTGGCCTGCGCGGTCATCGAAGATTTCTTCGCGTCGCTGGGCCCGCCGGCCGGCCAGACCTTGCTCCTGGCCGAGGGCGTCCAGCTCCGCATGGAGAATGCCTCCGGCCTCCCCGCCACCGTCGAGGCGGTCTACCGGAAGGACCAGTTTCTGGTCCGCCGGACCACCCGGCAGCTTGCCGAGTCGGGACTGGAGTCTGCCGAGACGGTGGCCTGGACCCTGGCCGACACCATCACCGTCACTGCCCGGGTCGCCGATACGCTGGCCCCGGGATCCTCCCACCTCCAGCCCGGAGATGCTCTGGGGCAGCAAGAGTTTCTGTTGAATGTGGATTTCCAAGCGGGTGATACGATCGTGTTTGTCGTTCCCATCGTGGATCCTCCCTCCCCGCCTTTCGTGCTCGACTGCAACGTGAACGGGGTCTCCGATCTGATCGACGTCGCCGAGGGGACCAGCGAAGACTGCAACGCTAACGGAGTGCCTGACGAGTGCGACCTTGCCGACGGCACCAGCCCGGACTGCCAGCCCAACGGGATTCCCGATGAGTGCGAGTCGGCGGGCGGGGACTGCAACGGCAATGGCATCCTCGATGCGTGCGACATCGCCGACGGCACCAGCGCGGACTGCCAGCCCAACGGGATTCCCGATGAGTGCGAGTCGGCCGGCGGGGACTGCAACGGCAATGGCATCCTTGATGAGTGCGACATCGCCGACGGCACCAGCGCCGATTGCCAGCCCAACGGGGTCCCGGACGAGTGCGACCTGGTTCCGGTTCCGGCCCCGCTTCCGGCGCCGGTGCCGCTGGGAGATCCGTCGAATCTGCTTTTCCCCTTGGACGCTACCTACACCCTGGCCATGGCCCAGAACGACGACGATTCCTCCGCCGAGATCGCCCTGGGCTTCTCCTTCTATCTGTATGGGGCCCTGCACGAGTCGGCCTACATCAACAACAACGGCAATCTGTCCTTCGGGGAGCCCTACGGGGTTTATTCTTCCACGGGCTTCCCGGTAGCGGGTTTCCCGATGATCGCTCCGTTCTGGGCGGACGTGGATACCGGAGGCGGCGACGGCAACGTATGGTACAAGATCGAGGGCCAAACCCTCATTGTCACCTGGGACAACGTTGGTTATTACTCCCAGAATGGTGATAAGCTAAATACCTTCCAGGTAGCTCTATCGGACGGTCTCGACCCGGTGCTGGGGATCGGCAACAACGTCTGCTTCAGCTATGACGACTTGGAGTGGACCACGGGGGATGCCTCGGGTGGATCGGGAGGCTTCGGCGGAACGCCCTCGACGGTCGGGGTCAACGAGGGCAACGAGGTGGACTTCTTCCTGATCGGCCGCTTCGACCACGAGGGGACCGACTACGACGGGCCGGAGGGGGAGAACGACGGAGTGAGTTTCCTCGACGGCCAGACCTTCTGTTTCAGCACCGACACCACCACCACAAACATCAGCCCGATTCCCACGGGCTTTCCACAGGGTTACACCGTCACCCTGGCCGCCAACCTGGGCGAGACGCTCCATCTACCCCTTCAGTTCCCCAGTCCCGAACCCGGCCAGACCACTACCGTGTCGATCGCCGATCTTGACGGGGCCGAGGCGGCCGGCCTGGTCGTGGTCAACACGCCCGGCAACGTGGCCGGCGTCGATCTGGACTGGAGCCCGGGGTGCGCTGCCGCAGGGACCTACCTGCTGGAGTTCACCGCGACCGACGATTTCGATCCCCCCGGGGTCTCCACGACCACCCTGACGATCATCATCGAGTGCCACAGCAGCGACTGCAATGAGAATGGCGTTCCCGACGAGTGCGACATCGCCGACGGGACCAGCGACGATGTCAACCAGAGCGGGGTGCCCGATGAGTGCGAACTGCAGGCCTGCTGCTATGACTTCGACAGTTGCAGCGACTTGTTCCCCGAGGACTGCCTGGCTCAAGAGGGCCAACCGCAAGGGGTGGGCACCCTGTGCCAAGCGGGGCCCTGTGCCACCACCCAGCTGACGGATTAGGGCCATTCACCTTTGAGCACGTGCCCCAGCCTCTGCCCAGCAGAGGTTGGATTGCCGCCCCGCGACCGACTCCCACCCTCCCCCAATCAGAGCCGCGCCGGTCAGGAAGCGGTACCCGCATAACCAAACGATCAGATCCCCGACCATCAGGAATTCGTCCCCGCATCCACAAATGATCAGAGCCGCGCCCGTCAGGAAGCGGTGCCCGCAGCAACAACCGATCAGCGCCCCGACCATCATGAATTCATCCCCACATCAGCAAATGATCAGAGCCGCGCCCGTCAAGATGCAGTCCCCACCAAAGCACTACCACCAGGCTGTGTCCATTTCGCCCAGCCGTTCGAGAAGCACCCCGGCAGCCCGCCAGGGGCCGCGCCGCGATATCGACATGCCCTCTGGAGGTGACATCTTCGGACAGGCCATCTATCATCCTGGCCATGCCTGAACCTGCCGCCCAGCTTGGAAGGTGTCCCTTGTTTGCCGGCTTGGCGCTCGAAGAGGTGAGCCAGGTCGCCAAGGGCTCGCGGGTGGTGAACGTCCGGGCCGGCGACCTGGTCTTTCGCGAGGGGCAAGCCTGCGAAGGTTTCTATGTCGTCGTCGCCGGCAGCGTTCGGCTGTACAAGATCGGCCCCGACGGCCGCGAGCGGATCCTGCACGTGGTCCGGCCGCCCCAATCCTTCGCCGAGGCGGCCATGTTCGGCCCGGTGGTGTACCCGGCATTCGCCTCTGCCGTCGAGGATTGCCGGCTGATACTCGTGAGGCGCGAGCCGTTCCTGCGGCTGCTGAAACAGCAGCCGGACTTCGCCCCGCGGTTGTTCGAGTCCCTCAGCAAGTGGCTGCACCGGCTGCTGGATGAGCTGGAGAACGAGACCTTCCTCAACGCCCGGGCCAAGCTGGCCAACTACTTGCTGCGAGAGGCCCGGCGAGGTTCCAGCGGCACCGGGGCCTGCCGCCTCGAGCTGCGGCTGCCCAAGAAGGAAGTGGCCTCCCAGTTGGGCATGGCCCCGGAAACGCTGTCCCTGGCCCTGGCAGACCTGGAAGGCCGCGGCCTGATCCGGTCCTCAGGTCGGCGAGTCGATATTCCGGATGTTGCGTCCCTGGAAGATGGACTGCTGGAAGCCGGCGATGCCGGATAACCGCCCGAGAGTACCACGCAGGGTCACGCCAACAGCGTCCCGAGAGCCCCCGACCAAGCTCGGGGGGCTATAGAGGAGCGGCCCCTTGCTTGCGAGGTACTGCTAACTAATTGTCAATGCTTAGCTTAGAGGCCTATCTGATGGACTTGGGGCCCAATCCGGCCATCAGCAGGTGGTCGCGGAAATGCGGCATAGGCGGGGGCCTGCGAACTCACCCCCAACAACATGTGGCCGCTCGTGTCCCGGTGCCGCCACCCGGATGCTGCCGGATGAGGTTGTCGGAGGTGCCCGCGCTCGAGAAAAACAAAAACCCGGCGACCCTTGACCGTGGTCAAGGACTCCGCCGGCCGGTCGGGCTACTGTTCTACGGCGACCGACGGACGGGGGCTCAGCCTCGGCCGGACAAGTAGTCTTAGCTAAGGGAGTTCGGAGCATGGAATACTCCAAGCCAAGTCAGATACTAGTAGAAGAGCATGAGGTCATCTGCTCGGTCCTGGATGCCGTCGAGGCGGTGCTGGTACGTGGCGGAGATGAGTTCCCGCAGGAGTTCTTCGAGAAGGCCTTTGATTTCTTCCCAACCTTCGCCGACAAGTGTCATCATGCGAAGGAAGAGGACCATCTCTTCCCCATGTTGGAGGCCCGAGGCGTGCCCCGCCAGGGCGGGCCCATCGGCTGCATGTTGAAAGAGCATGATCAGGCCCGGGCTCACGTCGCGGCAGTAAGGCAAGCCTTGAAGTTGACCGCGCCGGGAGAGGGGGAGGCCCGCCGGACCGTTCGTCGAGAAGCCTCGGCCTATGTGGCCTTGCTCCGTGAGCACATCAACAAGGAGAACACGGTTCTCTTTCCCGCGGGGGATTATCACCTGACCACGGAGGACCGGGAGTCGCTGGTGAAAGCGTTTCAGCGTGCCCAGGACGGCGACTTGCCGCCGGGCACCCATGAGCGGTATGTAGCCTTGGCCGCGGAATTGCGGATCATGGCCGGATTGGAGCAGCAGGAAGTTACCAAGTAATCAGACGCCCTGCGCGGGTATTGATCGCCGGTTGGTCCGACCAGCCGGCGCGGAGATGCCCTGCAATGCGTCATAGCGCAAGATAAAGGAGTGAATGCCCGTGTTTTGCAACCAGTGTGAGCAGACCTATCGCGGTACCGCGTGCACCGACCAGGTCGGGGTGTGTGGTAAGAACGAGGACGTCGAGTCTCTCCAGCAGATCCTGCTGTACGGCTTGAAAGGCATGGCCTCCTATGCCCACCATGCCCGCAGGCTGGGGCAGGTCGACGAGGAGGTGGACGCCTTCGTCGAGGAGGCCCTATTCTCCACGGTGACCAACGTCAACTTCGACATGGACAGCCTCTTCGAGTTGGTCCTCGAGTGTGGGCGCCAAAACCTGCGGGCCATGGAGATGCTGGACACCGGACATTGCAGCGTGCTGGGCAGCCCGTCGCCGACCACGGTGTATGAGGGGACCAAGCCCGGACCCGGGATCCTGATCACCGGGCACGACATGGTCGACCTCAAGGACCTGCTCGACCAGGTGGCCGGCACCGATATCAACGTCTATACCCACGGCGAGATGCTTCCCGCCCACATGTACCCCAAGCTGCGCGACCATCCCAATCTGGCCGGCCACTTCGGGGGGGCCTGGCAGAAGCAGAGAACCGAGTTCGAGGACTTCTGCGGACCCGTCCTGGCGACCACCAATTGCGTGCTGATCCCGCGCGACACCAATACCTATCTGGACCGCTTCTTCACCACCCGGGTCACTGCGGTGCCGGGGGCCAAGCGGCTGAAGACCAACGACTTCAGCGAGGTCATCGCCCGGGCCAAGTCCTGCGATCCGCTGACGGAAATGAAGACCCGCGAATCAACCATCGGGTACCACCACAGCGTCATCCTCTCCCTGGCCGACAAGGTGGTGGCCGCGGTCAAGGGCGGAGACATCCGCCACTTCTTCCTCATCGGCGGATGCGACGGCGCCGAGCCGGGCCGAAACTACTTCTACGACCTGGCCACCAAGGCCCCCAAAGACACGATCATTCTCACGCTCGGCTGCGGCAAGTATCGCATCCGCGACCACGACTACGGCGAGATCGGCGGCATCCCGCGTCTGCTGGACATGGGCCAGTGCAACGACTCCTACGGGGCGATCAGAGTGGCCGTGGCCCTGGCCGACGCCTTCGGCTGCGGGATCAACGAACTGCCCCTCAGCATCGTCCTCTCCTGGTTCGAGCAGAAGGCCGTTGCCGTGCTGCTGACCCTCTTTTCGCTCGGGGTCAAGGGCATACGCCTGGGACCGGCCCTACCGGCCTTCGTTACCCCGAACGTGATGAAGGTCCTCCAGGAGAAGTTCGACCTCAAACCGATCGGAACCAGCGCCGAGGATGACCTGGCCAACATCCTGGAATTAGCCCCCAGCTCCTAGCAGTACAGCGCAAGGTCACGCCGACAGCGCCCCAAGAGCCCCCGACTTTGGTCGAGGGGGTGCCCCTGCAACACGCGGGAGCGTGCCCCCCTGAGCAAGCTCGGGGGCTCTCGAGCGGAGTGGCCCCTTACTCTGCGCTGTACTGCCAGAGCATTTCACGAATAGGTGTAGCGTCGGGGCTTGTCCCCGGCGCCGCTGAACGTTACGTAGGGCGGCGCCGCCCACCAGGGGCGACGCTGCAGTGAAACGTGAATTGCTCTACACAGCCCTGCAAAGGGACGCCGTCTATACCATTTCACGATTGCTGGTAACGCGCTCAACCGGATGACGACGAGCTGCACAGGCGGGCGTGCTCCTGGCGGCAGAACCGGTCGGTCATCCCGGCGACGTAGTCGCAGATCGCCCGATGGGGACCCTGGTCCGGGATCCGGGCGGCAAAGCGCTGCGGCAAACGGTCCGGCCTGGCCAGGTAGGCCCCGAAGAGTTGATCGATCGTCCGACGGGCCTCGCTATCCATGCTCACCACCCGAGGGTTTCCATAGACCCATTCTGCCAGGAGGTCCTGTAGTTCGGCCGTCCCCGCCGCGAGTTCGTCGGACTGTCCCACCAGTTCGGAGGCCTGTCTGCGGACGTCGTCGGGGCTGGCCACGCCGGCGGCCTGGATGCGGCGGCGGCTCTCGGCGGCGGCGTCCTCGACCAGGTGGCCGGCCAGGCTGTCCAGGATCGGCCGTCGGATGGCGTGCAGAGGCTTATCGGGGTATTGCCTTCTGATCGGTTCGGCTGCCCGGCGCCACACTGCACAGCGGTCAAGAGCATCTTCCGTCAGACCGCACTCGACCAGGGCGTCTTCGATGTCATGCAGCGTATAGGCGATGGTGTCGGCGAAGTTGACTACCTGCCCCTCCAGCGGCGGCATCGGGCCGGCCTCGAGCAGGGGCCGGGCCGGTTGGTCGAGCCGGCCGCAGGCGTCGGGCCGATCGTAGGTGGTCTGGTGTTTGATGATCGACTCCCGGGCCTCGAAGGTCAGGTTCAGGCCGCGGAAGGCGGGGTAGGGGTGCTCCAGGAAGTCCACCACCCGCAGTGATTGCCGATTGTGCTCGAAGCCGCCGTGGTCCTTCATCAGGGCGGCCAGGCTGACTTCGCCGGCGTGCCCGAAGGGGGCGTGCCCGAGATCATGGGCCAGGGCGACGGTCTGGGCCAGGTGATGGTTGAGCCTCAGCAACCGGGCCAGGCGTTGGGCCTGAAGGCCGACCTCCAGGGTGTGAGTGAGCCGGGTGCGAAAATGATCGCCGGCATCGGTCACGAAGACCTGAGTCTTGTGCATCAGGCGTCTAAAGGCGGTGCATTGCAGGATCCGCCGCCGGTCATGCTCGAAGGGAGAGACGTCGGAGGGCAACGCCTCGGAATGTAGCCGGCCGCGGGAGGCCTGATCCGCCACCGCACAGGGAGCGAGATCGGATTGCAGATTGCCGATCGAGGATTGCTGATTGGGCCTGGCGGGTTGGGCGTCGGGCTTGGTCACGGCGACGGTCCGCTCCGGCGGCGGGGAATGCCTGCCTCGGCGGAGACATCGCGGAGCCGCTGGTACATCTGATCCAATGCTTCGGGGACCACCCGCACGTCTCCCAGGACGGGCATGAAATTCGTGTCTCCGTTCCAGCGGGGGACGATGTGCACGTGGACGTGTCCGGGCAGGCCGGCCCCGGCGCACAGGCCGAAGTTGATACCGATGTTGAAGCCGTTGGGGTGCATGGCCTGATCGAGGACCGTCTTGGCGTCGCGCGTCTGGAGCCAGATATCGGCGAACTGGTCATCGGTCAGGTCGGTGAGATCCTCCTGGTGGCCGAAGGGCGAGACCAGCAGATGCCCGTTGGTGTAGGGAAAGCGGTTCATGACCACCAAGCAGTGCTCGGTGCGCCACAGCACGTGGTGGGTGGCGTCCTGATCCGGGGCCTGGCCATAGTTGCACAGGAAGCAACCTTCTTTGCTCTCCTCGGCCAATGAGCGGATGTACTCCATCCGCCACGGTGCCCAGAGGTTGTTGTTGAATTCACTCATGGTGATGTCGCTCGCTCGGGGCCGGGCCCGGCGCAGTGCCGGCGGGAGAAGATCGCCAAACTCGGTACCTCAACGGTATGGCGATTGGGCCTCCAGGAGGAGACTATCGTCGTCCGCCGGGGTGGTCAAATCGATGGAACGCGGCCGAGAACCTCGTTGACTTGGCTGGCCGGAACCACTGCTCCGTCGTTGCTGGTTCGAGGATCCCAGTGAGCCGGGCCGTCCTCGGCCCGGTCCATGTCGAACACCCCAGGCTTGCGCTGGTCTGGTGACTAAACCCGCCAAGTCAACCATGGCCGAACACTAGCTGGTGGGTGAGGTGGATCTGGCGGACATGAACTCGGCGATGCGGCGGTAGAATTCCTGGGCGACGGCCTGCTCGGCGACGATCACCTCGTCCGCCCCTTTCTGCAGGGCCTGCAAGCCGGTGGAGGTATAGCGCGTGCTGGCGATGATGTGAATCTCCGGGCGGATGGCGTTAGCGGTCTCGGTGGCCTGCAGGGCGGCATCTTCGTTGGGAACCGCCAGGGCCAGGACCGAGGCCGTTTCCACGCCGGCCCGGCGAAGGACATCTTCGTCGGCGATATCGCCCTGAATGATCTGCAGCCCCAAGGCCCTCTGGGCGGCACACGTCTCGGCGTTCATCTCCACGATCAGGAAGGGGATCTGCTTGTCCTTAAGATACTCGGCGATGAAACGCCCGCCGACGCCGAAACCCGCGATGATTACGTGATTCTGCATGTTGGCCATCCATGATATTATACGGTTATTGCCCGCGATGGTTGGGCGGCAACCCGCCGGTATCTGCAACTCGGCCCCACGCCGACCCAGGGAGCGAACGAACATGACCGATGCCACCGCCGATCCCGTCGCCGGGCTGTTGAACCTCGACAAACCGGTGGGCCAGAGCACCGCCAAGTATGTATATCGACTCAGACCGATCCTGGGGATTCGCAAAGTGGGCCACGCCGGAACGTTGGACCCGTTTGCTGACGGGGTGGTGATCGCCTGCGTGGGACGAGCCACCAAGTTGGTGGAGCGGCTGATGGCGTTGCCCAAGAGTTATAGGACCACCCTGCACCTCGGGGTCACCAATCAGACCTACGACACTGAACAGCCCTTCGAGCCCGTCCCTGGTGCCCGGCCCCCGTCTGGTGATGAGATCGAGCGGGTCCTGGGAGAATTCCTGGGTGAGATCGACCAGGTGCCGCCCGCCTACAGCGCGGTCAAGATCGGAGGAATACCGAGCTACCGCCTGGCCCGTGAAGGCCGGGCCGCACCCCGAAAGGCCAAACGCGTGCAAATCCACGAGTTGAAAACCCTCGATTATCAATGGCCATTGCTTGATCTGGCGGTGCGTTGTGGCCGGGGGACCTACATTCGGGGTCTGGCCCGGGACCTGGGCAGCCGGCTGGGCTGTGGGGCCTGCTGCCAGGCCCTGACCAGGACCGCGGTAGGACCCTTCCGCATCGAGGAATCGGTCAACCTGCATAGCGTGACGAGTTCAGCCATCCGGGCCGCACTCCTGCCGATCGCCGAGGCCCAGCGCCTCCTGGAAGGCCTGGAGCCCGGCAGTTCAACATCCCAGCGGGAAAGCACTTGACTTAGGACAGAGTTCGGTATATGTTAGGTATAGTTGCATGTGGCCACGCAGTTCCCCGGAGACCCCGGCAACCTACCTCTCATGGGCAAACGGCAAGACACGGAGAAGTCCATAAGGCTGGGGGCCATGAGCACCCGGCAGCGGCGGTTCGTGGAGCAGAACATCCCTCTGGTGCACCTGACCCTGCGGCGCTGCCGGGAGCTGGCCAGTGTGCGTGAGCCTGGACGGGAGCCCGGCGAGCTGGTTCAGGAGGGTTGTCTGGCGTTGGTCGAAGCCGTGCGCTCCCACGACCCGGCCCGCCATGGGGCATTCGCCACCTTCGCCATGGCCCGGATTCATTACGCCATGAGCCGATTCGCCCATGAGCACCACAGCCTGATCCGCGTCCCCTTCATCACCCAACGCCGCAGAAAGCAACGCCGCGACCACCATACGGCCGATCGGCACCGTCCGGAACCGCTCCCCCGGGTGGTGCGCATGAGCGACCCACGCAAGACACCGAGCCAGAATTGGGCTCGCCATCTATACGCCGAGGGATTTGGCCGGCGGTGGGATGGGACCACCATCGGAGATCTGGTTCGCGAACGCTACGATCGGGCGGCCTCACAGGCGGTCTCGCGGTTGAAGCAGTCGCCGCGTTGTGCCGCCGACTTCTCCGAGTTGGTGGACAGGTGCTCGCGAGAGCGGTGGACCGTTCCGGAGCCCGGAGCACGCACGCCGATCCGGCGCTTGGCCGCCACCCTGGGCTGTTCCCTGGGCCGAATCACGCGCTGCGAGGAGAGGTTTCGTATCCAGGTGATTGCCGAGCTGGCTGCCGATGTTGCCTACGAAGAGTTACTACGCCTGGGGCGGAGACGCACCGACGGCTGGCGGCATTGGCTGGCCCGCGATGAAGTGGCCAGGTTGCGCCGCCTGGGTGGGGCCGGCGCCGAGGAGGATCGCCCGGAGGCGGAGTATGTAAGTACTGAGGGCCGGGCGGCGTGGAGCGAGAGGGGATCGAGTAGCAAGCCAGGCTGCGGCCCGGATGAGAGCGGGTGATGAGCGGGTGAGGTGGCGTTTGCCGCCAAGAGGTTCACTTGTTCGGCGAGGCCTGACCTTTGGACGATCCTGACGGTGCCGAGACCACCGCAGCGTCGGTGGAAGACTTGGCCGGGGGCTGGGCGGCAAACTTCATTCGCTGCTCGGTGGTCAGGACCTGCAGGTGCAGGCGGTTCTTCATTCTCTCGAAGATGAGGCCGATTCGGGCGAGCTGGCCTTTGAGCAGGGTGGCGCCCACCGCGCGCTCCTCGGCGCTCTCGGCGGTCTTGCTCACGCGCTCGTATTTCTCTATGAGAAGCCGACGGGCATTGCGGTGATTGAAGGCCACTTTCTTGGAACTCTTCAGTATGCTGTCCGCCTGGGTCCGTTGGGCATCGGTGCACTCGTACTTGCTGCAAAACCGCCTGACGTACAGGTCCCAGGTTGACTCGTCGGTGGCGATCTTGTCCTCGTCCAGGCCCTTCTTGAGCCGGGCCTCCTCGACCCGGGCGTTCTTCTCCGCCTCGGCGGCCAGGTAATCGGCCATGGCCCCGGCGTGCACGGGGTCGTTCTGCAGCCCCCAGTGGGTCGGGTTCCAATTGCCGGCCTGCCATTCGGCGACCATCTTCTCCACGTCGTGGTGGCGCCTCAGCAGGGCCTTCATGTCTACGTCCAGGCGGGCTCGCTGCTCCCGGGTCATGGTCTTGCCCAAGCGCTCGACGACGCTTTGGAGCGAGCTGAGGGAGTCGTCCATCAGCGGCTTCATCACTCGGGACCAACGCTGGACTTGCTCGGCGGAAAAGGGCTCCTGGCTGGTTCGGGTTCGGATGATCTCCAAGGCGATCGGCAGGGAACTCTTGAGGTGCTTCATGGTCACCTTTATGGTCTCCTGCTGCATGTTGTTGTAGACCAGAGTTCGCTGATCGTGGGTGAGCCCGTAGCGGACTTGGAGGTTGTCCATGAACACCTTGGACCGCTCATGGGGCTTGAAAGGCGATATCCGGCCCACGTCGCGCACCAGGTTGCGGGCGTACTGATCGGCCTCCGAATCCCAGCCCTGCTGGCGGAAGATGTTGTCCGTGGCATCCTCGAGGAACTGGTATTGGTTCTCCCAGGAACCCAGTTTCTCGGCGGTCTCTTCCAACTGCCCCAGTTGCTTGATTTGCTTGGCGCTGGCTTTCGGCGGTGCGTCGGCCGGCTCGTCCGCCGACGCCCACCCGGCCAGGCAGCCGACCAGGATCCCCAGAACGATCGACGGCCGACGCGGGCCATGACCTATTACCGATGATGCAGGAGTATTAGAGTCCATTGTTTTGCCTGTGTTGAGCCCGACTGATGGCCTCGCGGACTTGCTCGTGGATCTCCAGCGGCCGGGAGATGATCCGCCAGGAGGCCGCCCCGCCGGATCCGCCTGCGGTGTGAAAGGAGATCGTGCCCACCCGGAGGACTCGCTCGGTCAGCGGCAGGGAGGTGACCGTATTCTGAATGCGTTCCAGCGTACATTCAAACAGGTCGACGTTGAACACTCCGCGGATGCGCATCACCCGCCGGTTGGTCAGGACGTACAGGCGGGAAACCCATTCCAGCATGGCCCAGCCCAAGCGGGCCCCGGCGACGACCAAGCCCGACTGATAAAAGAGCCATCGGTATTGCGGCGAGACCACATCCGTGCTCGCCGCCAGGATCAGCAGGATCCCCAGTCCCAACCATCTCAGGGACACCAGGACTACAAACCAGGGCGAGGGCTTGATCGCGAAGTGGACAACCTCGTCGCCTCCCAGGAGGTGGGCGGGTACGATGTCGGGAACCACCAGACCGACGGCTCCACCAGAGGGGCGGTCGGCACAGAGGGCCGGCCGGTCATGAAGCGGTGGGGGGGTAGGCGCTTGTTGAGGATGGCCGAGAGACCACCGGCGGGATGCTGGACAGTTCGGGAATCGGCCGCCGCGGCGGGCCGCCGAGGGCCTGGGGGCCTCGGTGATGAAGGACTCTTGCTCCACCAGATCAAGCTCCATGACCGTCCTCATTCGTATAGCTCCGGACGGAGAACCCCGATGTCCGGCCAGTTCCGATAGTTGTCGTCATAGTCCAGGCCATAGCCGACGACAAAAACATCATCGATGTCGAATCCAACGAAATCGGGGATGATGTCGTTCGGAGCTTTGGCAGTCTTTCGCAGGAGAACGCAAATCCGCAGGCTGGCAGGTTTGCGCTGCAGGAGCTGACTCTTGACCGTCCGCAGAGTGTTGCCGGTATCCAAGATGTCGTCCACCACCAGGACATGGCGGTTCGTAATGTCTATAGTGAGGTCTTGCAGGAGCTGGGTCTCCCCCCCAGTGGTGGCCGCCCCACGATAGCGACTGATGGTCATCAGGCCGATCTTCATCTTGAAAGGCAGGTCCCGGATCAGGTCGGCCAGGAAGATGATCGAACCTGCCAGGACCGGCACAATGATCAGCCCTTGGGAATCTTCGCCGTAGGTCCGGCTGATCTCTCGGGCCAATTCTGAGATCCGCTGCCGGATGCGACTCCTGGGAATCAGTATGCGGGCGATATCTCGCTCCATCCAGCCATTATAGCCCCGTGGGCATCCTCCACAACGGTGATGTTGTGGGAGCGGACTTGGGCGAACCTGGACACAACTCCTTGTCGGCATGGGAGTTATGGCTCCGTACCTGCAGTCGCCACCTGGTTGGCCGGTGCTGCCCAATCCGACCTGAGTCAGAATTGCAGGCTCCTGCCTCTTGGTCCGAGTCGGGCTCAGCAGACCAGGTACATGTAGGGCAACGGTTCGGACTGGCCTATTTTTCTTCGCCCGGCCATCGGGCGACCCGATAGTGAATGGTGACCGTGGGCGCCGTGCGGGGCCTCCGCAGCAAGCAGGCCGTGCGGTGGAGGCTGCGCGTCGAGAGAATCAGACCGAGGCCAGTAGCATGGAAGACCACTTGCGCCAGCTTCAGGGTGATGAGCGGCCTCTCGTATTGGTGATCGACGACGATCCGGCAATGGTCAGATTCCTCGACGAGCTATTGCGGACCGCCGGCTATCGGGCGATCTCGGCCTTCGAAGGGTCCATGGGCATCACCATCGCCGAGAAATACCGCCCGAACATTATCATCCTGGACCTGCGAGTGCCGGGCATGGACGGCTGCGCGGTCTGCAAGGAACTGAAGTCCCGTCCGCTAACTGCGGACATCCCGGTTGTCTTCGTGACCGCCGCCGAGCGAACCGACGAGATCATCAGCCGCTGCTTCGACGCCGGGGCCAGCGACTTCATCGGCAAGCCCATCAGCCGGGTGGATCTGCTGGCCCGACTCCGGGTCGTCCTCCGCGAACAGGCCATCCGAGAGGCCTATCATCGCATCGCCACGGAGGACCAGCCCACCGGGCTTCACAACCGGCGGCGTTTCGTACGTGATGTCGAAGAAGCGATCGCCGAGTCCTACCGGACATCCAGCGAGAGCATCTTGGTTCTCGCCGACATCGACGGCCTGGCCGAGGTCAATGACCATTTCGGCCATGAGCTGGGCGACGAACTGATCCTCACCTTTGCCCGCTTGCTGCTGCGGCTGGTATCTTCCAACTGCCAGGCCGGTCGAATCGGGGCAGACGATTTCGGCATGCTCCTGACCAACTCTACCAAGGAACGCGGGCTCCAGTTGTGCGAGCGAATTCACCTGACCTTCGCATCGATAGTCTTCGATGCGGCAAAGAACCCCAAGCAGTTTAGCGCGGGTTTCGGCTTGGCGGCCTTCGGCGGAGAGGTGGACGATTTCGACGCCGATCAGTTCATGCTCCAGGCCGATACCGCCCTGTACGTAGCCAAACAGACCGGACAGAACCAGGTCGCCGCCCACTGGCAGCTCGATCCCGCCTCGCTCCCCGATATCCCCGACCGGCGGCGGAGATCGCGCAGTAAGACCCGACAACGGACCCAGCGAGCCTACATCGGTGTGCCCGAGACCGAGACCGGCAACGCTCGGGCGGCCGAACCGGAGTCCTCCTCCCCGGAAGCAGACCACGCCCCATCAGCTCCCTCGGGCGACCGGGCTTGATCGGACCGGCTCCGGCGTCGGAGCCGATGATGCCACCATCTCCCGGCGGCGGGGTCACCGAGCCCGCCAGAACTCCTCCATTCAGCATGAGCCGTCACCAATGAGCAGCCGCGCGGACCTCCACGGTTGCCGGGCCGCGGGCGCGGGCCTACGATTGCCGCGTGACGATGCGGAACCTCAAGCTGGTGTTGGCCTATGACGGTACCGACTTCCACGGTTGGCAACTCCAGGTCGGAGTGCGAACCGTCCAGGAATGCCTGGAGCAGGCCCTCCGGCGGGTGCTTCGCCATCAGGTAGTGGTCATCGGCTGCGGCCGTACCGACGCCGGCGTCCACGCCGCCGGATACGTGGCCAACTTCTACACCACCAGCACCGCCCAGAACGTGGCCATCTTTCGCAGCACCGGCTCGCGGCTGCCCAAGGACCTGACCCTGATCCACTTTGCCGAGGTGCCGCTGTCCTTTCACGCCACCTGGTCGGCAATCTCGAAGCTATATCGTTATCGGGTCTATAACGCCGTGGGCCGCCCCTGCGAACAAATGCAGCAGCGGCACGTCTATCATTACTGGCAGGACCTGGACCTCGAGGCCATGCGACAAGCCGCGGATTGCTGGGTCGGCACCCACGACTTCAGCTCCTTCGCCTCGGCCGGCAACGATCGAGAGACCAATGTCCGGACCATCAACCGGATCGAGATCTATCGGGAGGGTCGGGAGGTCCGCCTGGACATTGAGGGGACCGGCTTCCTTTACAAGCAGGTCCGCAACATGGCGGGAACCCTGTGTGAGATCGGTCGCGGGCATTGGCCCGCCGAACAGGCCCAGACCATCCTGGATGCCCAGGATCGTCAGGCCGCCGGCCCGACCGCGCCGGCCCGGGGCCTGTGCTTGCAGTGGGTGAGGTACGACATTCCCAACTTGCCCTTGCCGTCGCGACAGATGTTGGAGCGGGCCCAGCGGTCGCACCCGCCGACCGGAATGGACCGGGCGAATGTGGATGCCCAGCGGCGGGCCACCGCCCCC
>CAZFMS010000035.1:0-20595 GCA_964520125.1 uncultured Planctomycetaceae bacterium
CGTCTCCGTCGGAGTCCGTTTCCTGGCCGTCGGGGATGCCGTTGTTGTTGGCGTCGGCCTTCAACGGGTCGGTATCCAGGAGGTCCGGAATTCCGTCGCCGTCGCTGTCGCCGCTGAGCTGGTCGGGATCCAGCCAGTTGGGGACCCCGTCGTTGTCCAGGTCGGTGTCATAACCGTCGAGGATGCCGTCGGCATCGTGATCGGCATTGTCCGGGTAGGCGTCGAACAGATCGGGGATGCCGTCGCCGTCGCGGTCGGGCAGGGCCTGAAGGGCCTGCAGATCGGCGCTGAATATGCTGCCCGCCTGGTTCCCGAAGACGCCGGAGAGCAGGCTGTTGGGGTCAGTGCCGGGGGCCCCGCAATGTAACAGGGAGGCGACCGCCACCAAGCACATTCCGGGTGAGACGAATCGAGAACGGCGCGGACCGAGGCTGACTTGGCTCATGTCCATATTTCCAAATCTGTGGCTCAGCGTTCGCCCGCCTCCGCACGTCGGGCCGGGCAAGCCTACAGATGTGATATCCAATACCGCCGGCGGCGCGGCAACCGCAAAATCAGAGCAACCGCTCGATTGTTGGCCAGGCGCTCCCAGGCCCGGTGTTCTCGGACCTCTCACGAGAGGTGGAGCGATCAGGCCTCCTCGGGTTCGGACTATCCCCTGTTGCGGCCTGGACGTACCGAGACCGCGGACTCTCGGCTGACGGAGCAGTCGAGAAGGCGAGGTCGGGGGGGGCAGCTTCTGAGTCTCGCGGCGGTTCGCGAGCTACCTTCTCTCGCCGGCCCCTCATAAGGCGGGTGTTGACACCGAGCGGCCGCGGGGCTAGGCTTTCGCTCTCCAAGGGGATCGGAAGCCAGTGATGAATTGCCGTCCTCCCCCTCGGGCTGGCCGATGTCGTCTGATTTGGCGGCGGCGGTCGGAGGGCATCCAGCACGCGGCCGGGTGCTCTAGCCTCGGGGAAGACCCAATCGCAGCCGCGTCCAATCTGGCCTCGGGCGCCCTAATCGGCGGATCAGCCCGGGGTCGTGTACGTCAGCAGCGGCAGAGGCATAAGCTAGTTTTTGCTACTTCACTACCCGGTAGTGTAATGGTAGCACCGCAGGTTTTGGTCCTGCTAGTCGAGGTTCGAATCCTCGCCGGGTAGTACTTTGATCGGCGAATCGAGGTCGCCATGACTGACGGAAAGACCGGCCCACAACCGAACCAGCCCGGCGGCTCGGCCCGCGAGGTGGCGGCCATCATTCTGGCCGCCGGCAAGTCCACGCGGATGCGGACCGACCTCCCCAAAGTAATGCACGATATTTGCGGGAGGCCGATGCTGGCCTATGTTCTCGACGCCTGCCGGGGGGCGGGCATCTCCGCCCGGCACGTGGTTGTGGGTTTCGGAAAGGAGGCCGTCACCAAGGCCTTCTCGACCGAGCCCGGCATTCGTTTCGTCGAGCAGATCGAGCAGAACGGCACCGGCCATGCCGTGGCCACCTGTGCCGAGGCCTTTCAGGGTTTCATCGGTGACGTGATCGTCATTGCCGGCGACATGCCCATGATCAGATCGCAGACCTTGCGGACCCTGTTAGAGGGACATCGGGCCTCCGCCTCGGAGGCGTCGATCGCCACGACGGTCCTGGATGATCCGACGGGCTACGGGCGGATCATCCGCGATGCCCAGGGCCGGTTCCAGGGCATCGTCGAGCATCGGGATTGCAGCCCCGAGCAACTGGAAATCAAGGAGGTCAACCCCAGCTACTACTGCTTCGACGCCCGGGCCCTGTTCAACGCCCTGCCCGAGATCAAGGCGGACAACGCCAAAGGCGAGCTGTACCTGACCGACGTGCTGGCCGTCATTGGCCGGCGCGGCCGACCGGTCCGGGCGGCGACCTCCGTCCCGGCCGACGATGCGACGGGCATCAACTCGCCCGCCGAGTTGGCCCTGGTCGCCGGGCTCATGCAGCGACGGATTCAGCAGGATTGGATGGCCAAGGGGGTGACCATCATCGATCCCCGCAATACCTGGATCGATGCTCGGGCCCGGATCGGCCCCCAAACGGTGATCAAGCCGTTCACCTATGTGGAAGGCAACGCCAAGATCGGGGCGGCCTGCACCGTGGGCCCGTTCTCATACCTGGCCGACGGCGCCCTGGTGGAGGATGGGACCGTTGCCGGCCCCGGAGCGTTGAGTGCCCTGGACACCGCCGGGCCCGGGCGCCGACCGAACAACCCCGGCGAGAAGCCGGAAGGGCAAGTTGTTCGACGGCCTCCCGTGCGGACCGGGTGTTCTTGAGGAACGTGCCATGTTTTTGCCAACCGAAGAGTTGAAGGTGATCAGCGGCCGCTCGAACCCCGCGCTGGCCGATGCCATCTGCAACTATTTGGAGATTCGGCCCGGCCGCGTTCTGGCCGAGACCTTTCCCGACGGGGAGCTGTTCGTCAAGCTGCACGACGACGTTCGCGGGCGCGACGTGTTCGTGGTGCAGCCCACCTGTCGGCCGGTCAACGAAAGTCTGATGGAGTTGCTGGTCTTTTTGGACTGCCTGCACCGGGCGTCGGCCAGGCGCATCGTCGCCGTGACCCCCTACTTCGGATATGCCCGGCAGGACCGCAAGGACGAAGGACGCACCCCGATCACCGCCAAGCTGGTCAGCAACCTGATCCGGGCCGCCGGTGCCGACCGGGTACTGACCATGGATCTGCACGCCCCCCAGATTCAAGGTTTCTTCGACATTCCGGTGGACCACCTGCAAGCGGCCCCGGCCTTCCTTCACCACTTCGAGAAGCTGGACTTTAGCAACCTGACCCTGGTCAGCCCCGACGTGGGCAACGTCAAGCGGGCCCGGGGATACGCCGAGAGGATGGGCTGCGACCTGGCCGTCATCGACAAGCGGCGCACCAGCGGAAGCACCGCCGTGATGTATAACATCATCGGCGACGTCGAAGGACGGGACGTGCTGATGATCGACGACATGATCGCCACCGCCGGCACGGTCTGCGAGGCCGCCCAGGTCGTCAATGACCGCGGGGCCCTCAGCATTCGGGCCGCCGCCACCCACGCCGTCTTTGCCGGCCCTGCTTTGGAGAGACTGGCCGCGGCGCCGTTTGCCGAGATCGTGGTCACCGACACCATCCCGATCACCAACGAGGCCCGCAAGGCACTGCCCAATCTCGTCGTGCTGAGTGTGGCCGATATCCTGGGCGAGGCCATCGCCCGAATACACAAGCATCAATCGGTAAGCAGTTTGTTTGACAGATCCTGAGGAAGAACTGATGGAGATACCCACCCTCAAAGTGGACCAACGGAAAGTAGCGGGAACCAGAGCCGCGGCACGCCTCCGGCGCACCGGTAAGCTGCCCGCCATTGTCTACGGTCACAAGATCGATCCCGTCCCGGTGACCCTCGACTCTCACGATGTCACTAAACTCCTGGATCACGGCGCCCACGTGGTCAACCTGGAGCTTGGCGGACAGCTTCAAGCCTGCCTGTTCAAGGACGCCCAGTACGATCACCTGGGGGCCGAGCTGATCCATCTCGATCTGGCCCGCGTCGACCTGACCGAGCGGGTCAAGGTGCGCGTGGAGGTCGAGCTTCGCGGCTCGCCCAAGGGCGTGGCCGATGGCGGCGTCTTGAGGGCCGGCCTCAAGGAAATCGAGGTGGAGTGCCTGGTCACCAACATCCCCGACAAGATCCGCGTGGAGGTTGGCGATCTCGAGAAAGACCAGGTCCTGCACGTCAAGGACCTGAAACTGGAGAGCGGGCTGACCGCCCTGAGCGACCCCGAGGCGGTCGTAGCCATGGTCCGCGAGCCTACGGTGAAGGCCGCCGAGGAGGAGGAGGCTGCCGCCGGGGCCGCCACCACCGCGGCGCCGGGTGCTGAGCCCGAAGTCATCACCAAGGGTAAGGAAGAAGACAAGGAGACGGGCCAGGCTGCCAAGTAGCCACCCGGACTCCGGACGAGCGGATGAAACTGATCGTCGGGCTGGGCAATCCCGGCCGCCAATACGTCGCCACGCGGCATAACGTCGGCTTCCGCGTGCTGGAACTGTTGGGTGAGCGATGGCAACTCGGCGAATGGCGCAGCAAGTTCCAAGGACTCTTGGCCACCGGCCAGGTGTCTGGACAGCAGCAGGTAGTGATGCTCCGGCCGATGACCTACATGAATCTCAGCGGCCAAAGCGTCGTCGCCGCGGTGAGCTTCTTCCGCTGTCCGCCGGAGGACTTGCTGATCGTCTCCGACGACGTCGACCTGCCCCTGGCCAAGCTCCGCATGCGGGCCAGCGGCTCGGCGGGCGGCCAAAAAGGGCTGGGCGATATTCTGCACCGCCTGGCCAGCGAGGAGGTCTCCCGGTTGCGGATCGGCATCGGCCGGCCGAATCGCGGTTCGATCTCCGACTACGTCCTGGAGCGCTTCGCCCAGAGCGAGCGGGAGCAGAGTGAAGAGATGGTGCTGAGGGCCGCCGATGCGGTCGAGTGCTGGTTGAGTAAAGGCATCAATGTGGCCATGAACGAGATCAACCGATCCGAGCCCGAGGAGTGAGCCGGCGGCGAGCGCCGCCTATTGGAGGATCTCGGTGTTGTGCAAGGAGAATGACCGGTGAGAATCTACGAGGCAATGTTCTTGATGGAGCCGGTCCTGGCGTCCGACTGGCCGGCCGCCGAGGCCGAGGTCAACCGCCTCCTGGAGCGTGCTGATGCCAAGCTGATGGGCATCAAAGACTGGGGGGAGCGGAAACTCGCCTACCCCATCGGCCGTCAGAAGCGCGGCCTCTACGCCCTCAGCTACTTCGAGGCCGAGCCGGAGAGTATCTCCGGCCTGGAGCGGGACGTGAAGCTCAGTGAGAAGATCATGCGCATCCTGGTGGTCCGCCGGGAAGAAATGACCACCGAGGACGTGGAAAAGGCCTTGCGGGCCGAGCCGCCTTCCAAGACGCCGGCCCGCGGCGACGAATGGGGCGGCCGCTGGGATGCCCGCCCACGCAGGGATAGACCCTCTGACCGACGGGACGGGCCTCCGTCCGACCGGAAGACCTCGGCACCACCGAAAGAAGAGGGGAAAGAGGAGAAAACCGAAAAGGCAACCCCCGGCGATGAGAACGCCAAAGCCGAGGCGGATAAGACCGCCGTGTAGTGCAGATTCGGACGGGCGGCGCTGCCCGACACGCGAACCGCCTCCCGGGAAGAAACTGGCGGGGGCATCAGCTTTAAGGAGCCGGAACCATGGCCAACTTCAACAAGGTCATCCTGGCGGGAAACCTCACCCGCGACCCCCAGTTGTCGTACCTGCCCAGCAACACCCCGGTGTGCGAGTTCGGCATGGCCATCAACCATAAATGGCGCGGGCAGGACGGAGAAATGCGCGAAGACACCTGTTTCGTCGATCTGTCGATCTTTGGACGCCAGGCCGAGACCTTTAATCAATACATGAGCAAGGGCCGCTCCGTCCTGGTCGAGGGCCGGCTGAAGTACGAGCAGTGGGAAGGCAAGGACGGCACCAAGCGGAGCAGGCTGCGCGTGGTCGCGGAGAGATTCCAGTTCCTGGGCGGCCCGGGCGGCGGCCAGGGCGGCGGCCAAGGCGGCGGGCGCGGCGAGACCGGGCGCCCCGATTACACACCGGCACCGGCCCAGCAGGCCGGCGCTCCCGAGGGGCCCCCGCCGCCTCAGGATGACCCCGGACCCGCCGGTGAGGACATCCCTTTCTGAACCGATTTCGAGACGAGAGAAAGGCAGAAGACCATGAGATTCCCCAAGAAACGCCCCGGACCCAAGTTCAAGAAGCGGCGGCCTCGAACACGCGAGGTCACCAAATGCCGCTTCTGCCGGGATAAGACCGACCAGATCGACTACAAGGACCTCCCCGTCCTGCAGAAGCTGGTCACCAACCAAGGGAAGCACTTCCCCCGCAAGCGCAGCGGAAACTGCGCCAAACACCAGCGAAGCTCGCGCCGGGCCCTGAAACGAGCCCGGTTCATCGGCCTGATGCCCTTCTGTGGATAGGAGCCCAGCAGATGAAACTGTTGTTGCGAAAGGACATTACCAAGCTCGGCCTGTGCGGCGATTTGGTCGAGGTTTCCAGCGGCTATGCCCGCAATTACCTCCTGCCCCACCATCTGGCCCTGGAGCCTACCAAGGCCAATCTCAAGGCCATCGATGAGGACAAGAAAAAAGCCGCCGCCGAGCGCGAACGCCGCCATGCCTTCCTCAAGTCCATGTCCGAGAGGCTCAACGGCGTGGAGGTGACCATCAGTTCGGCCTGCAATCCGGAGGGACACCTCTACGGCTCCGTGGGCCCCCGCGAGATTTCACATGCCCTCATGGAGGAAGGCCACTCGGTCCACCCCGACCAATTGAAAATGTCGCACAACATCAAGGAAGTCGGTACCCTGGAGATCCGTGTAGAACTGGCGGAGGAGATCAACGCCACCGTCAAGGTCTGGGTGGTCGCCGAGACGATGGCCGGCGACCTGGAGCAGGCAGAGCCCCAAGCGGAGGTCACCGATGTCGCAGACCACACTGCCACCGGCCAGCCCCGGCCCGACCAAGGCCACGCCGGCACCCAGGACCCCGACTCCGACTCGCCCACCGACGGCCCAACCGCCGACCCCGGGGGCCCGGAACACTGATCCCCTCGAGACCGGGCGCGTCCCGCCCCAAGACCTCGAAGCGGAGATGAGTCTGCTGGGCTCGATGCTGTTGGACCGCGACAGCATCGGCCTGGTCCTGCAGATCATCCCCCGCGACGAGTCCACGAGGTTTTACCGCCCCGACCACCGCCTGCTGTTCGAAACCCTCATTGATCTCTACGACGTCAACAAGCCCATCGACATCATCGTCCTGGAAGACGAACTTCGCCGGCGGGGCCAACTCGAAGAAATCGGCGGACGAGATTATCTGCTGGACCTGGTCAACTCCGTGCCCTCGGCGGCCAACTCCGAGCATTACGCCCGCATCGTTCGCGACAAGTCCATGCTCCGCGACCTGATCCAATCCACCGGCCAGGTCATGCAGGCCGCCTACGACCAACGCGAAGAGGCCACCGAGATCCTCGACGAGGCCGAGAGGCAGCTCTTTGCCGTCACCGAACAGCGCATCACCAGGCAGGCGGTCTCCATCCGGGACGTCCTGACCGAGACCCTCAAACACCTGGACAGCTCCACCGGGCAGATGACCGGTCTGCCCACCGGATTCACCGAGCTGGACGAGCTGCTCGGCGGCCTCCAGCAAGGCGACTTCATCGTCATCGCCGGCCGACCGGGCATGGGCAAGACCGCCCTGGGCCTGTCCCTGTTGGAATACATTGGGATCGTCGAGAATAACTCCGCCGCCTTCTTCTCCCTCGAAATGGGCCGGCACCAGATCGCCCAGCGGATGTTGTGCTCCCACGCCCAAATCGACATGCACCGGCTGAGAAAAGGCCAACTCAGCAAGAGGGAGATGACCACCCTGGAGATGGTCGCCGGAAACATGAAGAAGTGCCCCATCTTCATCGATGACACGCCCGGCATGAGCATCATGGAGCTGCGGGCCAAGGCCCGCCGGCTCAAGATGCTGCACGACATCAAGGTCGTCTTCCTGGACTACATGCAACTGATGTACGATAAGGCCGGCGGTCGGGAGAGTCGCCAGCAGGAGATCTCCGCCATCAGTCGGGGGCTCAAGGCCCTGGGTCGGGAATTGGAGATTCCCATCGTCGGCCTGGCCCAGCTCAACCGCCAGGTCGAGGGCCGGCCCAGCAAGAGGCCGCTCATGAGCGACCTTCGGGAAAGCGGGGCCATCGAACAAGACGCCGACGTGGTCGTCCTCTTGCATCGCGAAGAATACTATCTGGACAAGAAGCAGCAGGAGGAGGGCAGCGAGGAGTTCCAGAGAGTCCAGGGCAAGGCGGAGTTGATCGTCGACAAGCAGCGCAACGGCCCGACCGGCGTGGTCACCCTGCACTTCAACCCTCAGTTCGCTCGTTTCGACAATGCCGCTTCCGCCCTCATCCAGGACGACGAGGGCTACGCCGGCCGGTCCGCCGATTACTCCTACGATCCGGGCCTCCCCCCCCAAGGCCCCCCCACCCTGGCCCCCGACGAAGACGAAGCCGCCCCCTTCTAATCGCCGCCCGGCCGAGGCAGATTCCCCTCCCAGGTCAACGGCCCGCGGCAAGATTTCGGGCGGCATTTCTTGATTCACTTTTTTTCAAAGTGCAATTTGCCGCAACGGCGCGCAACACTATGCCTTCTTGACCCCCGCGAGGGCGCGGAGGAGGCGCCGGGCCGGCGACAAACGCCTTGCGCGCGGACCCCTGTGCAATTCAACCTGTAGTCTTGTTCACCGTTCTCTCTGAGGCGGAGACAATCGCCCCGTCGGGTTCGGAGAACCCGGGGCATCCGGCGTAGAGTCCGCAAGCGGGAGCAATCAAGACCCCAAGTTCACATAGCTTGGGCCGCCCGCCCGATGGGCCCCAGGTGTCTTCTCAGCACCTTATCGCTTCAAGGCCTGACGGGAGGGATTGCCATCTACAGCCTACGCTACGATCTCCGCCTCCGACGACCCGCCCGGCTCTTCATCAGCCACATCCCGACCACCGTGAACAGCAACGCTCCGCAAGAGCCGGTGGCGCAAAGGCCGGTACCGCAAACACCGCCGTCCGAAGCGCCGAGAGCATATCGTGCGGTGATGGTTCGATCGCTGTCCAGCACGATCGAAAGCGGATTATCCGTCCGGCCTTCGACACCCTGGGCAGACCAGTGGTCGAAGCAGTAACCCGAGCCCGCAGAAGACGGCGGCGCAAAGATCAAAATCTCCTCACCAATGCTACCTATTTGCGGCGGAATCGTGCCAGGCAGTGCCTCCGGGGGATTGATCACTATCTGAACAGACACAATACAATCGCTGTCAGCGCTGTCGACTTGCTCATCGCAGTCGTTGTCCTTGCCGTCGTCACAGATCTCGGACCCACCGGGAAGGCAAGAAGTGCAATTGTCGTTGCAGTCCGTGTGGTCCAGGACACGGCCAACTGGTTGACTGCAATCTTGGATGCCTTGATCGTCACGATCGCCAAACCCGTCGCCATCGGCGTCAAGGTACCAGGCCTGTGGCTGCGGTGCAATGCCATCGCAGTTGCGGTCCTCCTGACATAGGTCCGTGGCACCAGGATTCTCATCTGGATCACTGTCGTTGCAGTCCCTGCAATCTGCCACTCGGCCCGGCGGTTGCGAGCAATCCTCGACGAAGTCGTAGGGATTCCCGTAGCTGTCCCCATCAGCATCGCGGCACCACATCTGTGGCGGTGCCACGAGACCGTCGCAGTTACGGTCCTCCTCACAGAGATCCGTAGCACCGGGATTCACATCTGGATCGCTGTCGTCGCACTCCGTGCAGTCCGCTACGTAGCCCAGTGGTTGCTCACATTCCCACACGGGATAGTTGAGATCCCCGTAGCCGTCTTCGTCATCGTCGAGGCACCATTCTTGCGGCTGCGGTGCCGCGCCGTCGCAGTTGCGGTCGACCTGGCAGAGATCCGTAGCCCCCGGGTTCACATCCCGGTCAGTGTCATCGCAATCTGTGCAGTCCGCTACCCGCCCCGGTGGCTGTTCACAGTCGTCGACGTAATCGCCGGGATCGCCGTAGCCATCATTGTCAGCGTCACGGCACCACATCTGGATTTCGGCAATCTGCCCGTCGCAATCGTGATCGACACCGTCGCAGGGCTCGGGAGCGCCCGGATAGACTGTACGGTCGCTGTCGTCGCAATCAGTGCAATCCGCTACGTAGTCCAGTGGCTGCTCACATTCCTGCACAGAATCGTCTGGAGTGCCGTAGTCGTCATCGTCATCGTCGAGGCACCAGGTTGGAGGGTCTTCATCGACCAGCCCGTCGCAGTCATTGTCTAACCCGTCGCATATCTCCACAGCGCCGGGGTAGCAATCTGGGCAGTTGTCGTCGCAATCGGTGCAATCCGCTACCCGCCCCGGTGGCTGTTCACAGTCGTCGACGGAATCGTCGGGATCCCCGTAGGCGTCGTCGTCACCGTCGAGGCACCAGGCAGTTGGAGATGTATTCACCGTTACTTCTACAATGGCGCAATCGGTACTCTCGCAACCAGCGGAGTCATCTCTTGCACGAGCGTAATACACCATCGTTGAATCCGGACAGACATCGATGGAGTTGCCCGTCTCAAATGAGGTGCCGTCGCAAGCGCCTTCATACCAGTCGATGACAGTACCACTCGCCGACGTTGCGCTGATTGTCGAGCACGACCCTACGCAAATATCGGAAGGCGATGCACTGGCATTCGAAGGCGTCGGCGGCAGAGGCGTCACGACCACAGTTACAGTTGCACACGAAGGACTTTCACAGGAGGTCGACATGAACCTGGCCCGTGCGTAATATGTTGTTGTGGAGGTTGGCTGGACAGTAATGGTTCCGATTCCGACATGGTTGCCGCCGCAGTTGCTGGTGTACCAATCGATCACGGCACCACTCACTGAGGCAGTCAATTCGGATGACTCTCCCTCACAGATGTTCGGTGGATTGGCCTGCGCATTCGATGGCTCGCCGGGCACTTCGTATACCGACACCGATCCTGAACTACCCCAGTCTGACCAGCAGCCGTGGTTGTCCTTAACGCGGTAGTGATATTGCCAGTCATCCGGACTGTTCGCTGTGTACGCTTGCGTTCGACTACTCCCTCCAAAATCCTCCCATTGGCCGCCTGGCGGCTCTTGCTGCCAATCATAACTACTCCAGCCTGGTGCAGCCGTCAGCGTCCCAGAAACCGGTGGGCATCCTGAAGCGTTGCTAACGCTCGGGGCACTGGGTGCGCTGGGGAGAGCGTAGACTGTGACGGTCCTCTCGTCTCCCCAGCTCGACCAGCAGCCACCGCAACTGCAGCTGTACCTGTATTGCCAGTCACCGGCACTGTTCGCTGTGTACGCTTGCGTTCGACTACTCCCTCCAAAATCCTCCCAGCCGCCTCCTGGCGACCTGCGTTGCCAGTCATAGCTGCTATAGCCGGATGTAGCTGTCAATGTTCCGGAGACGGAACCGCAACCGGAACTCGCACTGGCCGACGGGGCTGAGGGTATTCCCCACGCGAACTCCTCCGTCCGACAGTTGTTATTGTCATTCTCCTCGTCAATCGCATCGTATGGATCAATGCAAACCTTGATCTGATAGCAATCCAGGCTAGAAGAGGCCGTCAGCCAATCACTCGTCTCTGGGTCGCATTCACCGGCGTCCAATCCCCACGTCAGGAAGTCGTCGTCCACATACGCGCCGTTCACGTAATAATGCAGCCTTATGCTGCCGCCGGCACGTGCGCCACCGTTATTGCATAAATTGGCGGTGATCCTGTACGACTCCCCCGCCACAGGGCATGACGGATTCAGGGAGATATCCTGAACAACCAAGTCGGGGCAGGCCACATTGACGCTTTCACATCGCTGGTTGTTGCCCTCATTGCTCTCACAAAACTCGTTGGGTGGATTTGGATCAATTACGACGCACACGTTATGCGAATCACAGTCAGTGAATGTATAAGGAATTGATTCAGGATCACATTGGTTAGAATCCAGACCCCACGTCAGATGGTCGTTTCCAATATACGTGCCGTCGACATAGTACTTCAGTTCGATGCTGCCATTGGCATCGCCCTGGCCCCTGTTGCATAGGTCAGCAGTGATCGTACAGGATGACCCGATCTGCGGAGGATTTGGCGAAAAGCGGATGTCCTCTACCCGAAGGTCCGGCAATTTGACGGTTACGTTCCAACCATGCCATTCTAGCCAAGCCCCGTTTCCATCGTAGCGATTTGCCTCGATATAAGCACCCGTACACTCAAAATACCAGTCGAACTCGGGATCCCAATAGTTATTCAGCCAATACGAGTGGTCCGTATCCATGAGGACACCGTCCACGGTCCATTCTGTCCACACCTCCTGGCCCCAAATGCCATTCACGCAGAACGTGTGTGAACCGCTGTCAACGGAAACATTCTCGTAGCCGTTTGAGCCGAAATCCTGACAGTATGGCGATCTTGGCCCTCCAGGAGGATCACCATCTCGCGTAAGCGGAGCCTCGCCCACGAGATAATCGGTCGCCTGGGCAATCACGGAGGCGAGCCGGTGAATGAGCTTGGCCCTCTCTGAGTCGCCTGGAACGAGATGATCGCTGAAGACAAACGCGTTGTCGGACGGATCCAGGTTCCCGACATCATTCTTCTCCGCCAAGAAGACAAACCTGCCATAGTCTCTGAATGCACTGTCGTCGCCTCCTACATGAATCGTGGAATAAGGTGCGGTTGGCGCTGGCTCAATAGTTGTGAAAGCCACAGGTGTTTCGTCGAAGATGCTTTCAAGGCGGGCAATGATACCATCAATGATCAAATCTTCCTCCCCGCCCATGCCGGCTGCTTCGGCACTGAAGGGGGGCACATCTATGTGTTTGATCAGCAAGGGACCGTCATAGGTCACGTCCTCTGCTCCGTCGAAGTCAAGATAGATCACTTGCTCAGCAGGATCCGCGATCACGGCCGGCGCTGGACCAATTGCGGCCGCTATGAACGCGGCAGCAAGACCGACAGAGAGTTTCATCTGATTAGCTTCGCCATGCATTGTGCTTCCTCCGATATGTGCCTTGTGCATCCTGTACTCTGTTGAGGAGACCGGATCTGTGCCCCTGGGACGCTGTGATCCGGTTTCCACTCATGGGCCGCGAAGATGCGGATTGGGTGCTATCTGCCACCACCGACTGCCAAACCACTCGGGCCGGCACCGTATACACATGCGTCAAACCGCTCCCCGGAGGGCAAAGAAAAACGCGCGAGCTTGTAGATTTCACAATCTCTGGGCCGAAAGAGGGCTGGCTGGGCGCTTCGCGCCTCCGGCTAGACCCCCAGCCTTCCGCGATTCTCTCGCGTCGCTGCACGCCAAAGATGAATATGTAAGCCAATCAGGCTTACCAGAGACCACTTCCGCAAGCGGAAGCAGTTTAACGACCGCACAGGTTTGCAATTGAGACTATGCGCTGACCTGATCCCGGCTGTCAACCAGGTATTCACCTAGTTTTCCCGTTTTTTTGGGCCTCTGCCGGATGGCATCCTTGCTGGATGCCGGCAGCGGCACCCAGCTAGGGCACGCCTGTCTCAGCGCGCTTGGTCATGCGAGCGGCCGCGATCGCTTTCAACTGGACGTATCGCATCCAAGGCCGGTGCGATAAACCTTTATCTCAGCAATGCTTAACGGGCATGCCGCGCTAAAGCTGAATGCTGATTGCCGACCGACCACATCCTGGCTTCTTGGCTGGGGGACCTGGGGCGGGGCGGGCCGGACGGGATACAATCAAGGGCATGGACCTGGCGGCGTTGCGGATTATTGATGCGAATTTGAATCGGGCTGGGGAGGGGCTGCGCCTCTTGGAGGAGCATGCCCGGTTGGTGTTGGGGGACGAGGGGCTGAGTTCGCGGGCCAAAGTGGTGCGGCACGGGCTGGCGGAGATCGGCAAGAGGTTCGGGGTGCGGGAGCTGCTGGCGGCGCGGGACATCGGGGGCGACGTGGGGACGGGGATCAGCACGGAGGCCGAGCAGCGGCGGGAGAGTACGGCGGAGGTGGCGGCGGCGGGGGCCAAGCGGGCGGCGGAGTCGATGCGCTGCCTCGAGGAGTACGGCAAGATTATCGATGCCGCGGCGGCCCAGGGGGTCGAGCAGTTGCGGTATGAGGTCTATGCCCTGGAGCAGGGCATCTTGATCGGGGGGCCGCGGGGCGAAACGCCGGGCTTCGGTTGCTGCACGCCGGTCCAATCAGTGGCTCCCAGGTGCCTTGGGTGAGGCCAAGGCTGGTCAACTGGAATTCCGGGCCGGCGGAGGGTAAAAGGGTGTCCATGGCTTCTACAGCGAAGACTGATTCCAAGACTCGATCGGCCCAGCCGCCGGTCGTGGTCCGCCGGGTAGAGGAGGTGCGGGAGGCGGTGGCCAAGGCGCGGCAGGCGGGGCGGACCATCGCCCTGGTGCCGACCATGGGGGCCCTGCATGCCGGGCACCTGAGCCTGGTCCAGGCGGCCAAGAAGAGCGGGGCCTTCGTGGTGGTCAGCGTCTATGTCAACCCCACCCAGTTCGGGCCGCAGGAGGACTACCGGCAATACCCCCGGGACCTGGAGGCCGATCGAGAGGCCTGTCAGGCGGCGGGGGGGGATCTGATCTTCGCCCCGGCGGACGAGCAAATGTACCCGCCCGGTGATCAGACCCGCGTGCGGCCGGGTCGGCTGGCGGGGCCCATGTGCGGGGCCCATCGGTCGGGACATTTCGAGGGCGTCTGCACGGTGGTAGCCAAACTGTTCAACGCCGTGCAGCCGGACGTGGCCTATTTCGGACAAAAGGATGCCCAGCAGGCGGTGGTGCTCCGGCGGATGGCGTGCGACCTGTGCATGCCGATTCGGATCGAAGTCTGCCCGCTGGTTCGGGAGCCGGACGGGCTGGCCCTGTCCAGCCGCAACGCCCGGCTGAGCCCCGAGGATCGCGAGAAATCGTTGGATCTGTACCGGGCCCTCTGCCTCGGGCGGGACCGGCTGCTAGGCGGGGAACGGTCGATCGGGCGGATCATCGCGTCCATGCGGGAGATCGTCGCCCGACACCCCGAATTGACCATCGAATACCTCAGCATCGTCGATCCCGAAACCCTGGAGGCGATCACCGCTCCCCAGGGACGGGTGATGGTCGCCGGGGCGGTGCGAATCGGCCGGACTCGACTGATCGACAATCTGCTCGTAGACCTGGAGGGTTGACGATTGGCCTTTGACGACCGACGATTGCTCTTGATCCCCAATGGTGATTCGGCAGTAGTTGATGCTAATCGTCAATCGTCAATCGTGATTCGTCAATCGCAAATGACCGACTAGCAGGCGTCTATGTACCCGACCATGTTCAGAATCCCCTACCTGCCCGAGTGGCTGGGCGATATCAAGAGCTACGGCGTGATGATGATGATCGCCTTCTTGACCGGGATCTGGCTGGCCTGTCGACGGGCCTACAAGTCCCAAGCCGATCCGGACATCGTCCTCAACGTCGGCTTCATAGCCTTGATCTGCGGGGTGGTCGGGGCCCGGTTGATGTTCGTAATCCACTACTGGGACACCAGATTCGCCAACCAGGCCAGCCCGCTGTGGGCCATCTTCGACATCCGCGCGGGAGGCCTGGAATTCTGGGGCGGCCCCCTGCTGGTTCTTCCGGCGGTGGCTATCTACCTGCGGTTTTTCGCCAAGGCGTCGGTGCGCTGGTACTTCGACATTACCATGCCCTCGCTGGCCTGGGGACTGGCCCTCACCCGGATCGGCTGTTTCTTGAACGGCTGCTGCTGGGGCGGCATCTGCCTCGAATCCCCAGAGGCCGGCCCGGAGCGGGTGTCGGTCCCCTGGGCGGTCAGCTTCCCCTACGGCAGCCCGGCGATGGTCCAGCAATTCAAGTTCGGTCAACTGGTCCTGCCCAAGGAACTGATCGTCGTCGTCCAATCAGGCGAGAGCATGCCCGTGCCCCGGCAGTACATTGACGCCCTGATCGAGGACCAGGGCCGGACCTTGCAGCAGTTGCAGGAAAAAGGAGACGATATCCGCCAACGCTTCATCGAGGGCAAGAAGTCCGGGACCGCCTCGGAAGTGCTCAAGAGCCTCAACTCAGAGTCCGCGGCTAACCAAAGGGCCATGGAAGCACACCGCAACACGATCGGCATGGCGGGCCAGCAGTGCCGGATCTACGGCCTGTCCCCCCCGCAACTGGGTCAGCTTGCCGACCACTATCACTCCAAGCCCGTGCACCCTTCCCAGCTCTACAGCACGATCAACGGCTTGATCATCTGTTGGGTGCTTACCCGGATATTCTATTATCGCCGGCGGCACGGGATCGTCGGCGGCTGGTTCCTGATCCTCTACTCGATCTCGCGCATCCTCCTGGAGCTAATCCGCCAGGACAATCCGCTCGACGTCGGAGGCCTGACCATCTCCCAGGCCATCAGCCTGTGCACCTTGCTGGCCGGAGTCGCCTGGCTCTGGTTGATGCACACCAAGATGCCCTTGGTCAGCCCCCGGGCAGTGCCCTTCGAGCCGCCGGAGGAAGAGGAGGAACCTGCCCTAATCAAGACCAAGAAGAAGTAGTAGTAGCAGCAGAGGCCGCGGCCGCCGGATGACGCTACCCCGGGCCGCGGCCATGATCCCTTGTCGGAAGGAGAAGCACCATGCCTAACGGCACCACCCTGCAGATGCTGGACGTCGAGAGCCTGGCCGCGAAGCTCCGCGATGTCCCCGACTTCCCCAAGCCGGGCATCGTCTTCAAGGACATCACCCCGCTGTTGGCCGATCCCGCGGCCCTGTCCTTGGCCGTCGAGTTCCTGACCCAGCCGTTTCGCAATCAATCCGTCGATATCGTCGTCGGAGCCGAGAGCCGGGGCTTCATCTTCGCCACCGCCGTAGCCCGCAACCTCTCCGCCGGCTTCGTCCCCATCCGCAAGCCCGGCAAGCTGCCCTGCCCGACCAAGAGCGCCGAGTACCAACTCGAATACGGCACCGACGCCCTGGAAATCCACCAGGACGCCATCCGCCCGGGCATGAAGGTCCTGCTGATCGACGACCTCCTGGCCACCGGCGGCACCATGGTCGCCTGCTGCGAGTTGGTCAGCTCCTTGGGCGCCGACATCGTCGAGGCCGCCTTCCTGATCGAGCTGTGCTTCCTCAACGGCCGCGAAAAACTCCCCGCCATCCCCATTCACTCGGTCATCAAGATCGAATCCTGACCCCGCTCGCCCAGCCTCAGCAAGCCAACCCATGTCCAGCGAGCCTACCCCTCTCCCGCGAGCCGTCCCCTCTCCAGCGAGCCGGGCCGTCCTCGGCCCGGTCAGCGAAGCAAGCTGCGTCGGCGGCGGCCTGCACGGTTCGAAAGAGCTGGCCCTCCCATTGGACGACCTGCTCGGCCGGCCTACAATGATCAGCGAGGTGTGACCAGATGGTCCGGCCGGCAAAGGAAATCCTCGACACCCTCTCAGAACACCGTGACGCAATACGCGCCTACGGCGTCCGACGGCTGGGCCTCTTCGGCTCCCACGCCCGGGACGCCGCCGGAGCCGCGAGCGACCTGGACTTCGTCGTGGACTTCGAGACCAAGTCGTTTGACGGCTACATGGACCTGAAGTTCTTCCTGGAGGACCTGTTCTCCTCGAAAGTGGATCTGGTCCTCGAAAGCACCATCAAGCCCCGCCTCCGCGACGCCATCCTGGGAGAAGCCCTTTATGCCCCGGGACTATGAGGATCACATCCCAGACGCGCGGGTGCCCCGTCCCTTCCAGGGGCGGGGGACGGATTGGCATGCGATCAATAGCACGAACTGCGGGTAACGATAGAAACGGGCGGCATGGGTAACGAGCTGTTCGAGGTCGTGGCATGGGTAACGGGCGATCCGTCCTGCAGGACGGATCGCCCGTTACCCGTGGGGCCTACCCTGTTCCGATACTCACGGGTAAGCTCCGCCGCTTCCAGCGGCTCCGCTTACCCATGCCACCCCGTAATGCGCAAACGGGGCATTGGCCCTTATCACACGACTATCCGCCCAGCTTGGCTTGGAGCCACTCCCCCGCCTCGCGGACGGCGTCGGGGATCTTGGCCGTGTCGCTGCCGCCGCCTTGGGCGATGTCGGGCTTGCCGCCGCCTCGGCCGCCGACTATCGGGGCAATGGCCCTGACCAGGTCGCCGGCCTTGATGCCCCGGGCGGCCACGTCTGCGGTCATGGCCGCCAGTAGCAGGACCTTGCCGGAGTGCTCGGCCGCCAGGAAGACCGCCGCCGAGCCGGCCCGGGCCCGCAACGAGTCGCACGCCGCCCGAAGCTGCTCCACCGCCGCCTCGCCCAGGTGCCCGACGATGATCGACGTCTCCCCCACCTTCCGGGCCCCGGCCAACAACTCATCGGCCTGGGCCATGACGTCGGCCGTCCCCGCCCGGGCCACCTGCTTCTGAATCTTCTTGGCCCGCTCGCGCAGCTTATCGAGATCCCGTCGAAACTGAATTCGCTTCACGATTGGCACGTCGGTAATGCTCAGGTCTTCCTCTGCCTTCAGAACAAGGTCGGGTAGATCGTTGTCACTCGCCGTCTTGGCGCACTCGATGTCGTCCTCGATGCCTTTAGCGTTCTGCTCGACTTGCAAAGCCCGCTCGCCGGTCACCGCCGTCACCCGCCGGATGCCCTTGGCAACGGCGCTCTCCTCGATAAACCGAAACCGCCCCACCTCGCCGGTCTGCTCCAGGTGCGTCCCCCCGCAGAACTCGACGGAGTACTTCATCCATTTCTCGTCCATGGTATTCCCGAGGAGCGTGTCCTGGTTTCTAGTGCCTGCTTCCCCTATCTCAGGCCCTATAGACACGACCCTAACTTCGTCAGAGTACTTCTCACCGAAGACCGCCCGCAGGGTGTTGATCTCCCGGGCCTCGGCCAGGTCGACGATCTTGGTGTATACGCGAAGGTCTTCATCGATCATCTTATTCACTAGCACCTCGACCTGGGACAGCTCCTCTTCAGCGATCTGAGTATTGTGCGACAGGTCAAACCGCGTCTTCTCCGGATCGACCAACGACCCCTTCTGCTGCACATGCCCCCCGAGCACCTCCCGCAGCGCCCAGTTCATCATGTGCGTCGCGGTATGGTTCTTCATAGTCGCCGAACGGATTGGATCGATTTCGACCGTAACGTCTTCTCCGACGTGCATTACTCCAGTCTGCACATTGCCGAAATGTATGATCGAGCCGCTGACCGCCCAAGGCATTTCGAAGCGGAATCTTCCCGATGTTCCCGCAATCGTGCCGTGGTCACCGACTTGACCGCCCTGTTCCGCATATGCGCAAGTCCGATCGAGCACCAAGCCGTCGGCATCGTTGGGAATCTCTCCCCCCGAATACAGTATGTAATCTTTCATGTAACCAAGCACCCTAGCTTGGAGTGAGGATGTAGAGTACTTGTAGCTGTCATCTGTGGCTGGTAACTCTCCCTCCACCTTTCGGTGCCCCGGCTGGGCCGACTTGAGGCCAGCACGGGCCCGCTCGCGGGCCTGCTCCATCAGGCGTTCGTATTCGCCGATGTTGACCGTCAACCCCCGCTCCTCCGCCATCAACTCCGTCTCTTCGATCTGAAAGCCATACGTGTCGTGCAGCTCGAAGGCATGTTGGCCAGATACTTGGCTCGGCTTCAGTGGTGGCGAATTGCTCGCTTCTCGCGATCTTCCGAGTTCACGTGCATACTCCGACTGGTTTCGTCTGACTACGTACTCCCTCAGATTAGCAACGGCGGCGGTCAGGTTCCCGAAGTCACTCCATGTTTGTTGGTTGGGATGTCGTCGGTGGATTCTATGCATTTCTTCGTGCAACCCGCCAAGTTGCTCGACGTCAAGGCCCGTGTTTGAAACATCTGGCGCCGCGGTAGCCAAGATAGCCGCATAGTCCGCGACCAGTTCACTGCCCCGGGCACAGTCTTCAAACAGTGCAATTCCCCGATTCCACGTCCTCCCGAAGGACTCCTCCTCGTCGCGGATGATGTCTGCGACATATTTCGCATTATCGCGCGGGTTCTTCGGATCTGGGCCAACGTGCAATTCCGGAAACGCCCCGCCCATGGTGTCGACCACCGTCGGCACCAGCTTGTAGATGAATGACTCGCGGGTGTTGAGGTATTGCTGGCCGTAATGCTTCGCCCGGCGGAGGATGCGCCGCAGCACGTACCCCCGGCCCTCATTGCTGGGCACAGCCCCGTCGGTGATGGCGAAGGTCAGACAGCGCAGATGGTCGGCAATCACTCGGTAGGCCACATCGGTCATTAATTGCGGATTGCGGGTTGTGGATTGCGGATTGTCCGCGTCTTCCAACAACCCCGTGTACGCCGGGGCGCCGGTGACGCTTTGAATGGCCTTGAAGATGGGGGTGAAGAGGTCCGTCTCGTAGTTCCCGTTGACGTCCTGCAGGACCGCGCACAGCCGCTCGAAGCCCATGCCGGTGTCGACGTGCTTGGCCGGCAGGTCTTCCAGGCGGCGGCACTTTACGAGTAGTTCAATGCGGGATCGCTCCGGAAACTGCGCCGCCCGCTTCTCAGAAGTGGCCTTGTCCCACTGCAACATCCGCTCCTGTCCGCCGGGTAGCCAAGTCGCGGCGAACTGGATGAAGACCAGGTTCCAGATCTCGATCACCCTCGCGTCGCCGGCGTTGACCAGCTTGGCCCCGCTCTTATCCGGCGTCAGATCGATGTGGATCTCGCTGCACGGACCGCACGGCCCCACGTCACCCATCTCCCAGAAGTTGTCCTTCTTGTCGCCGGGGTGGATATGCGCGGGATCGATGTCGGTCACGCTGCGCCACAGCTCGGCGGCCTCGGTGTCCGGCTCCAGCCCCTCGGCCGGATCGCCCTGGAAGTAAGTCGCGTGCAGCCGGCTCTTGTCCATCCCCCAGACGCCGGTCAACAGCTCCCAGGCCCACTCGATGGCTTCCTTCTTGAAGTAATCCCCGAACGACCAGTTGCCCAACATCTCGAAGAACGTATGGTGATAGGTATCGTGGCCCACGTCGTCGAGGTCGTTGTGCTTGCCGCCGGCGCGGATGCATTTTTGCGTGT
>CAZFMS010000036.1:0-20573 GCA_964520125.1 uncultured Planctomycetaceae bacterium
ATCAGATTGCCGTAGGTCTTGCCCAGCCGCACCATGCCCAGGGTGGTGATCATGTTCAGCACCAGCTTGGTGGCCGTGCCGGCCTTGAGCCGCGTCGACCCCGAGAGCACCTCCGGGCCGGTCAGCACGCGGATGTCGATGTCGCCGGCCGCCTTGACCTGCGACCGTGGCACGCAGGCCAGAAACACGGTCGTCGCCCTGCGCTTGCGGGCCTCGGCCAAGGCCGCGTGGACGTAGGGTGTCGTTCCTCCGGTGGAGATGCCCATGACCACGTCGCGGCGATTGACTTCCAATTCCGCGATCGCCTTTCTAGCCAGCGCCGAATCGTCCTCCGCGCCTTCGACGCTGCGCCACAGGGCCTTCCTCCCGCCGGCGATGATCCCGCGGACCATCTTCGGATCGGAGCTAAAGGTCGGCGGGCACTCCGCGGCATCCAGAACGCCCAATCGCCCGCTGGTGCCGGCGCCGACGTAGATCAATCTGCCGCCCTGCTGCCACGCCGATGACACCCGGCGAATAGCCTGCAGGATGGGTCGCTTGGCCCGGGCTACCGCCGCCGGGAGCTTGGCATCCTCGGCGTTGATGAGGTCGAAGGCGTCGGTGAGAGCCAAGGCGTCCAGATCATGCGAATCCGGATGGCGCTGTTCGGTGAGCAAGTGGCCGCGGCTGGTGGACGGAGGTTTGCGGCGCGTGGTCATCTGCGCGGCTCCGGATCGCAGACCTGCCCGAGGACGATTTGACGCCGGGCCCCGGTCACCCTCGGCAGGTTGGCCGATACGCCGTCGACGCACGCCGCCGCCAGCATGGCAAACGAGACCGCCTCCTTGGCCTGCGGCGAAATGCCCAGATCGGCCGTCGTCCGGATCGACAGGTCTTCGACCCTCATGTCAAGCTCGTACAACATGTGGTCCGCCAAACTGCTGACGATCGAGGGGTTGTACGCCCCACCGCCACAAACGAAGACCTCGTCGATCCGCGGCCCCCGCGACCGCCCGGCGGAAAGAAACCGCCGATAGGCCCGGGCGATACTGGCCGCGGTCAAGGCCGTGGCCGTGGCGATCCAATTGTCGGCCTGCACCCGGCGCCGGGCGTGAGACTTGATCACCTGCTGCACCCAGGCCTCGCCGAAATCCTCCCGGCCGCAACTCTTCGGCGGCCTCCGGGACAGGAAAGGGTGGGCCAGCAGGTGCTTGAGCACCACGGCATCCGGCCTTCCACGTGCTGCCCGCCGGCCGTGGCGGTCGAAGTGCTCTCGGCTCCGGGTGAAACGCCGGACCAGGGCGTCGATGACCATGTTGCCCGGACCGGTATCGAAGGCCACCACCTGATCCACGCCCCGCCCCGCCGGCAGCCAAGTCAGATTAGCGATCCCGCCGATGTTCTGGATGACCCGATTGCGCTGGGGGTGTCGAAAAAGAACGTAATCAGTCCACGGGGTCACCGGGGCCCCCTGTCCGCCGACGGCCACGTCCGCCTGGCGGAAGTGGGAGACCACCGGGGCCCGCAACCGCGTCGCGATGATCGCGGGATCTCCGATCTGCAGCGTGCCGGCGGAGCCCCGGGCGTTGCCCGAGATACCTCTCCCGGCCCTGGCCTGCAGGGCCCCACCCGGCGGCAGGTGGCAGATCGTCTGGCCGTGCGATCCGATCAGGTCGACGCGCTTCAGCCCCAGCTTCTTCACCGCCGCCGCCGCCGCCCGGGCGAAAGCCCGGCCGACGTCCGTGTCCAGCTCGCACAGCCCTTCAATTCGTCCCTCCGCCGGGGCCATCGACGCAAGAATCCGCTGCCCCAAATCGGGTTCATAACCGCGGTGCACCTGACCGAGCACGCGCACGCTCATCCCCAGTCCGCGGCCGCTGATTTCGCAGGCTACCGCATCGATTCCGTCAGCGCTCGTGCCGCTGTTGAGTCCCAGTATGAGACGGCTCTTTCGGCTCATTTTTCTTCACACCACCGGTCCCAAACGTCGCGGCATTCTCTCGGACCAATCCCCAGGCTGCAACCGGCCGGCCGGCGTGCCGCCGACGCGGGCGACTACGTACCGTCCCCTCTTCCCGCGCTCAGCGTCCGATGATGGCCGATTTCAGTACTGCCGGGCGGGCTCACCTCAAGGCGTCGCTGACGGGCTCCGATGAAGTTCACGGCTCGATGCTCCGCTCAAAGCGGGATATCGGGCCCTGGTGTGGGGGGATCGCAATGAAACTCCGTGGTGATCACGACGCCCTGGCGTCCAGTACGTCGGAGTGTACCATCCAGCGGCACCGCCGGGACCACCGCCTCCGGGCGATCAACAGATCGCGCCTGACCGGGCGAAAGACCGGGCCGACTGCCGCAACCCTTCCCGGGGGCTCCGACTCGTTGCAGGAGGTTACCCACCTGCGTCGGAGGCTTCGCGAGGCCCGCCTCGATACGGTCATGGCCCTGGTCGCCGCGGTCGAGGCCAAGGATCCCCACACCGAGCGGCACTCCATACATGTCGCCCTTTATGCGGGGTGTCTGGCCCGGGAACTACACGCCTCCCCCGGAGAGACGGAGGTCATCAAGGTTGCCGCGGTGATGCACGACGTTGGAAAAATCGGCGTGCCCGATGCCCTGCTCACCAAGCCCGGGCCCCTGACCACTGAAGAGTTCGACGTGATCAAGCGACACCCGGCCGCCGGTGCCGCCATCCTGAGGTCGGCGACCTGCCTGCGAAGAGAACTGCCCCTGGTGCTCCACCACCATGAGCGCTATGACGGCGGCGGGTATCCGGCGGGGCTCAGAGGTGAGAGGATCCCGTTCGGGGCCCGCCTCTTGCACGTCGCCGACAGCATCGACGCAATGCTCCTGCCGCGCAGCTACAAACGAGGTTACCGCCTGGACGAAGTGATCTCGGAACTCGAGCTGGGTCGCGGAACGCAGTTCGACCCGATGATGACCGATGTAGCCATCCGCTGGTTGACCAGCCGCCCCGATCAGTTGATTACCGATGCCTAGCCGCCCACCGGAAGGGTAAACACGGGGGCTGCGCCTGCCGCGCTGCCGGCCTGCAACGCAAACAACTGGCCCAACAGTGCCAGGGTGGACTTGGACGTCAGGTCGGCGTCGTCGACGTAGTACCAGTAGCCTCGATGCCGCACCGCGACCGCGGTCCGCCCGGGCGACATCCGCCGCGAGTGAATCCGCAACAAATCGCCGGTCACCCACGCCCATTCAAACGGCTCGCCGGCCGCATCCACCGTCGTGGTCACCAGGCCCTGGTCCCGATGCGCCTGAGGAACCTCGATGGCCTGCGACAGATAGAACAACACGCCCAAGAACGAGCGGGGCATTACCATGATCGACCTTCGCCGGCCCACGGCCACCGACGAATCGCTCGGCCCCGTCCGGCCCAGTCGAATCTCGTAGCTCGCTTGCCCGGGCTCCAGCCCCAGCAGTTCCACGATTCGCTGGACCTCCGCCGTCTGCTCCGCCCCCGGAGGTATGTGCCAGACGAGTACCTGCCTGCTGCTGGTCAGCACCATGTTTGTCGTAGTTTCGGTAACGGTGGTGTGCACCTCGTAGCCCCGTCGTTGGGCATCCAGAACATCAGCAAGCCGCACGTACTGCACCGGCAGGGCGACCGGCTGATCACTCAGCCGGGACTCATGGCCCAGGTGCAGCAGGCCTCGCACTTGCAGATTGCGCCACAGCTTGCAGACCTCGGCGAACGCTCCATATTCCGGTGACCGGGTCGGCGTCGGGCCCGACGCGCTGGAGGCGTTGTCCAGACCGTTCATGTTCTGCATCGTCAGCCGCCAGATGCGGTCGATGTTCCACCCGCTACGGGTCAACAGGGCGATCACGTCCAGATCCAACGGCGCCAGCATCCGATTGGCGAAATCCTTACCCTGCAGCGGAGTGAAGGTGATGGTGGGCCGCTCCTCCACGCTAACGCCCGCCCCCATGTCGAACACCAGCGGGTTGGGGCTGGGGCCCTCCCGGATGGTCGCCCCCGCATCGCCCGATCCCCGAAAGACGAACTGGGCCGCCACCGTCCCCACGTCCAGGAACAAAGGCTCCTCGCGATACTGCAGCCGGACCAGATTAAGCAGAAGCTGCTCTTTGCGCGTCTCCTGAATCGCCCGGTTATAGCGAAAGCGGCTCATCTCCAGCGCCGCCGGGCCCGCGACGCACCCGGACAGCAGGGCCACCAACCAGCATCCCCCGGCGGCGATCCCAACCAATCCTCTTTTGCTCACCATTTGCTCCTGTCCGATCGAACGCTAGAGATCGTCCGGGACACATCTCCCGGAGCCACCTTTTCCTACACCTTCGGAAACTCGAACGCCGCTGGGATGTCCCCCGCTTTTCCCACCGTTTCCTTGGCAATCTCGGCCGCACAGCTCCGCCCCCGCTCGAAAGCCTCTTCTTCCGTACGCTTGACCGATTCGGCCTTCTTCCCCCGGGCGGCCGCACCGTCGCCGTCTCCCCCTTCCCGAGCCAGGTGAATCGTCTGCGTCGGAAAGGCAAACTCCACCCCCAGCCGGTCCGCCAAACGAATGATGTCCAGGAAAAGCCGGTGCCGCTCGCGCAGTTCCGTCACCCAGTCGGGCGTCTCGTGAAAACAGTACAGCAGAATGTCGATCGACGAAGCGGAGAATTCGTTGACCCACGCCAGGTAGTAGTCCTTGCGCGTGAATGGGTGCCGTCGGATCAACTCGCGGATGCCCTCGCAAAACGCCTCCAACTGCTCCGGCGTCGTTGAATACGTGACCGAGAGCTTGCAACTGACCCGCCGATACCGCCGCCGCCCCATGTTGTCCACGGTCATGGTCGTCAAGTCAGAGTTCGGAATCGCCACCAGGGAGTTGTAAAACGTCCTGATCCGCGAACTCCGCAGCCCCACGGCCTCCACCGTGCCCTCCACGTCGCCCACCTTCACCCAGTCGCCCACCTGGAACGGACGATCCAGAACCACGGTCACCGAGCCGAAGAAATTGGCCAGACTGTCCTTCGCCGCCAGGGCAAAAGCCAATCCACCCAGACCCAGACCGGCAAACATCTTATTGACCGTGTCCTGGGCGATCCCCGCGGCCTTGAGGATGTATATGACGCCGACGATCACCACGACAATCTTCGACGTCTTGCGCACCAGGGGTACCAGCACGTCGTCCAGACGGCTCACCGTCCGGGCCGCCCGGGCCGCTAGATAGCCCGACACCAAGTCGATGATCCGGTACGAAGCCCAGACCCCCACCACGGTCATCAGGAATTTTATGGTCGGCCAAAGGAACGCGATGTCGTCCTTTCCCGGATCGAGCATCTGCACGCCGCCCCACCAGACCAGCACCATCCCCAACATCCCGATCGGGCGGAACGACGACATCTGCACATCCGGAGCCACGTCCAGGTGCTCGGCCAGCAGACGCCGGCGGGCGATCAGGCCCAGCAGGCCGCAGACCAGACGATGGGCGATCCAGCCGCCCAGGACCACGATAGCCAAACCCAGCCATTGCCAATGCTCGTAGAGGAAGACCTCGCCTTTCAGCCAGGGCGGAATCCGTTCCCGCAACCACAACCCTCGCGCGGTCCCAAAGGCGATCTCCTCGACTCCCTCGACCTTCTCCTTGGACTCCAGGGCCTTGTAGAGTGCCTCGATCGAACTGACCGTGGCGGCGCTGAACAGCCACTGCCCCCGCAGCCCTTCACTCTCCATGCGGACCAACTCGATGCGACCGTGTTCGTCAACGTGCCAGGGCGGGGTCTTCTCCAGCGGATCATCCGAGATTTCCGCGGGGACTACGTACCTGATCCGATCCATCACCGACTTGAGCTTCACCGCCAACGGTCGGCCGACATCCTCCCGCGTCGCCTCGGGCTGTTCGCTCAGGTCCAGGCAGTCTTTGGCCTTGTCCAGGTCTCCGTCTCTGATCGCCTTGAGGAACGTCTCCATCGTCGCCCGGGGAGAGCGGTGCTCCACCGGAACGTCGGACGGGGCCTCCACCTTCTGGGTGGTTGCCTCCTTGCGCACCTCCTGGTGCATCTCCTGTATGGCCGCAACCGTCTCCCGCGAGAAACGCCACCGACCGTCCGCCTGCCGCCCGAGAACAACACTGCGCTGCTCGTTGCCAAACGTGTATTGCTCCTTCTCCCACTCCTCGGGGATGGTCTCCAGAGTCAGGCCTTGATCCTGGATGATCTGCTCGATGATCTTCTCGAGCTGTCCGGCGAGCTTTGGCCCTCCCTCGGCCGCGGCATCGGGCTCCAAGGCGGACAGATCCAGACACACCACCGCGTCCTTGATGCGCTCCGGTTTGCCCTCCGACTCGCTGACCGCCAACAGGAATTCCCGCATCATCGAACGCGGCGAGCGCAGCGGGTCCTTCGCCCCGGCCGGCTCGGTCGTCGCTGGCGGAACCTCTGTACCCGGTCGATCATCAGCCGGAAGAGCCAGCCCCTCGGTCGGCGGCGACGAATCCTGAGCCCGCGCCGCCGGCAGCCCAGCCAGCAAGGCGGCCAAACAGGCAGACGCGATGAAGACTCCGTGTCGTTTCATGCAAAAACCCTGCTAACTACGGCGTCGTGTCCGAGTCGCCGCCGAGAAGTCTGACGCACCTCCCGGCCGCGACGGGCGGTAGCATAACCCCACCCAAAACCCGCCACAACGCCGTTCCCCGTCCCGAACCGGCGGGAGGGGGGTCGGATCAAGAGCCGGCCTCGAATCTGTTTCTGACCGGGCGCCGGCCCCGACCGGCGCCGCGGTCTGGGGCAACGCTTTCTAATCTGCGGTGCGTTTCTTAGACTGGAGACATGGGCAGCCCTAAGAAAGTACTGGTCGCCATGAGCGGCGGCGTGGACAGCAGTGTCGCCGCCTGCCTGCTGGCGGAGCAAGGCTACGATCTCGTCGGGGTCTTCATGCGCTTGGGTGTCCAGACCTCCGATCCTGCCGATCCAGACAACCTGGGGGGCAACGGCCTGTCCTCGTCGGCTCAGGACGGCTCCCAGGTATGCCTGCCCCAGGCCCCGCCGCCCCATCGCCAAAGCTGTTGCTCGGCCGCGGATGCCGGCGACGCCCGGAGCGTCGCCGCCAAGCTGGGCATTCCCTTCTACGTCCTCAACTTCGAGCAGGACTTCTCCCGGCTGATCGACTACTTCGCCGACGAGTACGCCGCCGCCCGAACGCCAAACCCCTGCATCCTCTGCAATCAGCAGCTCAAGTTCGGCAGACTCCTGACCTACGCCGAGGCCCTGGGGGCCGAACTGATCGCCACCGGCCACTACGCCCGTGTAAACCGAGACGGCCCTCGGCCGAGATTGCGCCGAGCCCGATACCTCACCAAAGACCAATCCTACGTCTTGTTCGGCATGAATCCGGCCGCCCTGGGCAGGGCGATCTTTCCTCTGGGGGAGATGACTAAAGAGCAAGTCCGGGCCCGGGCCCGGAGGCTCGGCCTCACCTTGCACGACAAGCCCGAATCACAGGACATCTGCTTCGTGCCCGATCGGGACTACGCCCGCCTGGTTCAGCAGCGCCGGCCGGAGGCCTTCCGCCCCGGCCCCATCCGCCACGTGGACGGAAGGACGGTGGGTCGGCACGAGGGCCTGGCCCGTTTCACCATCGGCCAGCGCCGTGGACTGCGGGTAGCCGAGGGCCGACCGGTCTACGTCAGCGATCTGGACCCCGCCACCAACACGGTCACCGTCGGCCCGCGCCAGGCGCTACTATCCCGCACGGCCCTTGCCGACCGCGTCACCTGGCTGGCCGATCCACCCGCCGGACCCATCCGCGCCGAAGCAAAAATCCGCTATCACCACCAGCCCGCCCCCGCCGAGGTCCGGCCCCTGCCGGGCGATCGGGTCTTAGCCCGGTTTGACGAACCCCAACTAGCCGTCACCCCGGGCCAAGCGATGGTGTTCTACCAAGGCGATGAGGTGCTGGGCGGCGGCTGGATCACCGGCCGGCTCGAGTAATAGGCGATGTTCGATTACTGCCCGTAGCCCCAGCGGCCCACGGTCGGGCCTGGGAGGGCGCTGTGAAGTCTGAGGGGGAGGCTATCTTTCGATCTTCTTGGCCTTCTTGCGGCGTTGCCTCTCCTCCTTGATCTCATCGCGGATTTCGTCTAATTCGTCCTCGGAGTACCTCTCCAGGCGATCGACGATTTCCGACTTGTAGCCCTGTCGCTTGAGCAGCCAATCCTCGTCGGGGACTCGCTTGTCTCGGGAAACGTTCTCGGCGACCCACTGCTGCCAGTTTTTTTCCAGCTTGAGCTGGTCCTTCTCCGGGAATTTCAGGGTCCAGGCCCGCTTGCGGTCTCCCTGATAGGTCGTCTGGCGGTCGGTTCCCACGCGGCGGGAGAGATTGAAGATGGCCCGGAAGTCCCGGCGGCCTTGGCGGCCCTCGTTCATCATGTAGGCGGCCAGGGACCAGGCCTGGGCGTAGTTCAGGAAGCCCTGATCGGAGGTCATGTCGCCGTGCCAGGTGGCCCCGTCGATGGTCCAGACGTAGTTGAAGTCCTTCCATCTGGCGGTGTCGTAGATGCGGCGGATGACCGGGGCATAGCGTCCTCGATTGGGAATCTCGGCGAGGTTCTCGTCGACGCCCTTGTCGAAGTCCCAGTACTCGAAGACGGTGGCGTGGCCCTCGTTCCACCATCGGGGACAGTCCACCGGAACTCCTAACTTCATGCCATAGAACAGCGTGTATCCCAGACGAAGTTGCATTTCCATGTGGGCGGCTTCGTGCTTGAGGGTCCCTTTTTCCCACTTAGCGAAGTCGGTTATTCCGCTGGTGAACTGCTGGAGTCGATAATGCCGGGCGGGCCAGAACGGGCCCCGGTCGCTGCCCATGTGTGCGGCGGGGTTGAAGAAACCTCCGCTGCCCTTGGAGCCCCCGTTCTTGATGTAGGTTTCCTGATCGGCGAAGACAATGACCTCGATCTTCTCCTTGACATCAGCGGGAATGCCGAGGATTCTCTTGTAGGCGCCGCCGTATTCGCGGTGCAGCATTTCCATATACATGGCGGTATCGGCGGTGAACTCGGCGTCGATGTCCGAGCGGACGATGAACGGGTGGCCCATGTAGGTCCACAGCCGGACCTTCTCGCCCTGGGCGTTCTCGAAATGGCCGCCCGCAAAATCGCCGCGCTTGTCCTGCCTGACCTTCTTGAGGACCCGCTGGTAGCGCTTGTCGTACTTCTGATCGTTCTCGTTACGCCGCTGACCCCACCTGATGATCTTCTTCTTTTTCTTCTTCGAACGCTTCTTCTTGGACCCCTTCTTCTTGGAGCGCTTCTTCTTGGAACGCTTCTTCTTGGTCTTCTTTCCCGTGGGGGGGTCGTCGTCGTTCGGCCCCAGGAACCTCGCTGGCTCCTGGGCCTGGGCGGGAGTCGAGTGCATGACCACGGAGCCGGAGCAGAGGAAGCTCACCACCATCGCGGCAACGATCAAAGGGCGGAATCGGAACCGGCTGCGTAGGGTCATGGCTCTGCTCCTCTCACGGCAGGATGCCGCACCTCGCGAACCTGGTGCCGTCGCCACGGTTGGCTTGATGAACTCCGTGAAGTACGCCGCTCTCTTCGAGTAATTGTGCTCTCATATTGTAATACAGTGACCCACCCTGATGTCAAATCGTCGCTAAGCAGGGCGCAGGGACGCTTCCGGGCATCACCGGGCCTGGGAACCGCCGGTTCGTTCCGGCAGGGGGCGGCCAAGGCGTATCCTCTCGTAGCCGTCGGCCAAGGGCTCACGAGAGACGGCCGAGGCGGGCTGGTTGATCAGCGCCAACCGGAGCCGGGGCCACAGGAAACGGGTCGTCTCGGGAGGCGATCGCCCCGGCCAGTGGCCGCTGATCCAGTCCTGCACCCGGTCGATTTCGCGGGTCTGGACGATGTAATCGGTTGGGCCCGCTGTCTCCACGAGTGGGCGAAAGTGGCCCAGCCGGGGCCAGAAGGACTCGAATTCGGCCGTTCGACAGCGTTGCTGGGTCAGATAGGTGAGGAGGTGGGCGTCGAGGGGCTCGGCGATGGCGGGGTCGATCCCCCGGGTGGTAATCACATTGGCCACCCGTCGGAGGGGGTGTGGACTGCCGAGCTGCTGGTACATGGCCCATTGGCCGACGGACCAGGCGGCGCAGGCCCAGAGCGGGGCCAGGCGGACGGCCAGACGAAAACGGCGACTCACGAAAGCGGCGGCCAACAGGCCCGGTACGAAGGCCCAGAAGGGCACCATGTAGCGGATGGTGGTGAAGTCCAGGGCACAGCCGCCCATGACGTACAGGGCCAGGCAACCTCCGAAGCCGAGCATGAGGAGGATGGCAGCGGGGTGATTACCCGGTTGCAGCCTCAGGACTCTCCGAATGCTCTCCTGGTAGGAGAGCAGCAGGATCACCAGCGAGGTGAGCAGGGCCCCGAGGACGAGCCAATTGGCCGCCGAAACGATTCCGGAGGTCATCAGGCCTAAGGGTAGGGTAGCGGTGTCGCGTCCCACGCTGACGAGCTGCAGAAATGGTCGGGGGTCGGCGCCCAGCAGCAGCGGCAGGCCGTGGATCAGATAGAGCATGGTGTCGCCCGCCAGCCAGAGCGGGCGCAGGCCCAGCGGCAGCGACGGATCCATGGGACGGGAGCCGGTGACGGTTTGGAGGACATAGAGTGCCGCGGGTGCGGCACCAGCCAACATGCCGAGGATCATCATGCCGTTGGTCTGCAGCAGTTGGCGGGCGCGGCCGACTACGTTGGTCTTCACCACGGCCAGGGCGATTGCGGCTACGGCGATGGTGGCCAGGATGCCGGCGGCGATGGGCTGGGGAACGAGGCCCAACAGCAGCACCTTGCGGACCCTGCCGGGCTCGACCCACACGGACCAGGTGACGTTGAGCAGCAGCAAGGCCAGTATGAACAGGGCCGGCAGGGTGGCCACGCCGGTCCGGGAGGCGGCCCGTTTCAGCCTGGTGCCCAGCCCGGGGATGGCCAGGACGGCGGCCAGGGGGCGGTTGAGCAGGGCGTGAGCGGCGATGGGCAGGACGAACATGAGGATCGAGGGGTTGATCCACCATCCCGAGCCCAGGATCGCCCCGAACACAAAACGCTGCACCTGGCGTCGGCGCGGGGGGAGAGGCTCGACGAACCACTCCGAGTAGGCCCAGATCAGGGCCGAGCCCCACAGGATAATCTCGATGTAGCCGCCGCGGGCGGAGATGGACCATTGGGTCAGCATGGGGGCGGCGGCCAGGAGGGCCAAGGCCCCCATCAGCCCACCGCGGCGCCCGAACCAGCGGGTCAACATCAGATACTGGACGGCGACCAGCAGGGCGAAGAAGCATGCCGGGCCGAAGCGGAGGGCGTGAATGGGGTCGTCGAACAGCGGGGACACCGCGGCGATGGCGTAGGCCTCGAGGGCCCCCATGTATCGCTGGCCATAGAAGTACAGGGGCAGGCTCCGGCCCTCGGCGATGTCCTGGGCCATGAGTCCGACAATGGCCTCGTCGGAGTGCAGGAGCGTCTCGCCCCGGGCGATGAAGGGCCAGCGGACCAGCAGTGCGGTGGCCAACATTACGACGGCCAGCGCCAGGTCGGTCTTGGACAGGTGGTGCCGTCGCCAAGGCCCCTCGGAGGTGGGCAGGCCGTGGGGCTCGTTGTTCGCCGCCGGGCCCCTGGGGAGGTGCCGATCGGCCGGGTGGGTGACGGAGGGGCTGAGGAGGTCAGCAAAGACCTGGTCGCCGGTCGGGGTTCGGGTCGGCCCGGCGGGCAGTTTGTTCTTGCCCGGATGGGCCGTCGTGGCGGCGGTGCCCTCAGGTGAAGCATCACGGTGAGCGGCGTTGCTTAGGCGGAAATCTTCCATCCGAGCCCCCCAGGCTGGTGGTGCGGTCAACGGTCGGACCGGTGCCGGGGGCCTACGACATCTTTCCACTGCGGAGGATGGCGATGAGCAACCAGGCGACCATGATAAAGGCCAGGGCATAGCCCACGAATCCGAGATACCGGATCGGCATGCCGAAGATGGTCTCTTCGGCGGCGATGCTCAGGAGCATCGAGCTGCCGACGATGGTCGAGGCCACCAGCAGGGCAAAGGCGATCCGGTTGCTGGAGCGGTCCAGCTCACTAGCCAGATAATCGAGGTTTTCGTGGCGGACGTTGACCTGAAACTGGCCGCGGCCCAGGCCGCGCATCAGGTCGCGGAAGAGTCGCGGGGCGTCCCGTAATATAGAGGCGATGTGCCATGCGGATATGCCGGCGACGCGCATCATGCGGCGCGGCGAAAGGCGGTCGCGGATCAGTTCCGATAGCTTGGGCTGGATGAGGCCCAGGAGATTGAGGTCGGGGTCGAGCTGCAGGACCACCCCGGAGACGGTGGCCAGGGATTTGAACATGCGGACGAAATCCCGCGGCAGGGTGACGTCGTTTCGCCGTACGGTCTCCAGCAACTCTCGGAAGACCGTGCTGAGGTCGATGCGCTTCAGCGGCAGGCCGTAGTACTTGTCCACCAATTCACCGAGATCTCGGGCCAGGAGTCGGCGGTCGGTCTCCTGGTTGAGGGCCCCGAGGTCGGCCAGGACATCGACCAGGACGTCGACCTCTCGCTTGGTGGCGGCAACGATGGAGATGACCAGGCGGCCGGCCAGCTCGTCGTCGATCTTCCCGACCATGCCGAAATCGAAGAGGGTGATGCCCGTCGTGGGGCGGATCAACATATTGCCCGGATGGGGGTCGGCATGGAACAACCCGACCTCGAAGAACTGGCGGAGAAAACACTCCGACAGGTTTCGGGCCAGGGCCTGGCGGTCGCACTCCCCCCGGCGGCCGTCCAGGGCCTCGCGGAGGCGGATGCCGTCCATGAACTCGAGGGTCAGGGCGCGGGGGCCGGTGAGATCCCAGCGGACCTGGGGGGTGCTGATGTTCTTATCGTCCTTGAAGGCCTCATAGAAGCGCGAGGTCGCCGAGGCCTCGTTGATGAAGTCCAGTTCCTGGCGGATGGTCTGGGCGAATTCGTCCACCAGGGTCTTTGGTCGGTAGGGACGCAGTTCAGGGAAGAGCGACTCGGCCCGCTGGGCCATCCACTGCAGGACGTAAATATCGAGCTGAACCAGGTTCTCGATGCCTGGGCGCCTGATCTTGACCACTACTTGCTGGCCGTCGGTGGTCACCGCCCGGTGGACCTGGGCGATCGAGCCGCTGGCGAAGGGCTCATCGGTGAACTCGCGAAAAGCCTGATCGACGGTGGCCCCGGTGTCGTCGAGGAAGATGCGGCGGGCCTGCTCGGGGGGGAAGGGGCTGACTTGGTCCTGGAGGTGCTCGAGTTCGGCGAGAACCTGGGCGGGAAGGATGTCCGGCCTGGTGGAGGCCATCTGTCCCAGCTTCACGAAGGTGGGACCGAGTTCCTCACAGACCCGGACGAGTCTGGTACCGATAGCCGCGAGGGGGTCGGCCTCCGGCCCCTCGACGTCCTTGCCGCGTCGAATCCAGTTCATCGAGGGCAGGTATCCGCCGAGCTGGAGGCGCTCCACAAAATGGCCAAAGCCGTGCCTGGAGAGGACCTGGGCGATCACCCGCAGGCGGGCGAAGGTCCGGACGGTCTTGGGCAGGGTGGCGAGCGACATCGTGGAGCAGCTCTCGGCTATTGGCCGTCAGCTATCAGTTACCAGCTTCAGGCCTTGGGCGAATGCAACGGAGTCGGCGGCTGACACTTGGCAGCCGGCGGCCTCCTGTACATCGAGCCCCTGAGTGGAGGTATTCACCTGCGGTGGGGCATTATTCCGCCGCAGGCCCGGCCGTGTCAATGCGTCCGAGAATCAACCGGGCGACAGCAGGGCCGCAGCCCGCCGCCGCGGCGACGCTCTTGCTGCCGGCCTGCCGCTGCCCGGCGGTGGCCCTACCATCGCGGGCCCGGACCGGATAGGTTGTCCCGGGCGGCAGGCAGGCATGGCGATCGATGGTGATGGCATGGTCCTGGCGCGGGTGGTGGTTGGGAGATGGCTTCGCTGCTTGTGGTGGTCCGTTGGATCGCTTCGGTCATCAGGTGGTTGGCGGTTTGGCGTCGCTTTTGCGTTCTGCTGACCATATTGTTCATCTCCCGGGCGGCGTTCGTCTTGTCGGTGCTGCCGCCCTTCGAAGGATGGGATGAGTATCAGCACCTGGCCTACGTCGCTTTTGTAGTGGAGCGCGGTCAGAGCCCCATCCTGCACGAACAGGCCGAGGTCCCCCGGTCACTCTATGCGGACCTGGTGCGCTATCCGCACAGCAAGCTGGCCGTGGAACAGCTCGGCCACATCGGGGCGGTGACCTACGAGGCCTTCTGGGAGTCCGAGACGACTCCGGCGGTGCAACCTGGGGCGGGGGGACTCATCCTGTACCAGGCCCAGCATTCCGCCCTGTACTACCGCCTGGTCGCGCCGGTCTATTCACTGGTGTCCGGGGCCGACGGCATCTTGGCTCGGGTGACGGTGCTGAGGCTGGTCAATGTCTTATTCGGTGCCGCCGCGACACTGATCGCCCTGTTGGCCGTCGGGCGGTTGGTGCGCGAAGGACCGCCGCGCTATCTATTGGGGCTCTTGATCGCTCTCCAGCCGTTGTTCCTGCTGAATGGTTCTCGGGTGGCCAACGATGCGCTGGCCATATTGCTGGGCACCATCGCGGTGTATGCGATGTTGATCCTGGTGCCCAGGCGGTTCTGGCTGGGCGTGTTCCTGGGCGGGGCGGCCCTGGGGCTGGGCATACTGGCCAAGACCATCGTCCTGCCGCTGGTTCCGTTTGCCCTGTTCACTCTGGCCTTGCTCGCCTGGCAGGGAGTGGTCGGCCGGAAGAAACTCTTGTTGGGCTGCCTGGTGCTGCTCGGGGTGACCGGGGGAATCACCTTTCCGTACTTCCAGTTCAACCTGACCCACTTCGGCGTGTTGTCACCGATGCAGGAGGCGGTGGAGAATCACCAGGCGGGCAGGACTTCATACGATGCCCTGCGCACGGCGGCGGATATTGACTGGTTGTCCATGTTCACGCGCAAATACCTGCGACACAGCCTGTGGTTTGGGGGGTGGAGTTGGCTCCGGGCCCCGTCGGGGCTGACCCTGGTGCATCAGTACAACATCTATGCGGCCATGTTGGGCGGGTGTCTGGCGTTCTGGGCCGTCCGGCGGCGGGAGGGCCGCCTGTTTGTCAACCCATATACGCCTTTGCACCTGGCAGTGCTCTGTCTCGGCGTGGCCGCCGGACTGGGGTACCACGCAGTGCAATCCAAGATGGCCCTGGGCTCGGTGGCGACCAACAGTTGGTACGCCGCGGTGTCATTCCCGTGGCTGCTGTGTCTGTACTGCCAGGGGTTGGCTTACCTTCCCGGGCGCTGGCCGGGGCGGGTGTTGGCCCTGGGCCTGGTACTCACCTACCTGGCCGCGGAGGTCTATGGCACGCTGGCGGTGATGGTCCCCAAGTACGCGGGCCGGCCTTGGGGACCGGTCGCCTGGGAGAGGCTGGCCTACCTGCACCTGCCGGGCTGCGGCCCCGGATTGACCCGGCCCGCGCTGGTTCTGACCTTGGTGCTGGTGGCCCTGGCCCTGGCGGTCTGGGCCGGGAAGGCCTTCGGTGAGGTGCGCGGTGGCCAAGAGTAGGTGGCGGCGTGCCTCGACCGACCGGCAGCGTTGACCGAGGGCCAGTACTTTGTCATTGTTGATTAGAAGGCTCGAGTGAGCCGGGCCGTCCGCGGCCCGGTCTCTGCCGAATACCCCAGACGCTCACCCGTTCGGGGGAGCAACCTATCAAGTCAAGCGTGGCGGCGCACTATGTCTTTACGGAGTCCAACATCAGGACGGCCACCGGGCCGAAGACCAGCACCGGCAACCAGGCGGGAAGTGCGGGACTGAGACCCAGCGCCGACAGGTCGGCACTCTGGCTGATGAAGGTGGCTACGTAGCAGGTTCCACAGAGCAGCAGGCATTGCCCCCCCGCGACCACGACCGAGGGCCTCTCCCGATTCAGGAAGAAGGGCAGGCCCAGGCACAGCAGGATCATGTTGGTCAGGACGGTGGTCAGCCTCTTGTGCTTGACCTTGATGAACTCACCCGCTCCGGATTCGGCGAATCGCCGTTGCAGCTTGTCCAATTGCGGGAGGCTGAGGAAGTTGGTCCACATGGTGGCCTGCAACAGGGCCAGCTCTTTGGGCGTCAGGTCCGAGGGATAATCGCTGACCGGGTACCTGCCCAACTGGTCGGCGCCTTCTCCCGGGCCATCAGAGCCGAACTTCATCATGTAGCCGTTGTCCAGATTCCAGCGGCCCCGCTCGGCGTCCCATCGGGCCCGATCGGCGCGGATAACCTCGGTCATTCTTTCCATCTTGTCGCGCTTCATGATGATGACGCCGCGCATTTCCTCGGTCCGCGGGCTGAACCGGGAGGCCGATACCAGGGCGTTGTCCCGGTCGGGCTGGAACCACACGGCGAAGGACATCTTGCCCTCGATGTCGGCGTGCTTCCTGGCCAGCTTGTGGGCGATCCGGGGAATGACTATCTCCTGGTCGATGAACCACAGGGCGTTCATGGCCAAGGCGGCCAGAAGGACCGGAGTGGCGACGCGGTAGAGCGAAGTACCCGAGGCCAGGACGGCGGTCAGCTCGTTGGTGCGATGGAATCTGCCCAGCGTGAAGCAGGCCGCCATCAGGATGATCACCCCGGCCAGTTGGGCGAAGTAGAGGGCCAGGTTGTGGCTGTAGAAGTCGACGATCTTGGTTATGGTCTGCAGTAGGGTGGCGGACTCGACCTTGGTGAATTCGTCCAGGTTGATGAACAGGTCGAGGATGACGTAGAGCCCGATCATTACGCCCATGGCGATCAGGTAGTTGGTGAAGAAGGCCCGCAAGATGTAGCGGTCTAGTATCTTGAACATGGCGACGAGTCTTCGTTGGTCAGCCGTCGGTCTGGGGCCTGCCGGGATGGAGTTGGCCTGGGGCAGCCGGCGGAGACGGATTCCTTACCGTTTCAATACCTTGGTGGCGACCATCGCGGTGGCCACATACATGAAGATCACTACCCCCCACATCACGCTGATGCTGAGGGTGGAGAACTGGGGCCGGTCGGCCAGATTGCGCCCCACGATGCTGGCCACCACCACGAAGATCATGGGGACGCAACTGATCCCGAAGGCGGTCAGAACCTGTCCTCCGCGGACGATGATCCCCAGGATCGCGCCGAAGAGGACAATGGCGATGGTGCAGAGCGAGTAGGAAGCCCGGAAGTGGATCTCTCCCCTCACCTCGGCCTGGTACTCAGCGAACCGGTCGATCAATCTACTGCGGAGTTTCGTCTGCCGTCGGGGCATCTCGAACTGGTGCTCTTCGTCGAGCAGGGCCAGGAAGTCGAATGCTTCAACCCGGTCGCGAAGGCGCTGTTGGTCCAGGTAATAGACTGATTGCAGTGTCTCGCGCGGCCGGCGGATGACGCGATCCCCGCTCCGGGACGGGACCTGCCGGATTTGGACATCTCCGACCAGGCTCACCACGATGACCGGGTTGTTGCGGTCCAGCGAACTCTTGAGTTCCAGCAGGGCCGTTTCCGCGGAGAGCATGCGCTTGTCGGATCCGCGAGTCTCCATCACGGTGACGTCTTGAAGGGAGGTCCGGCCGTCGTACTCATCGGTTCGATACTGGGAGGCGGAGATCCGATAATGAACCTGGGGGCCTTGTAGCTCGAACTCGTGACCGCCGGTCAGATGTTCCTCCACGTCCTGGGATAGAAAACAGGTCATTAGCTCGCGCTTCAGGCCGAACAGCCGGTCCTCCAGCTCGGGGATGGCCTCGGGGTGATCGGTGTAGTAGATCAGCCGGCGGAGGTTTTCGAACTTGGTCCGGTGCTTGATGGGCATGGGGATGTCGAAGGGCCCGAGGATCTGGTGCTCGAGTTCGTAGTATTGGCGCCGGGAGGCGTCGAAGCTGCGGACCCCTTGAAGGTCTACGGTGACCCGGGGGGTGCTGGCGCTGTTGTCGAAGGCGATGATGGTCTCGTCTGCACTGCCGTAACGCACCGGCTCCTGGTCCTCAATCTCGACAAAGGAGACGCCCGCGAGTTGGAGGTAGGTGTGGGTGTCGCGTACCTTCTCGGGGAGCTTGTCACGGGGGATGGTCGAGCATCTACTGGTGGTGATGCGGTACTTGCCGAACGAGAGGGGTTTGGCCTTCTCGAACTGGCGTTTCACGATGGTGGGCAGGTCCCGGCGGGAGAGTTCTTTTATGCGGCCGGAGAGGTGGGGGATCATGAAGTTCCAGGACCAGCAGGTGAAGACGGTGACGAAGAGTCCCAGCAGGGCGGCGGAGAACAGCAGCTTGTGGATGTTGATTCCCGCAGCCCGGCAGGCCAAGATCTCGTTGTCCGTCGCCGCCCGGCCGTAGGTGATGGCGGCGCTGAAGAGGGCGGCGACCGGCAGGATCAGGGTGACCGCGACCGGGGTCAGGAAGGCGAACACCTTGGCCATCTCTTCGGTGCCGATCCCCTGGCTGCGAAAGATGTTGGCCACTCCGCCTCCCATGACCACGAGCAGCGTCAGGGCCACAGAGGTCATCAGGAAGGTCTTCAGCAGTTCGCGGGCCAGGTAGGCGTGCAGTGTTCGCATGTCGTAGCGTGTTTCCAGTTCAGCGATCGGCCTGGAGCCCGGGGCGTCGGTCGTCCGGCCCCTCGGTTGAGGACCGATAAGCATCGAAGGCTGAACGCCGAGGACCGAGGGTGGACAGCTTGGTCGTGCCGCGCCGTTCCGTCAAGGAGGAAGGACCGGCAGTTCCGGCGGGGGCGTCTCCTGGTTGACGCTACCTGCCAATGGTGCTGATATATTCGGTCCTTACCAACGTTCGGCCTCGAGTGAGCGGCGGGATCTCCGGCGGCGGATCCCGGAACCGGGCGGGAGGGGTCGTTCCAGGAGGTTGTCCGACGATGTCCGACGTGACCAAGAGTTCGTCCTGCAAAACAGAAGCGCCGTCCACCTGGTCGGTGGCGGACTCCATGGAGGTGTACAGGGTACACCAATGGGGGGCGGGGTTCTTCGGGATCAACGAGCGGGGACACGCGGTGGTTTCGCCCCGGGGCCCGGGCGGGGCGGTGCTGGATCTCAAGGATCTGGTCGACGAACTGCGGCAACGGGGCATCGGCATGCCTATTCTGGTGCGCTTCTCGGACATCCTCCGCACCCGGATTCGGCAAATCAACGAGGCCTTCGCCAAGGCCATGGCCGAACACGAGTACACCGCGCCCTATATGGGCGTTTACCCTATAAAGGTGAATCAGCAACGCCACGTCGTGGAAGAGATAGTGCGCTACGGCGAGCCTTACAAGTTCGGCCTGGAGGCCGGCTCCAAGCCCGAGCTGTTGGCCGTGCTGGCCATGCTGGAAGGCGAGCAGCCGCTGATCGTGTGTAACGGCTACAAGGACGCCGAGTACATCGACCTCGCCTTGTGGGGTGGCAAGCTGGGCAAGAACGTCATTCTGGTGGTCGAGGAGTTCGGGGAACTGGAGAGGATCCTGGATCGCTCGGCGGCCATGAAGGTCAGCCCGCGGATCGGCTTTCGCATGAAGCTGGCCACCGGGGGCTCCGGCCGGTGGCGGGAGTCGGTGGGACCGGTGAACCGCCCCAAGTTCGGCCTCACCGTCACCGAGATGCTCCGCGGCGTGCAGTTGCTGAGAGAAGAGGGCATGTTGGACAATCTGGTCTTGACCCATTTCCATCTGGGCAGCCAGATCACCAACATCCGATCGATCAAGGAGGCCCTGGCCGAGAGTTGCCGGGTCTATCTGGAGTTGGCCAAGCTGGGGGCCGGGCTGAAGTATTTTGACGTTGGCGGCGGGATGGCGGTGGACTACGACGGCACCTCCAGCGACCTGCCTTCCAGCGCCAACTACGCCCTGGACGAGTACGTGGCCGACGTGGTCTATGCGGTCAGCGAGGCCTGCAACGCCGCGGGGATGCCCCATCCGATCCTGGTTACCGAATGTGGGCGGGCCATTACCGCCTATCAGTCGGCCCTGATCTTCGACGTATTGGGCGTGACCGAGCCGGCCCAGGACCAGGTTCCCGAGTCGATGCCCGACCAGGCCCATCCCGTTCTGCACAACCTGTTGGAGATGCACCAGTCGATCACCGTCAAGAACTTTCAGGAGTCCTATCACGACGCCCTGCACCTGCGGGACGAGGCCCTGAGCCTGTTCAAGCTGGGCTATCTGACCCTGGCGGATTGCGGCACGGCGGAGTCTGTCTTCTGGTCGGCCTGCCGGAAGATCCTCAAGATCATTCGCCGGCAGGAATTCGTTCCCGAGGAGTTGCGCGGGTTGGAATCACAGCTCGCCGAGACCTATGTCTGCAATTTCTCGGCGTTCCAATCGGTGCCGGATTGTTGGGCGGTGGGCCAGCTCTTTCCGGTCATGCCGATCCATCGCCTGAACGAGGAGCCGACCCGCCGCGGGACCCTGGCCGACATCACCTGCGACAGCGACGGTAGAATCGACAAGTTCATTGATCTGCACGAGCCCAAGGCGACCCTCGAGCTGCACTCTCCCGACGGGGGGGAGTACTTCCTGGGCATCTTCATGACCGGCGCCTATCAGGAGATCCTGGGAGACATGCACAACCTGTTCGGCGATACCCACTCGGTGGATG
>CAZFMS010000037.1:0-20354 GCA_964520125.1 uncultured Planctomycetaceae bacterium
ATCCACAATCCACAATCCCCAATCTCGTCCCCACTATCGCCAGCGCCTCGACTCCATGGCCTTGACCGCCAGGAAGAGGAAGAAGATCGTTCCGCTGAGGAAGAACACCATAGACTTGGTGTCCAGGATGCCTCTGCTGAAGTCCTCGAACTGGTGCAGGATGTTGATGTAGCCCAACACGTTGCGCCAGCTTCCGCCGCGCCATGCCGCAAAGGCGTCGACCACCAAGGTGAACAGACTGAGCACGCCCATCCCGGTGATCGCGGCCAGCAGTTGGTGGCGCGTCAGGGAGCTGGCGAAGACGCCCACCGCCGCGTACAGCCCGCCCAGCAGGATCATCCCCAGGTATCCGTAGATTACCACGCCAACGTCGGTGGCTCCGAAGGCGAACAGCAGGATCACATGGGCCAGCGTGGTAGCCAGCAGGGCCAGGTAGAACACCAGCACGCCGAGGAACTTGCCTAACACCACCTCCACGTCGGTCACCGGGGCGGTCATCAGGGTCTCGATGGTCCCGGAGGCGAATTCATCGGCCAGCACCCGCATGGTCAGCAAGGGCATGGCGAAGACCAGCAGCCAGGCCATGCTGTCCAGCATGGTCCGGACCGATGCTTCCGCCCCCTCGACCAGGGTGTTGGACATGAACAGGTAGCCCGTGGTCACCAGGAAGATCGCCGCGACGATGTAGGCCACCGGTGAAAGAAAAGTCGTCGCCAGCTCTCGCTGGGTCAAAGCCGTCACGTTCCGGATCACGAGCGCACCTCCCGCTTCTCGCCGCGCTGTTCTTGCACCTGCTGCGCCGTAATCTGGATGAAGAACTGCTCCAGGCTGCCCACCTCCAGCCGCAGCTCCCTAAGCCCCCAGCCCTTCTCCTTGACCGTCTGGAAGATCGCCTCGCGAGGGTCTTTTCCCTTCTCGGTCTCGATCACCAGCCGCTGCCAGCCGTCGGCCGCCTCGATCTCCACCTTGCTGACCCCGGTCAAGGTGGTCACCGCCTTCTTGACCTCGGCATCGGGGCCGGACACCTCCGCGATCAACCGAGAGCCACCGCGGATCCGGTCTTTCAGCTCATTGGGTGATCCCGAGGCCACGATCTTCCCGGCGGCGATGATGATGGTCCGCTGGCAAGTCACCTCGACCTCCGGCAGGATATGGCTGGAGAGAAACACGGTGTGCCGCTTGGCCAGTTCGCGGATCAGGTTTCGGGTCTCTCGAATCTGGGTCGGGTCCAGGCCGATGGTGGGCTCATCGAGGATCAGCACCTTGGGATCGTGCAGCAGGGCGTCCGCCAGCCCCACCCGCTGCCGCATCCCCTTGCTCAGTTGGTGGATCGGTCGATCGATGAAATCGCCCAGCCAGCACAGCTCGGTCACCCGCCTGATGGCCGCCTCGCGACCCGAGCGATCCAGCCCGCGGATCTTCCCGCGGAAATTGAGATACTCCCGGCTGCGCATGTGGGCGTCCAGCGGGGCGTTCTCCGGCAGGTAGCCCACCACCCGCCGCACGGCCATGGACTCGCTGAACACGTCGTGCCCCGCTATCGCGGCCGACCCCGAGGTCGCCGGCAGATAGCAGGTCAAGACTCGGAGGGTGGTCGATTTCCCGGCCCCGTTGGGCCCCAGGAATCCGACGATTTCCCCCTCTTCGATGTTAAAGGAGATGCCGTCGACCGCTCGAAGGTCCCCAAACGTCTTGGTCAGATTCTGCACTCGAATCATGAGCGTCTCACGCCTCGCAAGTCGGCACCACCGACAATCCGCGACCGTCTGGTTTTACGAGAGAAGGTCCTCAACCAACACCGAACGCCCCGCGTTCATTACACCAAGTCAATCTTCCGGGCGCACCGCGCCGACGTGCCCCGCACCGGTGCCGCGCGCCCCGGCACGAGACCCCCGCCGCCAGCCCGGCGACACGGGTGCCGAACCCCGGTTTCTACAGAATCCACCAGGGCCCGTCAAGCCCGTTGGCCCACGATGGACCAGGATGCCGAGCCCCCGCCTCGGCCGCCGGAATCGCCCCAAAAGCGGAAAACGGGTGAACCTCCTGCCTTCCCAGCTACCAGACGTGGTTCAATGCACCTCCGTGGAGTTGTCGCCCGCCGCTCTCTCCGGCGGTCCACGGAGGCGGCCCGCCACGGACCTATCCCGTCCCCAGCCGGATCCATCCGCGGCCGACGACCCGGTTGAAGCGATGTCAGGGAGGAGACGATTCCGGCGGTGCGGGAGTGCCTCTCAGTCCTGGGCCCCGAAGGATCAGGTCCGCGGCGATGTCTTTCCCAGATCGAACCAGGAGGATTGGGTGGTGTCGAAGAAGATGCCGTGGGCCCGTCCGCTGTCGAGCACCGGCACGAAAGGGCGTGACTGATAGAGCGGGCCGAACGCCAGCACGTGGTCCGCGGGGTCTTACACCAGAAAGGCATTACTGCATGGCTCACGCGACAGACGAATACGAAGCCGTCCATCATCAGGCAGATGGTTCCCTCGGTCTCTTCGATGTGCCATTCCTGTCGCTCGGAATAATCCTCCACCACCGCCCCTGAATGATCGCGGCGGAACACCCCGTTCGCTGCGAGGAGCACGCCCACGAGGCCCGCGCGCTGGGGAAGGATCCGCAGGCGGTTCCGGACGCATTCGGCCAGGGGGGTTTCCCGTTCGCGACGATGGCTGGTCCTGGGGCCCTGCGATTGCCAGCGGCGATTGCGGCTCTCGGCGTCCCCCCGAGGACTTACCAGATATCTTGGCGCGCTTCAGTTTCCACCTACGCACCGGGTCTGGTCGAGCGTACCTCCCGGCACGGCGTGAGCGAGTACCCCCTGCGGTCAGATTCTCTAGATGCGGCGGGCTTGCCGGCGCCCGCCGAGCGACCTACTGGACCTTTCCCGGGCGCCTCTTGCCGCGGCGTTTCTTGACAGGCCGGCTCCCCGGGAGCACAATGAAGGTCCTGTCAGAAGAATCTTGCAGCGACTCGGCCATCGCTCAACCCACGTGGTTGGAGGTATGGGTCATGACCCCGGGGCGATCGGATCTACCGGAAGACGACAAGCGCTGGGATCGTCTGGCGATGGAGGCGGGCAGCGACTACAACCTCACCCCGGACCGGGGCGAGAAGAAATACGATGCCGTCGAGTCCGACCGCCAGGCCTACCGCCAATGGCGCCGCAAGCACGTGGTCGCCGTGTTGGCGGTCATCGTCTTCGGCGGTGGGACGCTGACCTATGTGATCTACGGCTACTGGCAGCGCGCCGCCGAGGAACGCCGGTCCGCCGCGGCCGCCGAAGAGCAGCGGGTCCGCCTGGCCGAGGTGGCCCGGGAAACGACGTCCCGGGTCCGGCGCTATCTCGCGGAGGACAACTTCGGCGACGCTCGCCATGCCCTGGTGCGTGCCGGGCAGAAGGGTATTGCCCCCGAGGTACAGGCCGAACTAGATTCTCGAATAAAGAAGGCCTCGGTCGACCATACCACCGCCGACATCCGTCGACTCATCGCCGAAGAACAGTTCGATGACGCCACTTGGGCACGTCAGCAAGCCGGCGAGCAGGGTCTGCCCACCGAAGCATGGGGTGGCCTGGACGCCGAGATCGAGAAGGGGGCCCGGGCCTGCCGGACCGGGCTGCTGGACCGGGCCGAACGGGAGATCGCCCAACAGTCGTCGGAGACGGCCCGAGATTACCTGGCCACTGCGCGCCAACTCGACCACTACGCGGCGGATGACCAACGAGCCCTCAAACTGGAGGAATCGCTCAGCCGATTAGTCCTCCGGCAGAAACGCGATTCCTGGATGGAGATCCTCTCCCAGTCGCGCCAGGCAGCCACCGCAAAAAACTGGGACCGGGCCATCGCCCTGTTCGAGCGGGTCCGCCTGGAGTCCGAGGACGCCCCGGAGACGTCCTCCTGGGAGAAGGAGCTGCGCGACCAGGTCCGCGGGCGCCTGCGCATTGTGGGTCGCCCGGCCGGCGCCACGGTGCACATTCCGGGTCAAGCGTCGGCCAAGCTGGGAAGCGTGCTCTGCGGCATGTCGCAGGGACCGCGCGGTGTGGTGGTCAAGGCTGGAGGTTACATCCCCGAGCGGGTGACCGTGGATGTCCCCCCGTTTCCCGGCGTCGGGGAGGCCACCGTGGACCTGAACCCCGCTGCCCCGGGGCCGCTGTGGGCCACCCACGTGCTGGCGGGCCATTGCGCCCAGTATCTTGCCTCTCGGCACTATCGCCTGGCCTATAAGGACGCCGACTGGGCGGACGCGTTGAGGAATATCTCCAAACCCTGCGAGCCACCCCCGGCAGAGCAGGGCAAGAAGAAGAGAAAACGTCGATCCTCCAAGAAGGAATTCGCCGCCCAGCGCCGCGCTGCCGAGGACCAATTCCGGGCCGAGCACGACAACCCCTTTGAGGCACTCGAGAAGCTCGGGCAGTTCACCGCCCGTCACCCCAAATCGCTGAAGAGCATCCTGGCCATCTGCGGCGAGAAGATCGGGCGAGACCTCATCCATATCGAGCGGGGCTGCGCCAATTGCTTCGGCCGGGGTCAGGCTCCCTGCCCAGGATGCGGAGGCAGTGGCCAGCGCCAGGAGCGCCGCACCTGTCCAACCTGCCAGGGCCGGAAGCGCGTGCCACACGAGGAGTGCACGGGCACCGGCATCGCCGCGTGCAAGAGGTGCAAGGGCTCGGGTCGGGTCACCCAGATGGCCAGAGTACGGCGCGGCGGCGAGTGGGTCGCCGAAACGAAGCCCGTACCCTGCGAGCGCTGCGCAGGCGACGGGAAGGTGACCTGTCGATGTCGCGACGGACTGGCCGCCTGCCCCGATTGCAAAGTAGCCGGCAAGCGCAAGATGATGGGTCCCTGCTCGGCCTGCACCGCTCGCGGCCGCCTGCCCTGCGAACTGTGCCAGGCCACCGGCCAGCGCGACGACATGGACCTGACCAAACGCCGCGAGATCGAAGAAACCCTGGCCTCCTTCTTCAACCCCTAGCCGCAGCGCCGCGCGCCTCGGCCCGGTCCTTGGCGGAGCAGATAGCAGGGGATCATCCGGTCAGACATGTGGCGGACCCTACGTGGTTCCGCGGCCGCGGGTCGGGCCGCGCTGCAGGGGTCTTGTGATCCACATCAAGCAGCGATTCGAGCAAGGCGCAGCTTTCTTCGAGGCCGTCGGGCTCCAGGGCGACGCAACGGGCCTGGCGGACGATCCGGCCCAGGGTCGAGACCAGGCGGTCGCCAAAGACGCCGCGGTTGAAGGAGTTGGCCGCCAGCGAGAAGGCCGCCCGGCTGCGGGAGACGGGGAACAGCGATGTTCCGCCGCCGCCTCGGTAGCGGGGGAAGACGATCAAACGCACGGGCAGAGCATCGGTGGCCACGTTCAGATCGCTCGGGCTGATGTATCCCACCCTGCCCTTGAAGGCCTTGACGTATGGACGACGGCGCCACAAGGGCAGGCCCAATCGCTGGACCAGATCGAAAGAGCCGGCCTTGATGCACAGTGCCTTGGGCAGGGCATGCAAGAGCAGCGTGTCCGGGTCGATCAGGGCGAACTCGTCAGACAGGTATTCCCAGCCCCGCGCCGCCAGGGCCGCCGCCAGAGTCGATTTTCCGCTGCCCGATTGCCCTACCAGTATGACCCCTCGGCCCTGCCGCCCGAGCGTCGCGGCGTGCAGTTGGAGGTACTCGCTGTGCTGGGCGATTACCCGGTAGTTGATCGCCCACTCGAGGTAGGGGAGCACCTCATCGCGCCGCAGGCGGCCGAAGACTTCTTCGCCGTCGCCGATGATCGCATAGCGCCGAAAGCCCCATCGCCAGCGGCCCTCGGCCCGAACCTCCATGCGGATCGCCCGGCCGCCGGTCGACCGCAATCTCCGCTGGTCGCGATACAGGACCGCGAAGTCATCCGCGGCCTCCCGCAGGTCGCTGCGCAGCTCGAGTTCGACCGGCCCGATTCCATAGTAGGACCACGAGTCGTTCGATGAGCGAAGGTCTGCGGCCGCATCGCGGAGTTGCTCTCGGGCGGACGGCCGGCGGTCGCCGTGGTTCATCACCAGATCCGCGGCAATCAGCTCACCAAGTGGCGGGCGTCCCAGCAGGTTGGCGGCCCATCGGCTGGTCACTGATGATCCGCCTCCGTCACCAGACCGGCCTGGGCGAAAGCGGCGATCAGTTGCTCCACGTCTTCCAGGGCCGTTTCCGGCCCCACGTCGTAGGCCTGGGTGAGCCGGCCGGCCAGTTGACTCATGGTGGACTTCCCGTCGCAGGCCCGCCAGACTACCAGGGCGGTCTGGTTCATCCGATGGGTGCAGCCACTCTGCGGATCGAACAGCACGGCCTCCCCGTCCAGGACCTGGGGGACCACTCCCTCTCGCCGACGTGGCGCGGTCATATCCATGCTTGCGGCCCAGTGGTTCTTGTCGGTTAGCTTCATCTTTTCTGGGCCTCAGTCACCGGACAACTCTGCTCCCGCCACCACCCGATCTTCTTTGATCGGGGAGGAGAATCGCTCGGCGACGGCCTGCCAGAATACAGGGTTGTTTCGGCCAAACTCGGTCACCCGCCGGCCATCGAGAAACATCGTGGGTGTGCCGCTCACGCCCAGCCGCCGGGCGAGGGCCACGTCTTCCTGCACGATCCGCCGGACCACCTCGCCTTCGAAATCCTGCACAAAGCGATCGGCTTCGAGCCCGATGTGGACGGCCAGATCCCGGTAGGGCTTCGCCCCGAGACCGGCGCGCTGCTCGAACAACAGATCATGCATCTGACCAAATGCTTCCCGGCCGCCTTGCCGCCGGGCGGCCTCGGCCGCGTACGCCGCCTGGCAGGCGTTGGGATGGGGCGATCCGCTGACCGAGTCGTTGCACCGTTCACAGAGGGGAAAGTGATGCACATCGATGCTCAGCCGCCCGCCGAACGCCTCCGACGCCAGCCGTCGAATCATCGTCGAGCTGCAATAGCACGCGGGACACTCGAAATCGGTGAACACTACCAGGCGCGGCCGGGCATCTGCCGCCTGATCATCCAGGAGAGCAGGAATGACCTGTTGCTGCTGGGCGAAATATTCGCGCAGGAGGAACCCGGGGTCCCCACGTAGCGCGGTCACCGTCTGCTTGTAGGGCAACAGGGCCCGGAGGCGACTACCCATAGCCAGTTGCTGGTGGCGATAGAACCACAGGCCCGCGATCACGATCAGCCCGAAGGCCAACGCCTGTACCCCCAGCCTCCAGGCCGGCACCATCGCCGAACTCGACGGGGGGTGCGGCATGCCCTCGTCGGAGGGGTCTGCGACCTGCACCGTCGGGCAGCGTCGATACAACCGGCAGATGGTCAAGACGATCAGCAGGTTGATGACGTGAGCGCCCGCGCACCACACGCAAGTTGGGGCCCGTCCCAGGACCATCGCGGCCAGGTAGAACACGGAGACAGAGGCTCCGACCGATCCCAGAAGCAACGGCCCCCGCTGCCAACTGCTGCCGGGAGTCCTCGGCTGGCCGACCACGGCGAACCATGCGGCCAACAGCACGAAATACGCCAGGCCCAAGAAGGCCACCGGCACGACCACCCGGTGGATGCGGAGGTAGTGGACCCCTGAAGGCCACGGCACCGGGATGGTGACCTCACTCCAACGAGTCTGGTGGGCTGCCCGGCAATCCAGACCGAGCGACTCGCTGGCCCGGCACACCCGGGCGAACAGTCCGCCCCCGGCGTCTCCGGCGGCCCACATATCGGCATGCTGCTCGACCAATTGGCCGCTGATCCAGGCCCCCGCCCCGCACAGCAGGAGGATGGTGAGAACGACTATGAGTGAGGATCGGCGCTGGTTCATGAGCCGTCTTCTGACGAATCTGCCGGTAGTCGGCAATTCAAACACAGGTCATGGCGGTGCAGTCGTTGCTGCAGCAGTCCTCGTTGGCCTCACAGGGCGAGCCGGGCGGCTCACTATCCTTTACATGTCATAGTCAGGTCATGGCAATTCAGGCTGCAGCACTGCTCGTCTGCCGTACAGGGATCACCGTACTCATAGCAGGGCAGCGCCGCGGAGGCACTTGCTGCATGGGCCTCGTTCGCCGTCAACGTCATAAGCACCGGAGTCACATAGAGTGCCTTCTTCCCGACACTCTTGACGAAAGATCGGCGCGTCGTGCCTGCCTGACTCTCTTGAGGAGCCGAGCAACCAGATAGCTCAGAATCGTCGTGTCGGCCTGATCCTGCACTCATCAGAAACACTCAGGGCGATGCTCGATGCGAATGCGACCGCTCGCCACGAAGCCTTGCGTATACTTCTACATCGGCGAATTGACGCTGCCTCGCCTCAGTTGTCTTCCTCTCTCACGCGGCCGCACCACGTGCTTTGCACACCGACTGGTTATCTGTTGGTCGCGGCGCTCTCGGGCATTCGCCTGAATACTCACGGTAACGAATCGTGAACTCCTGGCCTGCGCGTACCGGCCGCAAGGCAATCAGTTCGAACCCTCGCAGTTCGGCGTTGGGCCTGTCGGAGTGGTTCAGGTGTTTCAGCCTACCGGTGATCTCGTAATGTCGTATGTGGCCGGATGGTGTTTCGTGGCACGCGACATACAGGCCACATTGATCGACGCTCCTACCACGATAGCAGGCGACGACCTCTCCGGCCTTGATGTCGCGGGTAGCGAAAACGCCAATGCCGTGAATGGGACTCTTGCGAGTTTCGATCTTGCTGAACCAGGCGCCGAGCTTTGGCAGTCGTCGCGTTATCGGTCCCAGCAGCCTAAGCAAATGAGCGCACGCCAGCCATCCCCAGTGGTTGCGGCAGTACCATTCCTGCATGTGCCCGCGGTCGGGAACCAGCACCGCGCACAGATAGCCCAGCCTGAAACGCCAACCTGGTGTACACAGCGTGTCCACCGCCACGTGGGCCACCGGATGATAGGCATCGCGAGGGGCTTGCCACAAAGCCAGCCGGTCACGCCACCCCACGCCGATCCGTGCCAGCCGACGGCGAATCGACGGCGGGCAGACCTCGCCAAGACCGTGCTCGGCTGCCTCGATTGCTTCCCGCACGGGCAGTGCCAGACCGCCGGCACGCACCGCGATTAGAAACTGCTCCCAGCATATCTCGCTCCGCCTGGCGTCCGCCCAGCGCTTGATATCCGCCAGCCACATCGGCCGGCAATTCCCATGTAGGGCCGAGTGGGCGGCAAGGTGGACCAGCATGTCCTCGACGGAGGGGATTAGCACTTGGGCCCGGCCTATCTGCATCGGCTCGGCTCGTGCCCACATCGCTTCCGTCGGGTTCAACCGACCCCAACGAAGCGGGCGGAATGGGCGCACATGCAAGTCGATTCGCATGTGGAAGATGTGGCCAGCATTGAACTCCGTCTCATAGTGGAAACGTGGGAAAAAGTCCTCGCGCACTAGCGACTGGCCGCGCAGGCAACCTGCGGATTCCAATAAGGCAAAGGCGACCTCGACGTGTTCCGGCCTGATCAACAGATCAAGGTCGGACATCGGCCTTTCATCCAGCCGATCGTAAATCGTCATGTTCAGTGCAGCCCCCTTGAGGGCCATCAGCGGGATACCAGCCCGGTTGAACTCCGTCGCCACCTTCTCCAGCAGCCGCATCAGGCAGACATTGGCCGTCCTGACCTGTAGCTTGTCGTCATCTCGCCGGGCGCCTTCACTCGTCTCCTCCGCGACCGTTGATGACGGTGACGTCCTGAGCCCGTCGTCTCGATCGGCTCGCAGGTGAAGCGGGCTCGAGTCTCTCGTCGCTTCCGTCTCCGGCGGGGCCGCTGAATTCTGCAAGGTGCTGGTGGTCATGACCGCGGTTCTGCCAAGGGTCTATCTGGAGTAGTTACCGTTTTGCCGGCGAGACAACGACGCAAGCGTTTCCGCGACGACGCCGCGGGATTCCACGGCAGCGATCAGCCACGGACCTGAAGCCGGCGCGGCTGATCGACAACCGTGGTGCCCAAAGGCCGTGCACCCTCATCAAGAGTTATCGGGTGCTGTGGTGAGCGAGTTGCGATAATTCCTGCCAAGCAGGCGATATGGAGCACAACGACCATCTCGACCAGCCGCTGTCACCGGCCTTGTGTTATCGGTCGTCAGCGGCGGTGGAGCCGCTACGGTGCAGCGCGCTCGGCACGGACGACGCAGAGTAGACAGCGTGGCGGCACGCGCCTTACCGATCCTCGGCTGTCGCCGCCGGGGACCGCATCTCTTCGGCGTTGCTCCGATTGCCGGCCGGAGCGAAGCCTTGACGCATGGTGTTCTCGGAGATGGTCCGCGGCACGGTGTATTGCTGCAGGTAGTCCGGACCGCCGGACTTGGTGCCCAGGCCGGACAAGTTGAAGCCGCCGAACGGCTGACGGTCTACTCGTGAGGCCGTGATCCGACGATTGACGTACAAATTGCCGACCCGCAGGCGGCGTTTGGCCAGGTCGATGTTGCCCGGGCTCCGCGAATAGACGCCGCCGGTCAAGGCGTAGCAGGTGGTGTTGGCGATGTCGATGGCCTGCTCGAAATCCCGGGCCCGGATGACCGACAGGATGGGGGCCATGACCTCTTCTTGGGCTATTCGTGCCCCGGGCGGAACGTCGGCAAAGATGACCGGAGAGAAAAAACAGCCGTCGGGGGAAGCAACCTCGTCGCCGGTTCCAGATCGCTCGCCCTCCAGGACGCAGCGGGCCTCTTTCTTGCCGATCTCGACGTATCGCCGGGCTCGCTCGACCGCCTCCGCGTCGATCAACGGGCCGACGGTCGTGCCGGGCAGCTCGGCACTGGCGGGGCGGATGCCCCCGGCCGCCTCGACCAGCTTGGCCAGGTAGGCGTCGTAGACCTCGGTGAGCACGATCACCCGCGAGCAGGCCGTGCACTTCTGACCGCTATAGCGGAAGGCCGAGGCGATGGTGGCCTGCACCGCTTCGTCCAGGTCGGCGTCATCGTCGACGATAATCGCATTCTTGCCGCCCATCTCGGCGATCACGTGTTTGAACGCCACCTGGCCGGCCCGGAGGTGGCGGGCGCTATCGATGATCCCGCACCCGACGTCGCGAGAGCCGGTGAAGGCAATCATGTCCACCCCGGCATGTTCGACGAGGTACTGGCCGACCTGTTCACCCCGGCCGGGGACAAAGTTCAAGACCCCCGCAGGCAGGCCCGCCTCGATCAGCACGTCGATCATCTTGGCCGCGCACACCGAGGCGGTTTCGGCGGGTTTGACGATCACCGTATTGCCGGTGACCAGTGCCGCCGCGGTCATGCCGGTCAATAAGGCCATGGGAAAGCAGAACGGACCGATCACCACCACCACCCCGCGCGGCTCATAGATGTACTGGCTGGCTTCCGCCGGATAGTCGCGCAGCCGGGTGCGGCCGAACAGGGCCCGGGCCTCGCGGGCGTAGAAGCGCAGATAGTCCACCGTCTCCATCAGGTCGCCCTGGGCCTCCCGCCAGGTCTTGCCCGCCTCCAGGATCATCCACGCCCCGGCCTCCAAGCGACGGTCGTGCAGGATGTCGGCGGCTCGATCCAACACGGTGGCCCGTTGGTCCGCCGGTGTTGCCGTCCACGATTCGGCGGCGGCCCGGGCCGCGCTCACCGCACGATCGGCCACCGCCCGGTCACAGATGGCCGTGCGCCCGACCACCTGGTCGCTGCGAGAAGGGTTGTGCGACTCGAGCCAATCGCCCGTCTCGGCTGGGCGGTGGTCGATAATCGCCGGATAATCGCGGCCGCATCGGGTCCGCACCGTTTCCAAGGCCTCTTCCATCGCGGCGCGGTTCTCGGCACGCGAGAAGTCGACGTCCGGTTCATTCTCGAAGGGCTTCATGTTGGCGTACTCGCGGTTGTCCTGGATGAACGGTTTGGGAAGCGGGGTATCGGTTATGTGGGTCTGCTGGGCCGGCCGGCAAAGCAGCGTCTGCACCGGCGTCTGCTCGGTGAACGTCTGGCGCAGGAATGATTCGTTGGCCGTGTTCTCGATCAGACGGCGGATGAAGTAGGCCATCCCGGTCATCTGCTCGCCGCACGGGGCATAGACCCGCAGACGCTGATTCATGGCCACCATGGCCCGCTTCAGCGGGTTGCCCATGCCGGTCAACATCTGGATCTCCGCGGTCCTCGGCGGCAGAGACAGGGCGTCTTGCAACGCCAGCACCGCGGCTATCGAACGGACGTTGTGGCTGGCGAAGGCCGGGCGGATGATGTCGGCGTTCTCCAGCATCATCCGGGCCACCTCTTCGAAGGCCGCATCGGATTGCCACTTACGGGTGAACAGCGGGATCGGCCAACCGTTGAGCACCGCCTTGGCCGCTTCGGAGTCCCAGTAGGCCCCTTTCACCAGGCGAACGGTGATCGGCGTCCCTCGTCCCCGGGCCCACTCGATCAGCTCCGCCAGGTCTCGGCGGCCGTCCGGCATGTAGCATTGGATCACCAGGCCGCAGTCGGGCCAGTCGCGGAACTCCGGCTCCGACAGGACCCGCTTGTACAAGTTCAGGGTCAGGTCCTTTACCGCATAGTGCTCCATGTCGATGTTCAGGAACGAGCCGTTGTCCCGGGCGGCTCGGAGGATCGGGCGGAGTCGATCCAGGGCCGCCTCGGTCGCGGCCGCCGGGTCGATCGGATCGAAACTGGCTACGATGGCGGTCAGCTTGAGCGAAACGTTGACCCGCGGGAGCGGCCCCCAGGGCGCCAGATCAATAAGCGGAACCGGGGCCCAGGCGCCGGTTTCCTTACCCAGCTCGTTGATCAGGTGGATGTACAACTCCTGGTGGGCCCGGGCCACGCTATCGGCGATGACCGTCTCTCCGAGGACGTCCAGGGTGAAGGCCATGCCCTGCCCTCGAAGTCGGAGCACCGCGCTGATCGCTTCTTCCGGCGTGGACCCGGCGATGAACTGCTGGGCCATTGTGCCGCAACCGAGCCGGGCCAGCTCGGCCACCAGGTTGGCGAAGAGCGACGCTTCATGCCGGTAGCCCAGAGCGAATTGCAGCAGCGGGGGCAGGGACCGTTGCGCGGCCTCGTCCGGTCTGAGGTATTCCGCCAGGTGTCGAGCGACCGCCGGTCGGCTGCCCAGGGCCGGGAGGACCTCGATGAAGCGGAACAGCCGCAGCTTGAGATCTTCGTCCTGGGTCAGCCAGTCCATGGCCTGCTGCTGCCAGAACTCCATCGAGAAAACGGACGGGGCCTCCGCCTCGGCTCGCTGGAAGATTTCCTCGCCGATTCGTCTGGTTGCTACTTCGAGTAGTTTTTCTTCGACGTGCGGCATGGCTGCAAAGGCTGTTACCCCGGGCGGCAGTCTAGCCGGACTCTGATTCGCCGGCAACCGTTGCAGAATCACCGGCCAAAGCGTAGACTGCCCGGCCATGAACACAACCCGCCGGAAACACCTGATGTCCACCGGTCTGGTGCTCTGCGCCGTGGTCACCTGCTGGTTGGGCTGCGACGACAAACGCCGCCATCAGACCTCCGAAGCGATCGAATTCGAGGACGTCCAGGCCCCTGTCCCGGACGACGCCGACGCTGCGGCGGTCACCCGCGCCTTTCTGGAAGCCCTCCGCGACGCCCAGCACGCTCGCAGCCGGGATTTCCAGGGCCCCCAAGATCGGGCCAAGTATGACTCCGCAATGGGCCGAATTGAGAGCCTGGCAGCAAGGCAGGCCATCTACCAGCAAGTTGTTTCTGGCGGCCACCGTTCGGTGCCTGCGGACCTGACCGTCGAAGCCGCCGTGACCATGATCTCCGAATCGTGGGTGTCGATCGCCGCCTACTACGTGGACGGCTTCATGTTCGAGACCACGACGCTGCTACCGGGTGTGGGCGCTGCCAAAGCGACGACTGTCCGGGCCCGCCTCGATGCCGAACGCCCGGAAGATCGCTCCCGACTGACCCTGATCGAAACCTCCGACGACCTGCTGAATGCCCGGGACCCCGACGGAAAACCGCTGGACCCGAACAGCCCCGCTAACACGGAACTGGTCCGCTCCAGGGCCCTGGAAATGAAGCCGGGCTTCAATATCCCCATCGGCGTGCGGTTCGAGATCACCTTGCGAAAGGAGGATGGCCCTTGGCGGGTCAGCAGCCTCCGCCTCAAGCCGGGTCCCGCGAGGCTTCCGGCGACATCTGCACCTTTTGTCATCGAGTGACTTCGCCAAGACCTCCCGTCTGGCGGACCAACCGCATACTCCACGATCGTTGATGTCCAGCCTTGTGCGCGTAGCGTCGTGCTCGGTGCGTGTTGAGGCCCGCGCGCCCCAGCCGCCCCGTGCCCGGCCCGCGCGTGTCACCGATTCTCAGGATTGTCAGCCGAATGCTCGGGCATCGTGGTGGCGGCCCGGGCGGAGGCGAAGCTCGCTCTTATAGGGCGTTGCCACTGGACCCACCAGACCGCCGCCAGCTCATGGAGGGGGGGGCGGCAGGGTGGCCGCCCAGCCGGGATTTCGCCCCGGGGGGGCCTGTGAACTCGGGAATCCACACTTCTCCAGGGTCAGCGGCGACGGCCGGTCAAGGATCGCGCAAAAACGACCGCCATCACCGCAGGATCAGCGCCCGCGCTAAAGTTTCTCGCGATGCTTGACCGATCCTAGTGTTTCCTATGATACCTAGACTGCCTAGCTTAACATGTGTTTGGGTAGTCATCTTCTCCAGACACACGGACACAAGCAGCAGCGGTAGGAATTGCGCGGTGCCGCCCTCCGGGATGTTGGACGGCCAAGGACGAAACGCGAGTCGGACCAGGTGATCTCGAACAGGATGTCGCAGTGGGACACCCCGGTGCCGGTCTCCAGAGCATCAATGTCAATCGGAGCGTGCCAACATGCCGAGCCCAACCCTCTACTCGCAGTACATGAAGCCCTTGTTGCGTGGCGAGCGCAGGACCTGTCGCGACCTCGTCGTCGGGGCGATCGACGAGGGAACCTGCCCACGCGACCTGTATCATAAGCTGATCTGGCCGGCCATGGAGCGGGTGCAGCAACTCTACCGCGAGGACCGCATCAACACGGCCTCCGAGCACATGGCCACGCGAATCAACCGCACGGTCGCCGACCAGTTGCAGACCCGCATGAATCGGAACGATCCTCTCGGCCGGCGCATCTTGATCACCTGTGCCCAGGGGGAGCCGGAGGAATTCAGCGCCCAGATGTGCGCTGATCTGTTTGAGGCCGATGGCTGGGACGTGTATTTCCTGGGTGGCGGCGTCGCTCGGGATGAAATCGCTTCCCTGGTGGGGCAATTGCAGCCCACCGCCATGTTGATCGTGGGCAGCAAGCCCACGGACGCTCCGCTGGTGCGGTGTCTGATCGACCACATTCGGGAGATCGACTCCTGCCCAACAATGAACATCATCGTCTCCGGCGGGGTATTCAACCGGGCCGCCGGTCTGTGGCGCGAAGTGAAGGCCGATCTGTTCGCCGAGTCACCCTCCGAGACGTTGGAGCTGGCTGGGAAGGCAGAGCCACGGGTTCCTGAACCCCGCGTTCCGGGAGCACCGAAGAAGCGAAGGCGCCGCCGTCGCCCGCCTCTCTTGGCCCAGTCAGAGGATTAGCCGCCGGCTCGGATACCGGCCGCCACATGACCAGTGCCACCGCCGGTTTCGAGCATGGCGTCGGCATGGCCAACGCCCCGAGCATGGGGCAACAGTTCAGCGGTGGGCTGGCCCGGCCTTTCCAGTACTGCCCCGAGCGTACCCTGTCTGACTCGGCGGCGAGGGCCCGGCATCCCGGGAGACAGCTAGGCAACAATCACCTTATTGCGCTTATCTCCATGCCCAAGCTGACCGATAACACCTCCGGCCGTCGAGGCAGACGGAACTGCAAGCCGTGCGTCGCCCGATGTCGAGCAGCCGGTCGCGTCAAGGCGGACCAGACTGGCTGGAAAGGACCGAATCCCATCGCGGCCCTGCTATCGAGCGCACCACGCGGCTGGCGGCCAATCTCTTTTCCCGCTTACACCGAGCGGGACCCATTACCCGAAGAACAGCCGTGGGCGCGAGAGTCTCCTCTCGGACCGTCCGCCGGGCCTGCCAGCCAAGCCGGCGGCCCCGCAGTGCGGACCCACGTGCCGACGACGGGGCGTCAGGGTATCATCATGAGTCTTGACTCCAGGGATGTCCGCCAATGCGCGCCATAGTCGTCCAATCCGGTAAGGCCGTGCTGCGGGATGAACCGCAGCCGGTTCCGGCGGCGGGAGAGGTCCTGGTAAGGGTTCACCTGGCCGGCATCTGTGGCACTGATCTGGCAATCCTCGGTGGCTACGGCGCCCATGAAGGCGTCTTGGGGCACGAGTTCGTCGGTTCGGTCGTCTCCGGGTCGTCGGCGTTGTCCGGCAAGCGCGTGGTCGCGGAGATCAACTGCGTCTGTGGCCGCTGTGACATGTGTTCCAGCGGCCTATCGTACCATTGCCGGCGGCGGACGGTGCTCGGAATCAACGGCCGGCCGGGTGTCTTCGCCGAATACGTCGCCATTCCGGAGCGGAACTGCATCGAAGTACCCGATTCGATCACCGACGAAGAGGTGGTCTTTACCGAACCGCTGGCCGCGGCCTATCAGATCATCCGCCAGGTGAAGGTCGAGTCGCGCATGAATGTCGCCGTGCTCGGCACGGGACGGTTGGGTCTGCTGGCGGCCCAGGTGCTGGCCCAGACCAAATGCCGCCTGTCCGCGATCGGCCGCAACCCCAAGACGCTCGCTTTCCTGGATCGCAAACGCATCCGGACCAGCACCGTCGACGAGGTCCGTCAGCTCAACGACTACGACGTCGTGGTCGACTGCACCGGCTCCCCCCAGGGCCTCCCGCTGGCCCTGCGCCTGGTTCGTCCACGGGGCACCATCGTGATGAAAACCACCTGTGCCGGAGATGCCACCGCGGATCTGATGCCCCTGGTGGTGAACGAGATAACCCTGCTGGGCAGCCGGTGTGGCCCCTTTGGCGACGCCCTCAGCGCCTTGGCCCGCAAGCAGGTCGACGTGGTCAGTATGATCTCGCGGCGCTTGCCGCTGGCCGATGGCCTGAAAGCCCTGGCGCTGGCGGCGGATCCTTCGCACATCAAGGTAGTCCTCGAGATTGCCGGATGACTCGCCCCCCACAAGTCTCCCTGACCTCTCAGACCTTTCAGGACACCAGCCTGTTGACCTTCCCCGCGTTGGCCGGCCTGCCCGGTTTCGCCCATGCCGTGACCACGCGACCTTGGAACATGGCCGTCCACCGAGGGCCCCAGGCCCACCTGGCCCTCGACCGGCTGCTGCTGCTCTGCGACCACCTGGGATTCTCTCTCGACCGTCTCACCGCCCCGCAGCAGGTGCACAGCGCCCACGTCCTGCCCGTCCTCCCCACCGACATCGGCGCGGGAAGCGCCGGCTCGCATGAAGCCGTCCGCTTCGTTGACGGACTGGTGTGCGACTTGCCCGGCGTGCCGCTGATGCTCTTTTCGGCGGATTGCCCGATCATCGTCGCCGTGCATCCCGGCCGCCGCGTGTTCGGCGCCGTCCATGCCAGTTGGCGGGGGACCGTCGGGCGGATCGCCGTCGAGTTGGTCCGGCGATTAAACCGCGAGTTCGACGTCGCGCCGGATGAGCTGCTGGCCGCTATCTGTCCCTGCGCCGGTCCGCGGGAATACGAGGTCAGAGACGATGTCTTTCGCATTGCCCAGGCCCAGCTCGAGGATGCCGAACGCTTCTTCCCCACGGTCGGCACTCGGCGGTTCTTCGACCTCCGAGCCGCCAACGTTGTCCAGTTGACCTCTGCCGGTGTCCAAGCCGAGCGAATAAGCGTGGCCCAGGAATGCAGCATCAGCGATCACCGCTTCTTTTCGCATCGCCGCGACGGGGCCGAGACCGGTCGCTTTGCCCTACTGGCCGGCTTCCCCTGAGGGCGGCACCACGATGTGCGCCACCGGCGTCTTCAACGTGGGCACCGGCCTCACGATCTGTGGCCCCGGCCTCTCGCCGGTGGTGCCAGAAGCGAGGAAGAAGCCGGAATCACCTCGCCGTGGCCGGCATCCGCCACCCGCCGCAGGTCGTGATCGTCCCGCGATGAACTACCAGCGCCCCGCCAAGAACGATCCGACCGGTTATTCTCGGACCTTGAACATCTCTGCGAATCGACCACCCCCGGACACACCGGGTGACCAAACTCGTTGACCCCCTCTGCCGATGATCCGTGCAGGAGGCACATGCCCATGGCCAAGGAAAAGATCGTGGTGCTTTGTTCCGGCGGGCTTAACAGCGCCGTGGTGGCGTCCATCGCCGTCAAGGAGCACGCCCTGGCCCTGCTTCACGTCCGCTGTGGGCACCGCGCTTCCCAGAAAGAGGCCGAGCTTTTTCAAGAGCAGGTCTCCTTCTTCGAGGTCCGGGAACACCTGGTCGTCGACCTGCCCCATTTCGCCGCCATCGGTGGCAACGCCCGGGTCAATCGAAAACGGCAGATCGAAGACGCCCTGGCACTCGGCGAGGGGCCATCGAACTGCCATATCGCCGGACTGATCGGCACCCTGGTCAACGTCGCCTTCGGCTGGGCATCGGCCATCGGGGCCGGCAAGATCCTGCTGGGCATCAGCGAAGACCTCGGACCGCCGGGCCCCAAGACCAGCAGCATCTACCCGGATTATTCGCAGGAATACTTGCAGGTCTGCAACCATCTGATCAACGAGGCCTCTCCATGGAAGGAGATGTCCGTCGAGGCACCGGTCATCGATCTCAGTCGGTCGGAGATTGTCAAGATCGGCCACCGCCTGGGCACGCCGTTCGACTTGACCTGGTCCTGCCTGTCTTCGGCAACCGATCCCTGCGGGGCGTGTGTCGGATGCGCCACCAGAAATCGCGGCTTTCTCGACGCGGCCCTTCCCGACCCCATCATGCTCGCCACCGCGGACCGCTGATCCTCTCAGCCCGACGTCGGTGCCATTCGTCCGGACGTCAAGAGGAACATTCGGCGGTCCCGTCAAGCAGCCGGCCCGCCGCAGGCCGTTACATCCGCTCCAGCGTGGGAATGCCCAACAGCCCCAGCCCCAGCTTCAGGGCCCGGGCGGTCAGATTACAGAGCCGCAGCCGCGAGGCCCGCGTGGCATCGTCAGGGGCCTGGAGGACCGGGCAGGACTCGTAGAAGGACATGAAGCGACCCGCCAGATCGAACAGGTACTCGCAGAGGATGTTCGGCAGCAGCATATCGGCCACCCCGTCGACGGTCTCCGCCAGCCGCAGGATGCTCAGGGCCAGGGCCCGCTCGGCGGGATGGGCGAGCAGAATCGAGGATTCAGAATCGACCATCGAACAATCGGCCGATTCGGCGCCCTTGCGATAGATGGAGCGGATCCGGGCATAGGCGTACAGCATGTACGGGGCGGTATTGCCCTGCAGGGCCAGCATCTTGTCCCAACTGAACATGTAATCCGTGTTGCGGTTTTGCGATAGGTCGGCGTACTTGACCGCCGAGATGCCCACCGTCCCGGCGATTCGCTTGATCTCCGCGTCGTCAAAGCCGCGCCGCTTGGCCGGGTCCTGCTCCGTCTCCCGAACCAGCCCCTCGGCCCGCTGCACGGCCTCGTCCAACAGCTCCTTCAGCTTGACGTTCTCCCCTGTCCGCGTCTTGAGCATCTTGCGATCTTCACCCAGGACCGAACCAAACGAGACGTGCTCGATCCGCACCTCCCGCGTCCCGTCCCCGGGCCGCGTCCAGCCCAACGCCCGCACCACGGCGAACAGCATCTCAAAATGCAGCTTCTGCGGCGCGCCGACGACGTAAAGCACACGATCAGCACCAAGGCCTCCCCCTTTTTCTTCAAGCACTTTGCCAAGTATTCCGGCGTGCAATCTAATCGGGTGTTTCTCGGAATGGGCAACACGGGACACAATCGCGGCAATGTCAGTGGTTGCATACAGGTATGCCCCGTCGGATTTCTGGACGATCATCGGCAACGAAGCGCCTTCAGGACCTCTGAATACTGCCTTGCCATCCTGCTGCTCGAAAAACACACAGAGAGCACCGGCGTCTTCTCGCGATACTGCCCTTATTGTCCCTACTTCAGATAGACCGTCTTTGAGGGCGAGACGGATTTCTTCCACGACTCCGGGAAGGAAAGCATCGTAGAACGACTCTCCACGGACCGAGTCGCGATCAAGCCGGACTCCCAGCGTTGAGTAGGCTGAGTCCATTTCACGCAGAGTTATCTCTCGTACATCCTCCCATAACCCAGTAAGGAGTGGATGCCCCTTTTTTTGGAGTGCTTCGGTGAGATCCAGGACCAGTCTTGGTATGCCACCTTTCTCTTTGAACGACTTGGCCATCGTTCTATAGAACCTCTCAAGGCCTCCGAGCGGCATCGTCAGAACTGCGTTTTTTCGTTCCTTGAGGTACCTGCTATCGCTGAAAACGCCCCGTTTCCACGGGCTTCCAGTGATCTTGAGGTGG
>CAZFMS010000038.1:0-20271 GCA_964520125.1 uncultured Planctomycetaceae bacterium
CCAGCATCGCTAGATGCCCGGCTGCAGGACAGGCCAACCGCCACCCCGATGCGATTTTGCACCAGCATCACCATCTCCTTTCTGTGCATGTGCCCGATCGCCCAATCCAGGCGATCGGGCATTTTTCTTGCCACCAAACTGACCGCCCGGTGCCACCGATCAACTAACACCCTTGACAGATCGCCCACATCTTCTAGGATAAAACGGCCTGAAAGGGTGCGCCGGGTCTTGCCTGGGCCTCTGCCGAAACGGCCCGCCGAGGTCTTCCCGTCTCCCCAGCCGCGTTACCGAATTGGATCACACGACAGGGACAGCCATGCAGATTCATGACCACGTTTTGGCACTGATCGGCGATACCCCGTTGATCCGGCTCCGCAAAGTGACCGCCGGAATCAAGTGCACCGTCGCCGCCAAGGTGGAGTACTTCAACCCCGGCGGCTCGGTCAAGGACCGGCCCGCCATACTCATGCTCGAGGCCGCCGAGAAGGCCGGCAAGCTCCAGCCCGGCGGTACCATCATCGAACCAACCAGCGGCAACACCGGCGCCGCCCTGGCCATGGCCGCGGCCATCAAGGGCTATCGCTGCATCTTGGTCATGCCCGACAAGATGGCCCCCGAGAAATTCGCCCTCCTGCGGGCCTACGGCGCCGAAACCGTCACCGTCCCCACGGTGGCGGCCAACAACCCGGAGAGCTACTACAGCGTGGCCAACCGCCTGACCGCCGAGATCCCCGGAGCATTCCAGCCCAACCAGTTCGAGAACCCCGACAACCCCCGGGCCCACTACCAGACCACCGGTCCGGAAATCTGGAAGCAGACCGACGGCCGCATAGACTACTTCGTCGCCGGAGTCGGCACCGGCGGAACCATCAGCGGCACGGCCCGCTATCTAAAAGAGAAAAACCCCGACGTCAAGATCATCGGGGCCGACGCCGAGGGCTCCATCTACACCCAAGGCGAAATGCCCAGGCCCTTCCTCGTCGAAGGGATCGGCGAGGACTTCGTCCCCCGCACCGTCAACCTCAAGATCATCGACCAGGTCATCAACGTCAGCGACAAGGATTCCTTCCTCATGGGCCGGCGGCTGGCCGGCGAAGAAGGCTTGCTGGTCGGCGGCTCCGGCGGCACCGCGGTCTGCGCTGCCCTCCGCGTCGCCGCCGATCTACCCGCCGACAAGCTGGTGGTCGTGTTGCTGCCCGATGGCGGCCGAGGCTACCTGAGCAAGATGTACAACGACGAGTGGATGCAGAGCCACGGCTTCATGCCCTCGCCCGGGCGCGGCCTCACCCTGGGCCACGTCCTGGACAGCAAGCTGGCCGCCGGCGCCTCCGCCCTGATCACCGTCCGCCGCGAGGACACCGTCCGCAAGGCCATCGACCTCATGCGTGAAAACGACATCTCCCAGGTGCCGGTAGCCGACGCCAATGGCGCCATCATCGGGGCCATCCAGGAGGTCACCGCCCTGCAGCTCGTCTTCGAGCACGTCGACCTGGCCCACCAGCAGGTCGGCGAAGTCATGGGCCGCCCCTTCCCCAAGATGGACCGCTCCGAAGGCATCGAAAAGGGCTTCAAAGCCCTCTCCCTCGGCGCCCAAGCCATCATCATCCGCGAAAAAAACCAACCCGTCGGCCTCCTCGCCAAGAGCGACTTCATCAACTACCTAAGCCAATCCGAAAGCCCCACCGGCTCCGCCTAGTGCACTGTCATTGCTGCTCTGAGGGCTCGAGTGAGCCGGGCCGTCCTCGGCCCGGTCTCTGCCGGAGACCCCAGACGCTCACCCGTCCGGGGGGCAACCCGTCAAGTCGAGCCTGCTTGGCCCGTTAGCCGACTCGGGCATGGTCTATGGTCACTCGGGGGAGGTCGTAGCGCAGCACCGCAATCGCCGGAATCGGCGGGTATGGGAGCTTGAAGCGAAAACCGTGGAATTCGTTCGGATCCCACTTCAGCCCGTCAAACACGGATTGCAGTTGCTGTGAATACTGCGGCAACTCGGGGGCCACGAAGTCCGGCGGGCAACTCCCCAGCCGCTGTAGTTGCTCAGGCACCGGCAACCTGCCCTGGTCTCGTCCCGACGCCGGAAACACGGGCCCCCCCGGCATCTGACTGTACAGAAAGATCTCCGGCGATAATGCGTAGCCCAAGTCTCGGTGCACAAATAAATCGTGGATCAGAATCTCTACCGGCGTATAAAGACGCACGCCGTGCTCACCGATCGTATCGTTGGGTGCACGTGTGCGCCTGACGAATGCCCGGCCGCAAATGCCGATCACGCATGAAGCCGCCGCCGTGTTACCAACCGGCCCTTCCAGCAGTTCGTAGCGAATCACGCCGTCCGGGCCGGTCACCGTCCGTAGTTCCGGGATGGGCCTCGAACAGAGGCCGCCCACCAGAGGTATCTTGCCATCGCCCTCGAAATTGGGGTCGATTGCCTCGATGCAACCCAACTCCATCGGCGTCCCATCGTCCTGCACCTTGCGGGTCGTCGCCATTGCCCAAACGGCGTCACGGCGAAGTCGCCGGAAGTCAAAAAGCCCGCTGAGCCAAGCCAGGTCAATCCAGTCCCGCGTATCAGAGTTGGGGGCGAGAACGTTCACGCAGAGTTGCACGCGTGCCTGTACGCCCCAGGTGGCGCTGTTCCCCCGGAAGGCTAGCTTCCGCAACGTCTCGGCTTGTTGCTGCGTATCGGGATTGGGTGCCAGGTTCCCCAGCATCATCTCCAGTGATTCACGGTCGCCGGCGTGAATGTCTCTCATCTCCTCGAATTCGGCGATGGCCAGACGCACGGCCTTGATTGCCTCCAGAGAGGCTCCGGCCTTCTTGAACGACTGCAGCAGGATGGTCATTCCCGCCTTGCCAGGGATGTGCGGGACCGCGGCAGCGGGATCAACCGCACGGATGATCCTGGATATCTTCCAGGTTAGGTTTTTGTTCATATTGAGCTGCCGGGCGACCTCCTGCGGACGGGTCGGGTCGGCTCCCACCGATGCCAGGAGATTGGCAAATGCCGCGCGAACCCGGGTCAGCACGGCCTTCACGTGGTCCTCAAACAGCGGAACGCTCTCGGTGCTTGATGATGTCGGGGTTTCTGCCATAAATCAGTTGCCTCACTGGAGTTACCGGTCCTCAGTCATGGTCTCCCTCCTACCCATTGTAGCATACTCGGGTCGGTTGTGCAACCCACTCTCAACATTTTTTTAGAATTTTCCCTGAAATCGCTTGCAGAGGCGATTCTGGGGAGTTATGGTACATCCTGGCTTGGCCGATGGGCGGCCGAGGTTGTTCTATCCCTACTGACTTGGGAGGAGAGACGAAATGACTCGTATGCGGACATCGGCAGTGGCGGCAGTGGTTGCCGCGATTCTCACCGCCCCGGCGTTGGGCGGCATCATCATCACCCAGGGGACCAGCGCCCCGACCTACGGCACCACGCTCAACTTTGACGAGCCGGGCGGCCCCACCGGTTTCGTCGCGACGGATGCCTGGTCGGCAAGCCACGGCATCGCCGAACTCCAGGCCGGGGACGGAGGGCCTCAAGTCGACGACTGGACCGGGATCTTCGGACCATGGATTGGCACCGGCAACTCCTTCTTCGGCAACTTTGGAGTCTTCATTAAATGGGAGAACGATCTCACCGAGTTCTCCACCCAGGTGTGGGATCCTTCCGGCCCCCCCGGACCATTTGGCGGAGGCCTGGCCGTATTCGTCTTCAACGACGGCGCGCAGGTTGCCTTCGCCTTTGTAGAGCCGGCCTGGGGCGGCATCGGCGACGAGTGGTTCGACATCACCACCACCGATGGCGACCTGTTCGACGAAGTAAGGATTCTCGGCTGGGGATGGTTCCCCACGACGTTCGTCGACGATCTTTCCTGGAATGCCGTCCTCCCTCCCTCGCTGGACATCAAGCCGGGCTCGTGCCCGAATCCGCTTAATCGCAGGAGCCACGGTGTGCTCCCGGTGGCGGTCGTCGGGTCGGACTCCTTCGACGCCATGCAGATCGACGCCTCGTCCGTGGTTCTCAAGCGGGCCGACGGTGTCGGCGGTGAAGTAGCTCCCAATGAGGGGCCCCCGGGGCCGCACTCGGAGTTCGAGGACGTGGCCACCCCGTTTGATGGCGGGGCCTGCGACTGCCACGAAGAGGCGGGTGACGGAATCACCGATCTCTCCATGAAGTTCCGGACCGACGACGTGGTCGCGGCCCTGGAACTCGGTGACCTGGCCAACGGGGATGAAGTCGAGCTGGTCGTCAGCGGCTTCCTGCTGGACGGTACGGGCTTCACCACGGCCGGCGATTGCATCTTGATCGTGCCGCAGGGGAGTTCCAACGCCCGAGTCGGGTCGGACGTGCGCGGCACCTTCGTCGAGGTCAGCCCCCCAGACCTGAATGTAGACGGCTCGGGGTTTGCCTATTTCCTGAGGAGCTACAACCCGGGCACGGTGGTGACCCTCACCGCCCCCGCGGTGGCCGACAATCTGCCCTTCCAGGGTTGGATGATCGACGGCGTGATGCAGGATGCCGGCCAGACCACCATCGACGTTACCATCGTCGAGGAAGTAAGCGTCAAGGCGGTCTACACGAACTGGAGTACCAAGCCGACGCTTGGCCTGCGACGTGCCCCTACGTCGCGGTAACTGGCGCCGATGAGTGATCGGCCCGGCTAATCTCTGGAGACTGGGCTTGTAGTCTGCGGCCCACGGATTCTCGGGTCTGGTGCCGTCGAGGTCCTGGACTGCAACGGCAAGCAAGCGGGTGGTGAGTCGGCATGGATTGGGACGGCTACCTCTGATGGGAGCTTCTCTCTCCCTGCCGACCTCACCCGTTCTTCAGATGAGGAAGAAAGTGATGCCCCGACGCACAGATATATCCACAGTGGCTGCTCTTTCGGCGTTGGCTCTTCTGCTCGTTGCCCCCCCCGTCATTGCGGACACCGTAAGCTTCGAGATTATACCGAATGCCTTCCTCGCGATGGACATGGCGCCGGACGGGCGGTACGTCGTGGGACAAATCTCCACGGGCGGGACGTACATCTATGACACGACCACGAACACGATGACCACCCTGCCGCCGCTGGGTCTAACGGCCGCTGCCGTGTCCGATGACGGAACAGTCGTGCTGGGCGACATACCCGACCCGGAGGGCATCGGCACCAATGTTGCCGCGATCTGGACCGAGCTGACCGGCTGGCAGAGCATCGGGCACCTGCCGCACGCCCTCGGCTGCCCCAGCCGCAGCGACGGATACGAACTCTCCGCCGACGGCTCCGTCGCGGTCGGGCTCTCCTGGGACGGTTGCAACGGCCGCGCATTCAGATGGACAATGCAGACCGGCATGCTGGAACTCGAAGTACTCGCCAACGGCGGCAATCGGGCATCAGCGATCTCCGCCGACGGAAGCGTGATCGGCGGATTCGCCCAAGGATCGGGTTCACGCACCCCCGCGATCTGGAACGGCTCAACGATGAGGGGCGAGTTGCTGGACCCGCCGAACGGTGATGCCCTGGGCGAAATCCACGGCATCAGTGATGACGGCACCATCCTGCTGGGGGAGTGGGCGGGTGAGGGAATGCCACTCTCGCTGGCCGCTAAGTGGACCGCTGGAGAACTCGGCTGGGACCGAGAGATCGTGGGCCCCGGTGCAATCCTCCCTGGCTGGAGCAGCAATGCACTGGATATTGCCGATGACGGCACCATTGTCGGATTCGACTCATTGGTCGGCAATCGCCGCGCGTGGATCCAACCGGGCGGTACCGGTGATCTGATCGAGATGGTGTCCTATATCGAAGCGCACGGCGGGACCGTACCAACTGGCGAAGCCCTCCACGTGTGTCAAGCGATTTCGACGGACGGACGCATCATTGCCGGGCACAGTTGGCCCATGACCGGGGGGTGGCTGGTCAGGATTAGCCCCGATCCCGAGATTCTCGGGGATATGGACTGTAGCGGCGTGGTCGACCTCGATGACGTTGGCCCGTTCGCGTTGGCCCTGGTCGATCCGGCTGCGTACAGCGATGCATACCCCGCTTGCGATATCAGCCTCGCAGATGTGAATCAGGACGGCAGCAACAACGGCCTCGATATCGGCGACTTCGTTGAGGCCCTGCTCGCTCCTTAGCGCCGGGCACCAGCGGGAGACGATTCGACGTGAAACCCAATAGCTGCTCAGAGGAAAGCCTCCCTGCCGCCCTGGCCGGTCTTCTCACTCTTCAGAGGAGGAACAAAGTGATGACCCGAAACATGCAAGCGTGCATCGTAACAGCTCTTTGGACGCTGGCCCTTCTGTTCGTCTCCCCGCCCGTCATTGCCGACACCGTGACGTTCGAGATGATTCCAAACGCCATCTCCGCAAACGATATGTCGCCGGACGGGAGGTACATCGCGGGCGAAACATCCACCAACAGAACCTACGTCTATGACACCAGGACCAGCACGATGACGATCTTGCCGCCGGAGGCCCTGACCGCGGTCGGCGTGTCCGACGATGGGTCGGTCGTGGTCGGTGAAATGCCCGACCCGGACGACCCCGATCCAGTCATGGGAGTGGTAGCCGCCAGGTGGACCGAGACGACCGGCTGGGTGAGCCTGGGGTATCTGCCCAACGCGCTCGAATGCCCCAGCCGCAGTGATGGATACGAAGTCTCCGCCGACGGCAGTGTCGTGGTCGGATTGTCCTGGGACGGCTGTAGCGGCCGAGGATTCTGGTGGACCCAGGAGACCGGCATGCTCGAACTCGAACCACTCGCCAACGGCAGCAACCGGGCCTCAGTCGTTTCTGCTGACGGGACCCTCATAGGAGGATTCGCGCAGGGATCGTTCTCCCGAACGCCGGCGATCTGGGATGACTCGGGAGCAGGGCAGCTCCTCGACCCACCCAACGGTGACGCCGTAGGCGAGGTGCACGGCATCCGCGACGACGGCACCGTTCTACTGGGCACCTGGCTGGCGGATGAACACATTCTCGCCGCTCAGGCCGTCAAGTGGACCAGCGGAGAGCTTGGCTGGGAACGTGAGCTACTGGGGGCCGGATCCCTGCTTCCCGGCTGGCAAGGCATCCCGATGGACATTGCGGATAACGGCACGATCGTCGGATTCGACATCATAATGGGGAATCGCCGAGCGTGGATCCAGCCGGGCGGATCAGGTCCCCTGGTTCTGCTGGAGACGTTCATCGAATCCGGCGGCGGCGTCATCCCGAAGGGCCTGACCCTCGAAGTGTGCCAAGCAATCTCGGCCGACGGTCGTTTCATCGTCGGGCACGGGTTTTACACAGGTGCGTGGCGGGTCACCATCGATCGGCTCGGAGACATCGACGCGGATGGTGATGTGGATCTCGATGACGCCGAGGCCCTGGTCAACGTGCTGCTGGGTTCACCGCTCGATCCTGATCACGTGCTTAGGTCTGACCTGAACGACGACGGCATGGCCGATGGACTGGATATTCCCGTGTTCATCGGCGCGTTCCTGGAACAGTAGGTCATCGTCGCGTCGTCGCGTGCAATTCGCCCGCCAGCGTCGAGCGACGAACCGGCCGGCAATGTGGGCAGGGCCACCGGCGGCGAGTCGGTAGGGGTCTTCCGGTACGAAAAAGGTAATGAACCATGAAGAAGTTTCTCGCTCCAGCCATCACCCTGGTCGTCTTGACAACCACAGCATCGGCTCAGGTGACGTTCGAGTTCATCGGCTACGGCTACGCCACCGACATTTCCGCCGATGGCTCCGTGGTGGTCGGCAACACCGAAGGGGCCTACGAGACTTTTCGCTGGACGGCGCTGGACGGCATCGTCCCCCTTGGGCGGGCTTCGGTCCCCGTACTGGGAGTCGGAGCCGGGGGGCCGGACGTCTCCGCCGACGGCACCATGGTATCGGCGACGATCATCGGCGAAGACCTCACTTACGTGACCCAGGGGCGATGGACGTTGGGGTCCGGTTGGGAAGAGACCATGCCGCCGACACCGCCTGACGGCGGACTGATGGACAACGCCTACGGATCCGCCTGGGGTCTGTCCGAAGACGGCCAGACACTGGTCGGCTTGTACTGGCGCCCCGGACAACCCGGCGGCAGTGCCCACGCCAGCAGGTGGACTCCGGCGACCGGCGTGGTCGACCTTGGTAGTGGAGGCGGCAGCTGCCGGGCCAATGATGCCAACCAAGACGGGACCGTGATCGTCGGCTGGGACGAAGATCCGTCCTTCGGCACCTGGTGGCCCACCGTCTGGGTCGAAGGCGTCAGGACGACACTCACTCAGACTTTCGGATTCGCCGAGGCCGTTGCGGTAACCTCCGACGGCACCATGATCGTCGGATCCTCTTGGGAGGAGCCCAACCAACCTTGGTATCCAACCGTGGCCTCGGCGTGGCGCTGGAACGGATCCGCCTGGGTCGAGGAGATCCTCGGGGCCCTGCCGGGAACAACCGCCCCCTTCGGCCTGGCCCAGGCCTACGATGTCTCTGCTGATGGGAGCATGGTTGTCGGATACAACCGATACAGCGGCCCCACCCATGCCACCGGATTCATCTGGACCGCCGAGACCGGCATCATCGATGTCGAGGACTTCCTCATCGACAACGGCATCACCCTCGATCCCAACTTCGACATTCGCACGCTAATGGCGGTCTCCGACGACGGAACAATCCTGGTCGGCAGCGGCCATGATTTGCTTGAACCCTACCTCGCCAGGAGCTTCATCATCACCATCCCGGAGGCGTGTGCGCTGCTCGGGGACCTGAATCAAGACGGTCTTGTCGATGGCGGGGACAGCGCCGGGTTCATCCGGGCGAAACTGGGTCAGCCTCCAGAGCCGGGGGACAACCCTGCATGCGCCAACTACGGCGGTACGCTCGAACAAGACACCGCGGCCTTCATTAATGACCTGCTCGCGAGCTGATCGGATGGAGAAAGGGGGGTGGGAGTCGTCTTTCTGACCAGTCTTCTCCGCCGAACACGGATTGCCTTCTCGGCCACCACTCCACCGCCTGCCAGCCACCGCAAACGAAGCATAATCAGCCGAACGCACCTCTCCTTACGTCCCATACACCCGAAGCGCTGAGCAAGACTACTACATTGGAAAGGGACTGGCCCGGACCCGACCAAAGACGCCGCGGTCGGGAGTGTTGCGCCAAATTGCGGCAAATTGCACTTACAAAAAACGAAAAACGCGCCATAAAAAGGACCACACCGTCCTGATATGACCGCCGGTGAAAAAAACTTGCCCGGCCAGCCGGAAAACCTCCTCCGGCCCTCCTCCCCGCCGGAACGAGAATCCCTCCCCGGTCCCCCCTCGGCCGGGCCGCCCCTTTTTATTACATCCACAGAAGGAGACTTGACGCCCAGGACAGAGGCGACTAATGTGCCGGCCATTCGTGAAGGCTGAACCGGCACACGGGCCGCTGGTACGCTGAAATCTAGTCGTTGACCTATTGAGGAAGGAGACTCCCATGTCGCGAGCACGGGTATTCTTTGGACTGGTTGTGGTATTGATGGTGGCCGGCAGCCCGGCCCTAGGCCAGATCGAGACCGTTTCTCCCACGTTGAACTTCGCGGGTGCGACTATCACTTTCGACGACCTGACCCCCGGAGTGACCCTCGTTCCTGGAGACCCGATCGCGCCGGGAGTGAGGTTCGGCGGGAGCGGTATTGCCTCCTCCGAACGGGCCCTGGTGGTCGACACCGGCGGCGGGAACCTGGCCCTCCAGACCATTGAGATCTCTGCTGGTGTGCCCAGCGTCATTGCCTTCGAGTTCGACAGCGATCTTGACGCCTGCGGGGCCACGGTTACCCAGGTGGTCAATGGGGCGGGTAACCCGGCGGCCCGGGCCTTCGATGCCGTGCTGACCGACTTGTTGCCCTTCGGGTGGGAGCCGGCGAGCACCTTCTTCATGGGACACCGCAATGCCTCGGCCACGCCCATCCGGGCCTATCGCTACTCGATCAGCCAGACCCCCACCACCGAGGTAATCCAGATCGACAACTTGGTCTTGTCCTACCTGGCGACGAATTTCGACGATTATAACACGGCCCTGTTCGATCGATTCCAGTCCAAGGGGAAGTTTCAGGTGACGCTGGAAGCAGCATTTGGCGGAGCGACCATCGACACCCCGGTGCTGACCGATAGTGCGACCCTGGTGCTGCGCAGCGTGGCCCACCGCGACGGCGACACGGCCGATAGTGGGGCCACGGTCGGCGACGGGACCAGCGGAGACGCCAACGACACCGGGACCCGAACGGTGGCCGACGGTGATATCACCTGGGTCCCGGCCGACATCTCCAGCGCCAAGGTGCCCGGGGCGACCAGGCAAGTCCACACCGAGTTGCTCAGCCTGAACCTGACCGGTGGCGGGTGGAGCGCCCGAGCCGGCCTCAGTCAGGCTCCGGACCAATCCATCAGCCCCGGTGAAGTGGTCTCCCAGGACACCACCGGAGACCCGGCCAACGATTTCCCGGCCGATAGTTACTTCAACGTATTCTTCGAGATCGACACCCCGGCGGCCTACGGCAGCATGACCCTCTTCAACACCATACCTTTCGTCGTGCGGACTACCATCACCGAGTTTCCACCGTTCGGCGGAGCCTACGTACACGACTTCGAGCCGGCCCTGACCTTCGCCATCCCGCTCTACATGAAAAGCTCTCCGAACACCCTGGTCGGGTATCTCCGCAAGGGCGTGCACGTCGTGGAGGCCGGCCAAACCGCGCCTACCGACCAGGAGGTGGAACGGCATTTCGAGGAGATCCTGCCGGTCCCTCTACCCGTATGCGGGGATTGCGGCGCAATGGGCCTCATGATGGTCCCGTTCACGTTCGGCGGCCTCTACTTCATGCGCCGGCGTGTGCGGCGATTCTAAGTGGGCAAAGGGAGTCGGGAGTCGTTCTGACGTCGGAATGGTCTTGCCGCTGATTTGGGGGGGGCGGATCAGGAGTGTGGGATCATTCTGGCGACATGTCCCGACGCATCCGATCGATGTACTCTTTAATTAGCTGGCGGCGGTACTCCAGGATGTCTTCCGGCAAATCGTCCTCCCGGAGAAGAATGTCATAGCTGTAGCTGCCGTCTTCGCTGGGGATGGAGATCTTCCCGACATAGGGCGAACGCCGCCCCGTGGCCACGGTCTGACCCGCTTGAAAATCGACCGCCAGGCCGACGTGCAACCCGTCGCGACGCATCTCGTAGCTCAAGCCGGTCTCCGCCGAAAGCAGGTTCAGGGCCTGGCGGATCGATGAATTCTGCAGCACCAGGGAAGTCCTGGCCACCGCGGGAGGCAGCTTCAACAAGACCCCGGGCTCCAGGTGCAAGGCCACCTCCGCCCTATCCGCCAGGTCCATGAGAACCCGCGAAACGGGGGTGTCCTCGTAGCGGAAGGTGACCCGGCGGGCCAGCTGGTTGGCCACCTGGGCCTCGGCGGTCCTGATCTTGAGACGCTCGCCGTCCGGCAGCCAGACCCAGCCCAGAGAGCTGGTCGCCGCTTCCAGCATTTCCGCGACGCTGCCGCGCCCGGCCCGCTCGAGTTGCTGACCGAGCAACGCCGGGGCGTCGACCTTCCGAGTGATTTTGTACTGCAGCTTGAAAGTCTCGAAGTTCGCCCGCGTGTATTCCAACTCTCGGCATCTTTGCAGCAGCTTCAGCTCCTCCCAGGTAGCCCGTCGATTGATACGTTTCAACGGCTCGGTGGCCACTACGTGCACGCCGCCGTCGCGCAGCTCGTAGGTCATGCCCAGCGGACCGAGTATCTTGGGCAGGGCCTCGCGCACGGAGGCATTGGTGATGGTGATGTCGGACAGCTTGGTCTGCCGGCCCCAGGGCAGCAGCTCGGCCGAGCGGTCGTCCATCACGATGGCCACGCCCACCCGCCGGCCGATTTCATCCAGCGCGGCGCAGATATCCTTTCCGGCGATAACCAGGGTATCGAGCTTCTGGTCGATGGCCAGGGCGACATCACTCGCCCCGGGAGTAGGAGGATCGGCCTGCTGCCCAATCGCGGAGGCCCAACTCAGCAGCAGCACCATTGTACAAGTCGCGGCGGCGTTCATGGATCTGTCCTCGTCGGTGGCCCCAGAGGGTGCCAAACTGAATAGACTCAAGTGGTCAGCACAGAATCTAACCCAGCGCATGCCCCAAGACCACCAATGGCCCAGGGTTCTGGCCAAAGGTGAATCATCGCCGGGACACCGCTGCCCCTGTGCCGGGATATGCTCCTAGTAGAACAGGGCTTCATCGATCGTTTGTAGTTCTCCGTGGCGGGGCGGGCCAATGGCGATCGCGGTTCCGCCCGGCAGAGAGTCCGAGCCGTCGATCTGACCGGCCGGCCCCTCCTCGAAGGCCACCGAGACCTGCCCGGCGAACTCCGGCATCTGCAGGGAGACGACGACCATCGGCTCCGTGGGGTTGATGCGCCCAGGGGCGATCGGGCCTGCGGTCTGCGGGCCCCATACGGCGAAGGCGATGACCGCGGCCGCGGCCAGAGGTCCGCCAACCATGCCGATCCTGGCGCCCGCCGACCGCCATCGCTTACGTGGACTGGCCGGCCGCACCGTTTGTGCCGCGGCTTCTTGCCCAACGGCGGCGGAGATGCGCGACTTGAGGCCGTCCCAATCGACCTGGGGAACCGGCCCGACCGAATCCTGGATCAGCCGGTCTACGGCCTCGTGTTCCTGATCCCTGCTGCCCGGCTGGGACCGCTTGCCGGTCAGGGCCGCTTGGACTGCGGTGTCGAACGCCGGGCGATCGGCCGGCGCGAGTGCCGGGGCGACATCGCTCGAGGATGTCTGACCAGCAAGCCTCCGGGCGTGGGCCTTCCAGTCGATGTCGCCGGGCAGGGACCGCCAGGAGGCCAGGAGGTCGCTCAAGCGAGCGTACCCTCGGGCGCTAGCCGCGGCGGCAGGGTCCTCGGCGAGAGCCTGCTGAAGATCAGCGAGTTGGATCGGCGCCAGATTATCGTCCAGATGCTCGCTCAAGAGGCGTTCGAGTTGTTCAGCCTTGTCGGTCATTTTTCCAGATGCTCGGCCAGGGTTTCCTTGAGTTTCTTTCGGGCCTGGAAGACGTTCCACTTCACCATCTCCACGGTGCACTCCAGGATTTCCGCGACCTCCTTCTGCGGCAAGCGCTCGATGGCGAAGAGGATCAGGGCCAGACGCTGCTGCTCGGGCAATGAATCGATTGCCGTGCTGACCGCCTGCTGAGTCTCGGCGGCCTGCATCGCGTCTGACGGGGCCTGCCGGGCTCGCGGCGACAAGTCGGCGGCACGATCCTCGACATCGATCTGTCCCTCCTGGCCGGTGAGCGACTGAACCGATCGCCGCCCACGCCGGAAGTTCAACGACAGATTGCTGACAATCCGCATCAGCCAGGCCCCGAACCGCCCCGGCTCCTGGAGCGAGGCCAGCGATCGGAAGGCCCGCAGGAACGCCTCTTGGGAGACATCCATGGCGTCCTCGATGTTCCCCAGCAGCCGATAAGAAACGGCCACCGCCCGGCGTTGATACTTCTCGATCAGCCGGTCGAACGCAGCGGTCTTTCCCGCCAGCGTCTGGGCCACCGCCTGGGCGTCAAAGTGTCGCGATTCGTCCACCTCCGCCTCGGCGGGCCTGGCCGCGCTTTGCTTCATGGTAGTAGACAAGGCAACTGGCGGGAGGTTAGAGTCCGATTTGGTCGAATCCATCGGTGATTTCCGCCGGCAAGGGTAAACCCGGTCGTCAGCGTAGTTTAACTGCCTCCCGGGTGCCGGCCAAGGCCCGTCCTCACCGGCGGTTGCACCAATGGCCGGGTGTGATGGTGGGGCGGGCCGAGGTCCGCGGGAGTTTGGCGAAGCTGTTGGGCCGGCCTCCCCAGCCGCCCGCCGCGAGACCCGCCGGAGTAAGGTGCTTCGGCCGATGGCCCCCTGACGGAGGCCTGCACGGCCCGTGCGGCCGGCAGAATTGTAAGAGGTGAGGGATCATGTCCAAGGGCGAGATTAGCTGGACCAGGAGGAAGTTCTTGCGGTCTTCGGCGGCGGCCGTGGCCGCGGGGGCCATGACCAGCCCGAGTGCCGGCGGTGGTCAACCAGGACCGAGCAAGGTCGTGCCGTCGGCCTCGGGCCGGCCGGTGGTCATCTCCAGCGCCAACGGGCTGCAGGCCATCGAGACGGCCATGTCGATGCTGAAGCAGAAGGCCGATCCGCTGGACGCCGTGATCGCCGCGGTGAACACCGTCGAAGACGATCCCAATGACGGCTCCGTGGGTCTGGGGGGATTGCCCAACGAGGACGGCGTGGTCGAGTTGGACGCCTGCTGCATGCACGGCCCGACCCATAAGGCCGGGGGCGTTGCGGCCTTGCGTAATATCAGGAACGCCTCGTCGGTCGCCCGACTGGTGATGCAGCGGACCGACCACGTGCTGTTGGTGGGTGAGGGGGCGTTGCGATTTGCCAAGGCCCACGGCTTTGTGGAAGAAAACCTGCTGACCGATGAAGCCCGCCGGCGCTGGCTGCGGTGGATGGAATCGCATTCCGAGAAGGACGATTGGCTGCCGCCCGCCGGAGGCTACGGTAGGAAGGAAGCTCGCGGGGTCCCGGCCGTCGATCGAACCTGGGGTACGATCAACTGCTGCGCCGTGGACGGGGCCGCAAACTTGGCCGGCGTAACGACCACCAGCGGGCTGGCCTACAAGATTCCCGGCCGGGTGGGGGACTCGCCGATCATCGGGGCCGGTTTGTACGTGGACAATGCCGTTGGGGCGGCCGGCTCGACCGGGCGGGGCGAGGCCAACCTGCAAAATTGTGCTTCGTTTGTGATTGTCGAGCTGATGCGTTCCGGCATGGGTCCGGAGCAGGCCTGCCTGGAAGTACTAAGACGCGTCGCCGACCACACCGAGCCCCGCCTTCTGGACCAGGCCGGTCGCCCGAAGTACGGCCTGAAGTTCTACGCGGTGACCAAGGACGGCCGGCACGCCGGGGCGTCGATGTGGTCGGGGGCGAAATACGCGGTCCACGACGGCACCCGCGCCCGCCTGGAAGAGGCCGCCTACCTGCACAAGAGAGACAAGAAAGGCTAAGAGAGAGCCTCTCGATGCCGGGCCGCGGATCCAGCGGTCGGCCGCCGTGGTCGTGCCGTTGTGCTAGTGCGTAGTGGAATGTACGAGGCTGCCCGGTGATCGCTCGCAGGGTTCCCGCTCCGGCGCCCGGTCTAACATATCTCCGGCCAACCACTGGAATTCACCGAGGCAACGCCGAAAGGCCTCGACGATGTCCGGATCAAACTGGGTGCCGGCATGTTCCAGGATGATCTCCACGGCCTCCTCGTGAGGCATCGCTTCCTTGTACACCCGTTTGGTGGTCAGGGCGTCATAGACGTCGGCCAGGCCCAGGATCCTGGCGGCCAGCGGGATGTCGGTCCCACTGATGCACAGCGGATAGCCGGTGCCGTCGAACCACTCGTGGTGTCCTTGGGCGATCTCCTCGCCCATCTTCAAGAAGCCCGCGTCCGGCGTCCGGGCAATAACCGAACGGATAGTCTCGGCTCCGACGGCAGCGTGTGACCGCATGACCGCCATCTCATCGGGAGTGAGCTTGCCGGGCTTCAAGAGGATAGAGTCGGGTATGGCCACTTTGCCGATGTCATGCAGGGGGGCGGCGTTCTGGATGTTACTGAGGAACTCGGCATCGATGGGGCCCGCGTATTTGGGCTGCCGACGCAGCTCCTTGGCCAGGGTGAGACAGTACATGGTCACCCGATCGAGATGCCGGCCGGTGTCACCGTCCCGAAGTTCCGCCAAATTGGCCAGGGCGATGACGATGGAATTCCGGGCCTCGTCGCGGGCCTTGCGGGTCAGGACATTCTGGATGGCCGAGGCCGCGGTGTTGGTCAGCAGGTTGAGGTACTCCAGTTCCCGGATGCAGAACGGCTGCTGGCCGATCCGGTCCACGGCATTGAGCACCCCGACCGTCTTCTCCGCCGCACACATAGGCACGGCTACCATGGGCAGCGATCCCGCAGGGATGTTCGCAGGTCCTCCTGAAACGCCCTCCCCGGCGAAGACCCGGGCCTCCGCTTCTGTATTGCAGACTGCCAACTGCCCGGTGGCAAAGATCCTTTCGGCGATCGCGGCTTTTACCGGCGCCGCGGGATCCTGGTTGTTACCTTCGCTCGAACCGCTCGATCGCGCGAGCTGCAGCCTCTGTCCGTCGGGATCGAAGAGGAAGATGGAAACGCGACGGCAGGAGGTCAAAGTCGCGGCTACTTCGATGGTTCGGTCCAGGATGGGATCGAGTTCCTCCGTTCGAGCCAGGGCGGCGCTGAACTCCAACAGGAGAGTGAGAAAGCGGGAGTGCTCGCCGAGTATCCCGTAGCTGCGGCGCAGCTCGCACCATGCCCGCCGGAGGCGCATCACCGATCTGACCCGCACGGCGAACTCCTTGGGCCTCAAGGGCTTGGCCAGATACTCATCCGCCCCGGCCTCCAGCCCGGCGACGATGTCCCCGCTGCTGGTCATGGCGCTGAGGATGATAATGGGCGTTGCTTCGGTGGCCGCGTCCGCCCGCAGCCGCCGAGTGGCCTCCAACCCGTCGACGTTGGGCATCATCACGTCCATGATGATGAAGTCCGGCGGGTGGCGCTTGGTGCAGGCAATCGCCTCTGCACCGTCTGACGCTTCGTAAACGGTGCAGCCCTCCTTCTCCAGCATCGCCCGGCAGAGTCTGCGGATGCTGGGGTCGTCGTCCACCACCAGGGCGGACAGGCTCGAATCAGATGTCTCCAGTTCAGAAAGGTGCACCGTGGATTCCCCGCCTAGCAGGAGAGTAAGCCGTACTTGAATGCGGATCTTCAAGGACGAACAGGCTTCTACTAGATCGGCTGCAGGACGCCATGCGGTGAGATGCCGGGAGTCACCAAGTAGGCGGGATACGATCCGCGATGAACCTTACCCCGTGCCCTTAGTGATGCGAAGTAGCCAGGCAGGCCACCTGATCTCGCCATCCCGAGGGAAGACTCCAGCCCGGCAAACGCGGAGGATCCGTTCTCGGACGGCAGACGCGGGAGGGCCGACGAATGGCGCTGGCTGAATAAGTCAGTGCCGAAGCGGTGGCACTATGTCCGATCACCATTGCTGGATAGTGAGATCGAGCCTGCCGTCTCGCGTGTCCAGGCCTTTCTGGGGTGTAGTGCAGCGCGGGGAAGGACCGGACCGAGCGCCCCACCTCGGGAGGCCGGGCGATTACCCACCGTCGGCTGCATACGGGAAGGAGCGCTCCAGCCGGGTCGGGAACCAGACGGGCCGGCGCGGTCAGACCACCTCGACGATGCTGTTGAGTTCGCCGTAGGGGTTCATCTCGACGCATTCGTTGGCCGGGTCTTTCTCCCAGCGGCCATCGATCACGTAGCGATATTGGTAACGCCCCGGGGCCAAGGGCAGACTAGCCTCGAAGGTGCCGGTGCGCAAGGGCCGCATGGGGGTGAGATCCGGATTCCAGCCGTTGAAATCGCCGGCCAGACGGACATCCCTGGCCCCGGTGGCCCGAACGACAAACAACATGCCGTCCTCGACACGCTGCGGCCCGTAGATCATCTCGATCTTCCGGTCGGTCTCTTCCGGCGTGGGGGGCTCTTCGACGGCCGGACCGCCGCGGCCGGGCCCCAGCAAGGTCTGGGTGGTGGCCAGCAGTTGGCTGGCATCTGCGGCCAAGGACTCGGCACGCTCCATCAAGCCATCGTTGGCGGGGGCTTTGGTGAGCGGGGTGACGGCGAGGGTCTCCGCCGCCTGCCTGAGAGCCGGGCCCTCGCTGACCTGGGCGACTGCGCGGTGCTCGACCACCGGTGTAACTGCCGGGGCCTTGACGACCGGCTTTACCGCGGGGGTCGTGACGACCGGGGTGACCGCGGGAACCTCGGCGGCCTGCGCCATCGCCGGGACCTCAGCGACCTGCCTGACCGCGGGGGCGACCTCGGCGGACAGGGAAATCAACTCTCGGGCCAGCCGCACGAAATCACGGCAGCCGATGCTGGCCGGGTCGTACTCGGTGATCGGCTGACCCAGACTGCAGCTCTCCTTGAGCTTGGTGTTGAAGTTGATGAAGCTGCTGAACATGGCGTCGCCGTGGCGTTTGCGAAGCTCGGCGAGGATCTCCCGGCCCAGCTTGGTCCGCACGTCGTAGAGATTGGCCAGGATCCGCACCGTCAAAGGTCGCTCCCGGCTGCCCCGCAACCGGCGGACCGTCTCCAACTGTTTGGATAAGCCATGAAGAGAGAAATAACCCGTGTCCACCGGGACGATTACCTCATCCGCCGCGAACAGGGCGCTCTGGGTAAGGAAGCCTACGGTAGGAGGCGTATCGATCAGAATGAAATCGTACTTCTCCGATCCCGTCTCCAAGACGGCCCGCAAGCGCTTCTCGCGGCCCGCCACACCGGCGAGGCGCTGTTCCAGCTCGGACAAATCCAGACGCGAAGGCACCAGGTCGTAATTGCTGGAGATCTGCCAGGTGACCCGGGACAGATCGGGGGGCTCCTCGGAGGAGTCAGCCATCAACAGGTCGGCGATGCATAACTCGATCTGCTCCTCGGGAACGGCCAGACCCAGGGCGCAGTGTCCCTGGGGGTCCAGGTCCACGGCGACCGTCCTCTGTCCCTCCCTAGCCAGGCAGGCTGCCAGGTTGATGGCAATGGTGGTCTTGCCGCACCCACCTTTTTGATTGGCGATGGCGATAATCCTCATTTCGGAGATCCTTCAGAACAAGCTGCCAGGCGAACACTCCACCCCTGATCCCAGCTCCCTAGACGGGCGTTTTGCTGCAGGGGCGTCCGAAAACTAGACCTTTCCTGATCCTTCGTAAATCGACTTACCAGTGCAGTGGTCTTGAGCGTTTATCGGACGACCTTGTTTGTCAGCACTGCCGGTGTCGGCCGAGCGATCTTGCCCGGACCCTCTCGACCCCTAACCACAGCAGTTCTTCACTTCTCGCTTTAGCCCGCAGCGCCTTAACCTACTTGTGCGCAGGAGCTTAAATCACATCCGTGGATCGGTCGAGTTGAAGTAACCAGGTTGACACGGTACTCGGCCGGCTTGAATGCCCGTCGGACGCCCGATACCATGCCTCCCGCTCGGTGGCTTAGTGAGAATTGGGCAAGCGTCCAAGAGCTGGGCCCTCGAGAACCGCTGATGCCGGGCCGCCGGCATCCTTGATCTGGCGGCAGCCCGTCGGGCCGCGCAAGGCCGGGACGGGACTTCCATCGGGGACACGAAATGTGGCAAAGGCTCTGTGAGCTGCTGGAGCGGGGGGCGGACCGAAAAGTCCTGGTGGTCGGCGATTTCATGATCGACCGTTATCTCTACGGTGACGCCGAGCGGATCAGCCCGGAAGCGCCGGTCCCCGTGCTGCGCGTCGTCCGGCAGGCCGACGCCCTTGGCGGGGCCGGCTCGGTGGCCGCGGACATACTCGCCCTCCAGGCCGGAGTCCACTGCGTGGGCGTGCTGGGCGACGACCCGGGCGCCGATCTGATGGGCGATCTGCTGCGGGAGGCGAAGCTCGATCCCTCCGGCCTCATCCGGGTGGCCGGCCGGCGAACCACGCGCAAGACCAGGCTGGTCGGCCTGGCCCAGCGTCGCCACCGGCAACAGTTGATCCGGATTGACGATGAGTCTCGCGAGCCGATCGACGAGAAGACCACCGCGGCCCTGCTCGGCCTGGCCGACCGGTACCTGGAGGATTGCCATGTCGTCTGCCTCCAGGACTATAACAAGGGCGTGGTTACGCCTTGTCTGGCCCAGGCCTTGATCGAGGCCGCCGGCCGACGGAGCCTGCCGGTGCTGGTGGACCCGGCCGGCATCACCGACTACAGCCGTTACACCGGCGCTACGATGGTGACCCCCAACCGCCATGAGACCGAGCGACTCACCGGTTTGCCGTTGCCCAGCGTAGGGGCGGTCCGAGAGGCCGCGGCCCGGATATACGACTCCTGTCATAGCGAATACGTCTGCGTGACCCTGGATGCCGAGGGGGCGGCCCTCATCGGGCCCGACGGTTTGTTCGAGCACGTGACCACTAAATCCCGTGACGTCTACGATGTCACCGGTGCCGGCGATGAAGTCCTGGCGGCCTTGGCGGTGGGGGTCGCTGCGGGAGGGGAGATGCTCGAAGCGGTGGCCCTGGCCAACGTCGCCGGGGGATTGGAAGTGGAGAAGTTCGGCTGTGTGCCGATCAGCCGCGAGGAGATGATCGGCGAGATTATGCTCGAACACCATAAGGCCCTTGGAAAGGTGCGAACCCTGAAGCAGTTGTTACCTGAACTGACTCGGCGGCGGGCCTGCCAGG
>CAZFMS010000039.1:0-9537 GCA_964520125.1 uncultured Planctomycetaceae bacterium
GCGTCCATCGCCCTGATGAACTCGATCGGCCATCGTACCGGGCTCTTTGACCGGATGGCCGACCTGGAGCCGGCTACGAGTGGGCAGATTGCCGAGAAGGCCGGGCTGGATGAACGGTATGTTCGCGAATGGCTGGGGGCGATGGTCACCGGCGGTTTGGTGGAGCATGATCCGGAGGCACGCACGTTCGTGCTGCCGCCGGAGCACGTTGCCTGGCTGACCCGGGCGGGTGGGTCGGACAACATGGCCTCGACCGCCCAGTGGATCGCGGTGTTGGCCAGCGTGGAGGATCAGATAACCGAGTGTTTCAAGAATGGCGGCGGGGTTGAGTACAGCCAGTACAAGCGCTTCCATGAGGTCATGGCGGAAGAGAGCGCCCAGACGGTGGTGGCCGCATTGGTGGAGTACATCCTGCCGCTTGATGACGGCTTGGCCGATCGGCTCAACCGGGGCCTCGAGGTGTTGGACGTGGGCTGTGGCTCGGGGAGGGCGATGAACCTGCTGGCGGAGACTTTTCCCAGTAGTCGCTTTACCGGGTACGACCTCTGCGGCGATGCGGTCGTGGTGGCTCGGGCCGAGGCCCGGCGCCGGGGCAACCAGAACATCCAGTTCGAGACCAAGGACATATCCAAGATCGGCGAAACGGAGCGCTTCGATCTGATCACGGCGTTCGATGTGATCCACGATCAGGCCAACCCGAAAGGCGCCCTGCTGGGTATCAACCAGGCGCTGAAACAGGACGGGCTCTTCTTGATGCTGGACGTAGCGGCCTCCAGCCACTTGCACAGGAACATGGATCACCCTATCGGGCCGTTTCTGTACACGGTTTCGACGATGCACTGCATGTCGGTGTCGCTGGCCCAGGGAGGCGCTGGGCTGGGCGCCGTATGGGGTGAGGAGCTGGCCCTGAATATGCTGGCCGACGCGGGCTTCGGCTGCGTCGAGGTCCAGCGACTGCCTCACGACATCATCAACAATTACTACTTGGCCAGGAAAGAGGGCAACGGGCAGCCGTAGTCGGTCGGTTCCTCTGGCAGGCACTGGCGGGCAAGCCGCCAGTGGCACCCGGCGCGGGCTGAAGCCCGCGGATCGTCGGGGACTCGGGATGGCAGTGGACGCGTTACTTGTCCTTGGGTGGATCGGGGGCCGCGGCCGGCTCGGTCTGGGGACCGCCGCTGGCCGGTGGCGCCGTGGCACTGTTGGTCGGTAGTGCCGGGTCGCTGTTGGGCAGTGACGCGGCGCGTTGCTGCTGGCCGAATGCGGTCAGGCCGCCCAAGGCTCCGAGTCCCATGGTCTCGACGGCGGTCGAGGGCACGATGATCATCGAGCCCTTTTGCTTGAGGCCCTCGAAGACCATGTTCATGGCCCGCAGGTGCAAGGCCACCGGGTTATCTACATAAGACTCCGCGGCCTTGGCGAACTTCTCGGCGATTTCCGTCTCGGCGGTGCCCAAGATGATGCGTGATTGCCGCTCGCGCTCGGCCTGGGCCTGCTTGCTCATCGCGTCTTGCAGTCCTTGGGGGATGATGATGTCGCGGATTTCCACGGATTGGGCGGTGATGCCCCAGGCGCTGGTCTTGGTGTCCAGGACCTGCTGGATCTCGTGGCCCAAGCGTTCGCGATGGGAGAGGAGGTCGGCCAGCTCGCTGCGCCCGATCGCGTCTCGCAGGGCGGTCTGGGCGGAGAGGATGACGGCCACGTCGAAGTCGGCGACCTCCAGGACGGCCTTTTCGGCGTCCCACACCATCCAGAAGGCAATGGCATCGACATTTACGGGGACGGTGTCCTTGGTCAGGGTGGTCTCGGCCTGAAAGTCGTTGACCCGGATGCGCTGGTCGACGTACTGGGCGACCTTGTCGATCACCGGCAGGATCACGAACATGCCGGAGCCGCGAATCCCCTTGAACTTGCCGAGCCGCAGGACCACGGCCCGCTCCCATTGGTAGGCGATCTGGATGCACGGGGCGACCAGGGCTGCTACTGCGGTTGTGGCTACCAGCACGCCAGGGGTTATTCCCAGATGGCGAAACACCAAGTAGCCGGCCAGGGCGGTCAAGGTTCCGCAGACAATGACTCCTTCCCAAAGTTGGGTCACCCGGAAAATTCCGGTCAACACCAGGGCGGCCCCGACTGCGAAAACAACCGCGGCGACGCTGTAGTCGTATAGGGTTACGTGGACGATGAGCCCGGCGAGCATCAACACCAGCAAGAGCACGGCGTTGAGCGGTGCAAAGCGGTAGTCGGCCCGGGCGGTGGCCGAGAACCGTTCCAGAGAGAGCTTCGGGAGATTGATGTTCAGGCTGGCCATAATTCTGGTCTCCTCAAGTTGGTCCTCGCTTCATCACGGCCAAAACGCGTCTGGCTCGATTCTTCGGGGTCGGTCGCTTTGGCGATCGGTGTGCATCGGCTTCGGTTTCAGTGCTCTTCCCGTCGTTCGCCCAAGGCATCGATGACGTCGCTCAGCTTGAATCCATAGGCGGAGGCGCGGGCGAGCAAGTCGGTGCAAATCTGGTTGAGCATCCGCCGGCGATTGAGTTCCGAGATTTCGATCTTGCCGTCGGCAATGAAGGTGCCCGTTCCGATTTGGGTGTTGACCACCCCCTTGATCTCCAGTTCACGATAGGCTCGGGCGACTGTGTTGGGGTTGATTTTCAAATCGACGGCGAGCTGCCTGACAGTGGGTAGCTGCTCCCCGGAACCAAGCCGGCCGTTGGAGATGGCGAACTGGACCTGGTCTATTATCTGACGATAGAAGGGGACGCCGCTTTGGGGGTCGATGGTGAAACGCATGAGACCGTATCCACAAAAAGCCGCTGTTCGATGTACTAGTTCACCATTGTACTAGTATCCTAGCACGCTAGCGCTTTGTGTCAAGGTGGAATCCCAAAAAAAGGCAAAAAGACGATGCGGAAACGGTGCGGTTGAGAGGGTTGAGTCGATTCATGACCTGGTGTGCAGCTGGTCGGGTCCTATCGCGCCTCGGGTTATGGGACTAGGACGGTCTGCTCGATCCTGATCGGGAGTGGCCGGAGGTCTTTAACACGACCGCCGAGATATCACGAGGGCATCTGGAATCATGCCTCCAAGAACCCACGGTCTTCTAGGCCGACTTCGCGTTTGCGGCGTTGGGGGGAGCCGGCTAAACTATACTTGTTTACCCCTTTGTATCTTTGGGTCGGTTAGCCATGCTCTCGCAGACCTGTGAATACGCCCTACGGGCCATGACCTACATCGCCCAGCACGGGGAGGAAAGACCCGTACTGGCCAGGGAGATCGCCACCGAGACGTCGGTGCCCTTGAAGTACCTCCAGAAGGTCCTCGGTGATCTGGTTCGCCAGGGCCTGCTGACGAGTTCTCGGGGAATCGGAGGGGGCTTCCGGCTGAACAAGCCGGCCCGACGTCTGAGCTTGGCGGAGGTGATCGCTCCTTTCGACGATCTGATGCGACGAACCTCCTGTCCGTTTGGGAACCCCCTGTGTGGGGAGGCGAAGCCCTGCCCGCTGCATGATCGCTGGGTCCGGGTGGTCGGGCCATACCGAGACTTCCTCGAAACGACGATGCTGGCGGATTTGGTCGACGGGGCGAAAGAGAAGCCCGGCAAGCGGGCGAGACGAAGGCAGAAGGTGAAGAAGAAGATCAGGCGGAAGTGCTGAGAGAGTCCTGCTTGTTCTGGCCCAGGGACCGAGTCCGCTGGCCAGCGGCCGGATCTGTCATTCAACGACTCGGGCGGGCACATCCGGCTCACCGAGGGCGGGCTGATCTCGACGTACGGGATGGCACGCTCGACTGGAGGTGGGCGTTGAAAGGTCCCGGTGGCCTGATCAGGATGCAGTCGCCGCTGGTGCTGAACTCGGTCCCATCGAGCAGTAGCCCGGTGACGACCAACTCGACCTCCTCACCGTTACCCATGTCGCCAAGTTCGAGGGCCCCCACCACCTGCGGGGTGCTGAACTTCATTGAAAGATCGAGGATGCCATCGCCCGCCTCCTCGTGGCAATCGCCCCCCCCGCACGCAAATGGTGTGGCCAGGTCCACGAATGTGGAGTGTGGGCCGGGCGGTCCTTCGTTCGGGGCGACCTCTCCGCCGACCCCGTCAGCTCGGGACAGCCGTACGGTGGAGATGTCGATATCCCTCACGTCAAGGGTCTCCAAGCCGACCACCGCAACCGGCAGGACCCCACGGCTGTTGCGATTCAGCGGGTTCGGGCACGAGCCAGGCTTGATATCGAGGGAAAACCTGGTGGATTCGGAGTCCATGGCCAGCTCACCCGTACCATGAATCCACACGGTCCAAGCGATCACCTGATTGCCAAAGCCGTCCCCTTCGCCGCCGAGTTCGACGTCGGCACAAGGAAAGTACAGGGTTGTCCGAAGGTCCAGGAGGCTGGTCCCGATGATGCGAGAGCTTCCACACTGGCCAGTATCAGCCATCTGTTGACCCGTCCGGTGGGATGCCCTTCGTACAAGCCCAAGGTGTTCTACGAGAGCTTCTCGTATCAGGCGCAGAGTTGGGACCGCCCGCGCCGAGTGGTGGCCAAAGGTTGATGCTGCGCTGCAACGGGACGAAATCGTTGTTCCTCAGGCGTCGGGGGCAGGATTGGCATGTGGGAGCGGTCAGATGGGCAAGAATCACGGCGGGAACGCGATTCCCGCTGGAATCGAAAGGCTCCACGTTGTATGGTGGTGATCGAAAGTTCGGTAAATGGAGAATCCCGGTTGACCAGCCGACGCTGGTGCCGGAACATTTCGGAGTTCAGCCGCATGCGAGGACCCAATAACGACGACCGGATGCCGCAGACTGGACACTCGTTTGCGAGTCCGTCATTCGGGCCTCTGCGTGCTCCCATTTTGAGATAAGAGTTCCTCATGAAGTACTACGTGCGTGTCTTCGGATGGATGTTCCTGGGAATGGGCACTGTTCTCAGCTTCCTGAGCCTTCTGGACCTGAGCGGGCTAGTGGATGTGTCAGGCAATCTCTTCGGGGTCGAAGTGGATACGCCTCGGGAGCGAGCTATCTGGCTGGCGGCGTGCCTGGCCGGGGCGGCGACTGGCCTTGTACTGCTTTACCTTACCAGGCGTGACCGCCCATCCAGACCCTGACCGTTCCCGATTCAGAGACCTAGCGCACTGGTCGGTTGTTGACCAGAGTAGCCGCCATGGCACGTTTGAATTGCGACGGATCGGCGGAATGCGGCGGATTGGACTTGTCGAGGTCACGATGCCGCTGATGTGGTGGACACCATCCACCAGTCTTTCCATGTCCGTTCTCTCTTCTTGGGTCATCTCTCAACCTTCCTTTCGCTCTATTATACTCCAAGGTCGGGTGGCCCACCTCGTTTCGAAGAATGCGCACGAAGGGCCTCATGCGGCGCTCTCCCTGACAAGTAATCGCGTGTGATAGATGATCACCTTCGCCGTGATCCAGCGTTCCACGCGCTCGAGGCGACGCATCCAAGCGGGCAAGGGTGCCAAGCCACCGCCAAAGGCGGAGAGTTGGCCAAACAGCCGTTCGATTGCGTCGCATGAGGCCCTTCGTGCGCATTCTTCCAGAGAAGGTGGGGCACCCGCGGGCGGGTTGCTGGCGGAGGGATTTCGTCCCCCACCACAGTGCGGGGAAGAAAAGGGATCAGGCTTTTTGTTGGTCTTCCTCTCGGGCGGAGGGTTGATTGGAGGCTGAGTCGGGCGGCCGCGCTAGCCATACGGTTCATTCCGCCACCAGGATGGAAAGGCCAGATTCAAGCTCTGCAGCCAGGATCGAGAATACCTGACCATGACGTGGTGTGCTCCGCTGCTAGTGCCGGGAGGGTCTTTGTACTACCTTAGACGCCGGGCCAGCGCCGGGCGGTCCCTAATCTCCTCCGGACTCTGTCACAGCGCGTCCGGGCTCGGCGGCTGGCGAACCGTTGGACCGGCCTGTCTTCGGAGCACACCGGCACATGGCATCGGCTAGGTTGACCAAGACCGGGTCAGAGTCTTCCAGGCAGAGGCCGCCGGCCATTCGGTTTGATCGGGGGGAGGCCGGCGGGGCCCTGGGCGACCTGGGTACTTTTGTTCCCCTGCTGGTGGGGATGGTCAATCGGTGCGGCCTGCAGTTCGGGCCGGCCCTGTTCTGCGCCGGACTGATGAACCTGGTGACCGGGCTGGCCTTCGGCATCCCCATGCCGGTGCAGCCGATGAAGGCCATCGCCGCGGTGGCCATCAACGAGGGGTTGAACGAGTCGGAGATCATCACCGCCGGCATCCTGACCGCGATGGTCATTCTGTTCCTCAGCTTGACCGGGCTGATCGACTGGCTGAGCAAGGCGATACCCAAGAGCGTGGTCCGCGGGCTGCAACTGGCCCTGGGTCTGAAGCTGCTGACCAACGGGTTCTCGCTGATCGCCGGGACGGCCGGCGGGGAGGCGGCGGCGGGCTGGGCGGGCCTGATCGGCTGGGACAGCGTGGGGATGGGCGTGCTGTGCGCGTCGGTGGTGCTGCTGTCTTATTTTTCGACCCGGGTGCCGGGGGCCCTGGTGGTCTTCGGGATCGGCCTGGTTGCCCTGCTGGCCTCGAAGCCGGACCTGCTGGGGCAGCTCCAAGTCGGCATAACCTGGCAAATGCCCGATCTGCTGGACAAGGGTGCCTGGCTGACCGGGTTGTGGCGCGGGGCCCTGCCGCAGATACCGCTGACCACGCTGAATTCGGTGATTGCGGTCTGTGTGTTGTCGCTCGATCTGTTTCCCGACCGGCCGGCCGCGCCGAAGAAGGTGGCCACCTCGGTGGCCTTGATGAATCTGATCTGCTGTCCGCTGGGGGCGATGCCCATGTGTCACGGGGCCGGCGGATTGGCCGCCCAGTATCGCTTTGGGGCCCGGACCGGCGGCAGCGTGGTCATGCTGGGGGTCGCCAAGATGGCCCTGGCGTTGCTGTTCGGCGGCTCACTGCTGCTGTGGTTGCAGCAGTATCCGCAGTCCGTTCTCGGCGTCCTGCTGCTTTTCAGCGGGCTGGAGTTGGCCCTGGTCTGCCGCGATCAGACGGGGCGGGTGGATTTCTTCGTCATGGTGATTACCGCCGGAGCCTGTATGGCGGTCAATACGGCGGTGGGTTTTCTGGTGGGCTGGGTGATGGCCGCCCTGCTGATCTGGGGCGTCTTCCGAATCGAGCCGCGACCGAACGACAACGGATGATCGCCTTTATCATCTTTGGCCAGTGAGGTGTCGGGAGGTCGTCGAACTTGACACCGGCGGCTCCGGCCGCCGGCTGTGGACTCTCGCCGCCGGGGGGGGATGGCGATCGGCGCCGCCTGGGGCTAGGATCAATTGCTGACCAGATATGATGCCGCGAGCAGTTCAAGGTTACCGCCATGAAGACCATCATCGAGCCGTTCAGGATCAAGACCGTGGAACCAATCCGCATGACCACGCCGCAAGAGCGGGAGGCGAGCCTCCGCCGGGCGGCGTTCAATGTCTTCTTGATCCCCGCTGCGGACGTGCTGATCGACCTGCTGACCGATTCCGGCACCGGAGCCATGAGCAGCGAACAGTGGGCCGGCATCATGCGGGCGGACGAATCCTACGCGGGGGCGGTTTCGTTTTACCGATTCAAGGAGCGGCTCACGGAGATCACCGGCTTCGAGCACGTCCTACCCACCCATCAGGGCCGGGCCAGCGAGCGCTTGCTGTTCGAGTTGATCGGCGGTGAGGGCAAGGTGGTGCCCAACAATACCCACTTCGATACTACCCGGGCCAACGTCGAGCACCGCGGGGCCCGGGCGGTGGATCTGCCGATTCCCGAGGCCGCCGATCCGCGTAATCGACACCCCTTCAAGGGCAACATGAACGTTGCCGCCCTGGAGGAACTGCTCCAGCGTCATGGCCCGCAGGGCGTACCGGTGGTGATGGTCACGGTGACCAACAACAGCGGCGGCGGCCAGCCGGTCAGCCTGGAGAACCTGGGTCAGGTCCGGGCGGTCTGCGACAAGTACAACGTGCCGTTCTTCCTGGACGCCTGTCGCTTTGCCGAGAATGCCTGGTTTATCAAGATGCGCGAGCCGGGCCAGCAGGATCGGCCGATCCGCCAGATCGTCCGGGAGACGTTCGACCTGTCCGACGGGGCCACCATTTCCGCGAAGAAGGACGGCATCGTCAACATCGGCGGGGTGCTGCTGGTTCGCGACGAGAAGCTGTTTCACCGAGCGTCGGACCTGCTGATTCTCACCGAGGGCTACGTGACCTACGGGGGTCTGGCGGGTCGCGACCTGGAGGCCATGGCCCAGGGTTTCGAGGAGGTCCTGCACGAGGACTACCTGCATTACCGCATCCGCGGCACGGAGTATCTAGGCGAGAAACTTCTCGAGGCCGGCATCCAGATCGTCGAGCCCCCGGGCGGGCACGCCATCTACATCGATGCCCGACGGTTTTGTCCGCACATTCAGCCCGAGTGTTTCCCCGGTCAGGCACTGGTCTGCGGGCTCTACCGCCTCGGCGGGGTGCGAGCGGTGGAGATCGGCAGCGTGATGTTCGGCGGTCCCGGCCGGCCGCCGCCGCCGATGGAGTTGGTCCGCCTGGCCATTCCGCGCCGGACCTATACCCAGAGTCACATCGATTACGTGATCGAAGTCACCGTCGAATTGCACAAACAACGCGACTCGCTTCGCGGCCTGCGCATCACCGATGAGCCACGGGCCCTGCGACACTTCACCGCCCGATTCGAGGAGCTGTGACCTGTAGCGTTTACAGCACACCGGGTCGGCCGCCAGTCAAACGAAGCGCGGTCCCGTCGACATAGGGCGCCGCCTCCACAGGAGACCATATTCGCCGTTCCGAGAAGCGTCCGACCCTCTCTGCCCAGTCCTATTGGCCCGCTTCCCAGAGGGGAAGTTAAGACCCCGAGGTCTTGTGCCGACGAAGGTGGCGGATGGGCGTACGCTGAGGCGTCTGGGGTAGGTCCTCGGACGCGTCGCAGGCGTCTGGGGGCGCGAGGTCGTTCCAGGAGGCGGTTATTATCCTGCGTCGCAGAAGCTCACCTACTACCGCCGGGCGGCGGCCCGGTGGTCGTCTACTGGTGCAACCACTGGCCAACGATCCGCCGGCAGCACCCAGACTGTTCAGACACTTTTCCATCCCGCTCAGTTCTTTGAGAGACCGGACATGAGGCCCGAAGACCACCCCGGACACGAGCCGGACCCGCAGCAAAGCCTCCCCAAACGCCGGGGTGGAGGTCTGCTCGGGACCCTCCTGGCGATGGCGGTGATCCTGTTTGTGATCGAGCTGGCAGTGATGTGCATCCTACCCGCGTTTGGGCTGCACGGGATATGGGCAGATGCCACGGACAGCATCCTGCTGACCATGCTGGCCCTGGGGCCGTTGTACTTCCTGGTGTTCCGCGGGCAGGTTTCCTCTGAGCACCACGGCCCGCCACCGGCCAAGTTCCGGTTGTTCGGATACTACATCGTCATGTCGGTGGGCGCGGCCGCGACCATCCTGCTGCTGGTCGTCTTTGGCCTGCGCAGTGCGTTGCAGGACCACGCCATCAAGACGACCGAGCAAACCGCTGAAC
>CAZFMS010000039.1:9637-19765 GCA_964520125.1 uncultured Planctomycetaceae bacterium
CTGCGCAGTGCGTTGCAGGACCACGCCATCAAGACGACCGAGCAAACCGCTGAACAGATCACCGAGGTCCTGCGCGAACTGGAGATGGAGGCCCTGATCGGCATCGGACCTGACGGGCAGCGGGGGCTGGCAATCGAGCCGGAAGCCATCCCTGATCTGGACCGGAGAATGCGTTCCTTCCTGACTCCGTTCGACATCGTCAAGATCAAGGTCTTCGACCGCCAGACGCGAATCATCTACAGCACCGACAAGAAGATCATCGGCGAATTGAACCTGGACAATCCCAAGCTGCAGGTGGCACTGAGCGGCTTTCCGGTCTCGAACCTGGAGACCAAAGATCGAGTCTGGGATCTGGCCGAGGAGCAGCGCTGCGACGTGGAGGTGGTCGAGACGTATGCTCCGGTCATGGCGGCGGATGGGCGCGTCCTGGGGGCCTTCGAGATATACAAGGACGTGAGAGAGAACCTCGAGGGGGCCCATGCCACGCTGGTCCGCTCGGTGGTCATCCTCAGCGTTGTGCTGATGGCGGTGTTCGCGGCCCTGGCGGCGCTGATGCATCGGGCCTCCCGCATCATTCGATCCCATACGCGGGCCCTGGAAGAGTCGCGCGTGGAGTTGCGTCAGGGGAACGCGATGATGGTCGATGCCCTGGAGCGAGAGAAGCGTATGTCCACGGAGTTGGAAGCCACCATGGAGGAGTTCCTGACCGCCCGGAAGGAGGCCGAGGCGGCCACCGAGGCCAAGAGTCGGTTCCTGGCCAACATGAGCCACGAGATCCGTACGCCGATGACCGCCATCCTGGGATTTGCCGACCTGCTGGCCGAAGACGTGTTCTCGTGCACCGCGTGCAGGATTTGCACCCAGTGCGAGACCCGAGCGAAGAACCGGGAGCACATCGGGACGATCAAGCGCAACGGCGAGTACCTCATGCAGATCATCAACGACATACTCGATCTCTCGAAAATCGAGGCCGGCAAACTCGAGGTGGAGCGAATCCGCTTCTCCCCCAAACACGAGGTCGTGGAGGCGGTCTCCCTGGTCCGGGCCCGGGCAGGGGCCAAGAGGCTCTCGCTGGAGGTGGAATACGTCGGCCCGATCCCCGAGACCATCCAGGGCGACCCGGTGCGCTTGCGGCAGATCCTCATCAACCTGCTGGGTAACGCGGTCAAGTTCACCGACGAGGGCCTGGTGAGATTAGTCGTTCGATTGGTGGAGGCGTCTACTGAGGGACAGGCCCCCCGAGACGGCCCCGACTCTGCGGTGATGCAATTCGACATCGTCGACAGCGGCATCGGCATGACCCCCGACCAAATGGGCAGGTTGTTCACGGCCTTCTCCCAGGCCGACGCATCGACCACCCGCAAGTTCGGCGGTACCGGCCTGGGGCTGACCATCAGCCGTCGGCTGGCCGAGCTGCTGGGCGGCGGCGTTACGGTGGAGAGCAAACCGGGGGTCGGCAGCACCTTCCGGGTGACCATCGCCACCGGGCCGCTGGACGGCATCAAGATGCTCGACGCCTCGGTCACGACCGAGCAGGCCTGGTCGCGGGGAGCCGATAGTGGCCGGGCCGCCGAGGAGTCTGCTCCGAACGGCAGACCGTCGGCTGGACGGCTGGTCGCCCGTATCCTCCTGGCCGAGGACGGCATCGATAACCAGCGTTTGATCTCGTTCGTGCTCAGGAAAGCCGGCGCCGTGGTGATGGTCGTCGATAATGGTCAGCTCGCGGTGGACGAGGCCTTGGCCGCCGGCGAGGCCGGGACGCCTTTCGACGTAATCCTGATGGACATGCAGATGCCGGTGCTGGATGGCTACGAGGCGGCCCGTCTATTGAGGAAGAAGGGCTACTCCGGCCCCATCATCGCCCTGACCGCCCACGCCATGGCCGGTGACCGGGAGAAGTGCCTCCAGGCGGGGTGCGACGACTACGCCCGTAAGCCGATCGATAGAGAAGGTCTGATCGCGGCCATCCGCAAGTACTTGCCGGCAGAGAGCCCCGACGAGGCCGCAACGGACCACCGGGCCGAGGTGGCGGCGGGTAGCAAGAGCAGTTGACTGCTGCGCGCCCAATACACCCGGCAGAGGCTGCCGGGCGCACGATGGCATATCGTAGGAAGGGTGGCCGGCAAACTACGCTTGGGCTACCAACTCCAGGCCAGCTTGACGCCGCCGTAGAGTTCGTCCTCATAGGGCAGTGTGCTTCGCATCCGGCCGGTGGGATCGAAGTAGTTGAGAAACCCGGAAACCTTCATCGAACCGGCCCACAGTGGCATCCTGAGAACCTCGGTCAGGTCGTATGAAACGTCGATTCCATAGGTCATACCGGCGAGGCGGGTGTCGTGATCGTCGGTGCCGAACACGGGCCCCGTCCAACCGCCGTCGATGTGCAGGGCATAGCTGGGGGTGATGGTCAAGTAGGGGAGGGCCTCGAACTGGAAGCCGTGGCTAATCCCCAGATCGACCCAGACACCGCCGGATATGTGCAGGTCGTGGTACAAGGACATGGTGGGATTGAGGATCCCGGCCTCACCCTGGTATCCGAGACACCGCCAAACCCAGGCGTCGTTGTGGACCAGTGAGAGGAACCATTCGTTGGTCTTGTCGTCGTTATGGACGCCATCAAGGTTCGGAAAGGCCTTGCCAATCCAGCCGATCTTGACTTTCGTGTAGATCGGCTCCACGTAGTATCCGTACCAGACCGTATAGTCGATCTCCTGGATGTTGGCACCCTCTGAGACGTTGATCTTCTTTTGATCGGCGTACCATTCGAACCAGGCATCGAAGCCGATTTCACCGCAGTGCCCGGGCTCCCCCCCCCACAAGGGAGCAAGATCCATAGACATCGAAGCCTTGAGCTGGTGATTCGGCATCTCCCGGCCTTCTCGGGCGTGCTCTGAAAGGTTGATGCCGCGGAAGATGTAGTCACTGACCAGGGTGTAGTCGAGACTCAGACTCAAGGGCAGCGGCTTTTGGTAGCCGACCGTCTCCGTCTCGGTCTCGATGACGGAGGTCTCCACCGTTTCCGCGGTGGTTCGGTCCAGATCCTCGATCGGCTGCTCCTGATGGTCAGAAATGGTCAGCCACTTTTCCGGAGGATCGGCGATCGTCAAGGAGGTTGAAAACGCCATCACGAAGGTGGCGGCAACGGCGAATGGGACCAAACGCTCGAGAACCATGACTTGTGCCTTCCCTTCAGTGCCTCTGCGCCCATGCAGCCTGGGCCGTGCTGCCTGATGGACGCACCGGCGATTCTTTGTCTTCCCAGTCTCTGCCCCCGCATGCCAGGCCGAGGAACTCGGCCCTCGGACCGGGTGGAGATGCCACGCGAATCAGCAGTCGTGAGGCGGCAGATACTCTTACACCAATGGCAGCAATGTCTGTATCCAGGCCAGTAATTCGGCCGTAAAGGCAGACAGCGGCACCAGCACAAAGGCCACCAAGCCATCGAAGAAAGCGGTTATGACACCGCCCGCAAGACCCACCCAGAAATCGTCCGGAACCATGATGCAACACCTCTACCTTAGGACACTTACCGAGAACGCTTTGCACGCACAAAGCGGTTATCCACCAGGCACAGTTTGGGAAACGAGAACCGCGGTCATGTCGCCTTCCTTGGTAGGACGTGGTCGTTCCTTCGCGACGCGCACCCTAGTAGGCCACACCAGAGGCCGTCAAGAGAAAAGACGAGAAAAATGGACTTTGTTTTGTCGGGACCTGCGTCTGGCGTGGGGGACCTTCCGAGGCGGCGACGCCTCCGAGCCGGCCGGGTTGAGTTGGAGACGGCCAAGGCCATGACCGGGGGACCCCGAAAATTAACAAATTGACGACCGTACGAATCGACGAAGCCCGCGTCCCGTGCCCCCATGCGGCCTAGCCGCGCGTCCCCCACTTCCCGACTCACTCAGGCAGAACACCGGGTTATCAGCCGGGAGTCGCGATCCGCAGGATAGCGTTGATTGGCCATTTTCGAGAGTGGGCGATGGCCCGATCCGAGAGGTTGCCAGGCCCGGCCGGGGGCTGGTGACGGACGCGTGGGATGACCAGTCTCGATCAAGGCGGGTGGCGGCATCACGATCCCAGCGGCGGAGGCCTTGGGGGGAAGATAATCAATGCCATGCAGGCATCGTTTTTGGGGGGGGCACATCGGACTCTGCCAAGGGAGGTCAGCACCCCGCAGGGCCGCCCGGGGTCCCGGCCAAGCAGGCCTGCAGTTCAATATCGGCGCAGTGGGGGGGGCAAACAGAGCCTCAAGAGGGGGGGCAGCCGACCCGAAGAAGTGATGACGCTGAATCCGACGACGGCGGCTCCGAGTTGACAGAAAAGATGCCCTGGACACCGCGGTCGAAGCGGAGCCTCGGCATTCCAAGACGTGGCTTCAGGGAGCAAGAAGGACCGATGACCAACCAAAGCGACGAGCACTTAGACGCTCAATCTCTTGTTCAGAAGTTGGCCGACTTCGCCGGTCACCTCGAGAAGGACGACCTCAGCGGATTGGCCAAAATGCACAGTTGGTGCGAGGCGCTCGCCGCCCCGGCCAGCCCGGGAGGCACTCCCCCGGCGCCGGATGTTGCCGAGGGGGCCAAGCAAAGTGCCCTGCTGCTGGAGAATCTGATCCTCGGGGAGGCGGAGAACCCGGACACTACCTTGGCGGCGATCGTGGAGAAGATCCGGGTCCTTGGCGAGATCGCCGTCTTGGGAGACGCCTCGCCCACCAGGTCGGATAGCGAGGTTCCAGTCGCCGAGGCGAGTGATGCAGAGGTCGCCGACAAGTTGGCGCGCATCTTCGATGAGAAGGAGGCAGCACCTGAGGCCCCTTCCGACGGCCCGGAATCCGGCACCGCGCCGGCGGCGGGCGATTCCGCCGTCGAGCCCCCCTATGAACAGCTTCCTCTGACCATCGACGACAAGGAGATGGAGTTCATCAAGGGCTTCCTGGAGGAAGCCGCCGAACACATCGAGGCGAGTGAAGCGGCGTTGCTGGAGATCGAACGGTCCCCGGAGGACACCTCGATCATCGACAATCTGTTCCGGCCGTTTCATACGATCAAGGGGATGGCGGGCTTTCTGAATCTCCGCGACATCAACCGTCTCACGCACGAGGTCGAGACCTTGCTGGACCAGGGACGCAAGGGCAAGCGGCAGATCACCCCGGGTTTGATCGACCTGGTGTTCGACGTAGTGGACATTCTCAAGGCCCAGTTGGCGTCGATCGCTACTTATATGATCGATCCCGACGGTGAGCCGGTCTCCCAGCCCCCGATCGCCAAACTCATCGACAAGCTACGGGATGTGGTGGCCGGTCGCCTGGAGCCGGAAGGTCGTCACCCGACCGAGGGAGCCCTGGGTCAGAAGCTCGGCGAGAACCTCGTGGAGCAAGGGGCCTGCGCCAAGGAGGTGGTCGATTTCGCCCTGCAGAAGCAGCAAGAGGAGCCCACCAGGAAGACCGGCGAGATCCTCACGGAGACCGGGGTAGCTACTCCCCGGCAGGTTAGTCAGGCTCTTCGGGCACAGAAGCCTGAGCCGCCCGGCAGGTCCGCCCGGTCAGCGGCGGCCGGAGACCGGTCGGTGCGGATCGAGACCGCCAAGCTGGACAGCCTGGTGGATATGGTCGGTGAGTTGGTCATCGCTCAGACCCTGGTGGGAGCCAATCCGCAGATCGCCTCCGACGATAAGCTCAGCAAGGACGTCAGTCAGGTTGGGAAGATCGTCCGCGACGTGCAGGAAGTGGCCATGGCCATGCGGATGATCCCGATCGGTCCGACGTTTCAGAAGATGGCCCGATTGGTCCGCGATGTGTCGCGCAAGGCCGGCAAGCGTGTCGAACTACACATCTCCGGCGAAGACACCGAACTGGACAAGAACGTCATCCAGCAGATCGGCGATCCGCTGGTGCACATGGTCCGCAATGCCGTGGATCACGGCGTGGAGATGCCCGAAGTCCGGCGCAGCGCCGGCAAGCCCGAGACGGGCCACGTCTATCTGAGCGCGTCGCACCAGGGCGGCAACATCCTCATAGAGATCTCCGACGACGGCAAAGGCCTGGATCCCGAGGTTTTGATCGCCAAGGGCATCGAGAAAGGTATCGTGGAGGAGAGTGAGGAACTCACCGATCAGCAGGCCTACAGCCTGGTGTTTGCGGCAGGTCTGTCCACCGCCCAAAAGGTCACCGATATTTCGGGGCGTGGGGTAGGCATGGACGTTGTCCGCCGGAACATCGAACTGCTCAGGGGAAAGGTGGACATTTCCTCAAAGCTGGGCCAGGGTTCGACGTTCTCCATCCGGCTGCCGCTGACCCTGGCGATCATCGATGGCATGGTGGTCAAGGTCGGCGACGAACGGTTCATCATTCAGACCATCACTATAGAGCAGGCCCTCCGTCCGCGTCCGGAACATATCACCACGATCCAACACAAGGGTGAGGTTCTGAATGTGCGCAGCCGACTGGTTCCGCTGATCCAATTGGGGGCCATGTTCGGCTTTAGCGGGGCGCTCGATCCCTGCGAGGCGATCGTGGTGATCGCCCACTGCGAAGGGCGGCAGATCGGGCTGGTGGTGGACGAACTCATCGGCCAGCAGCAGGTGGTCATCAAGACCCTCGGGGAACGCTTCCAGAAGCTGCGGGGCGTCTCCGGAGGCGCCATCCTCGGTGATGGCCGGGTCGGGCTGATCCTGGAGATGTCGGGATTGGCCGCCGCCCATAACGCCAACCTCACTCCACTGACCAGGATGGGGCGTGCGGACCAGACGGCCCGCAGGTCATCTGAGGCTGTCGAGTCGGCGATTTTGCCGGCCGGCTCAGAGGATACGCCAACAGGCGACGCAGGGCTCGAGGAGCAGGATGTGAAGGCATCCGCATCCGAACAGGTCCTGGTAACCACTTAGGAGGAGGACAACCATGCAAGCGGCAGTTGAAACCCCATCGGGTATCCGTGGCGAGACGCCCCCCAGCCCCACCAGCCATCTGGGTGGCAAGTACCTGACCTTCTTGCTGGCCGAGGAGGAGTACGGTCTGGAGATCCTCAAGGTCCGCGAGATCATCGGCATCATGGATATTACCAAGGTGCCGCAAACACCTGATTTCCTCGAGGGGGTCATCAATCTGCGCGGCAAGGTCATCCCGGTTGTCGACCTGCGGTCGAAGTTCAATCTCCCACGTAGCGAGTACAACGATCAGACGTGCATCATTGTCGTGGATGTGGGTGTGCTGATGGGCATCATCGTCGATACGGTTCAGGAGGTGCGCGACATTCCTGCCGGTGAGATCGAGCCCCCGCCGCAGCTCGGCACGACCGTCAATACCTCGTTTATTCTGGGGATGGGCAAGGTCAAGGACGATGTCAAGATTCTCCTGAACATCGATGAGGTCTTGACTTCGGAAGAACTGGTTCGGGCCCTAGGTGTTGCCAAGGGGTAGCCCGGGTCAGGACCAAAGGGACCCGACACGGCAGGCCGGACCCGCCGCCGACGGGGTCTTCTCGCCGGCGGACTCGCTTTCCGGAGGGTGGCGTTCGATTGCCGGAACGCCAAGTCAAGGATGCCGTGATGAAACCGGAGAGGGAAGGGACGCCGGCCTGTCGAAACCTGATGCAGTTGGCGGGGTCCGCCCGGCGGAAGAGCTGGGTCGGCCCGCTGCGGTCGAGCCCTTCGCGCAGATTACCCATGAATCGTCCGGTTTCTCCGGCAGGACCGACATCGGCTGGGCGAAGTGTTGGATCCGCAGCCGGCAGGATTGAACGCGGACAGCCTGCCTGCGGGTCCGTGCGTTCTGAAAGGCGCGGTGGGTGAGAGTTGATTCCCGATGGGGGGGCATGATGAACCAGAATGACAACGCCCTGGTCCGAGTCATCGTCGATGTCTCTGACGATGCCATGCAGGCTTGGTTCCGGCTCGCCGATCCCGACGATCCGGAGCCGCTGAGTGTCGACGAGATCGCCGCCGCTCTCCAAACCGCCCGGGTCGCGGTCACCGACGCGGTCCGGACCCGGTGTCAGGAAGTCCTGGATACGCTGGAGAGCGTCGAAGATAGAGCACAGCGTTTCTTGGTGGCTGAAGGCCGGGCTCCCGTGGAAGGCATTGACGGGGAGTTCAAGTGGCACGAGTCGTTTGAACACCAGGCCAACGACTGGCTTGATGACGCCCCGGCCGACTACTACTCCTTCAACTCGATCGTCACCGTCGAGAAGGACATGGTGCTGGGGACGGTCACTCCGGCGGTGCCCGGCAAGAGCGGCGTGGATGTTCGCGACCAGGCTCTGCGACCGGCCACACCGGGCGCCGACATCCAGCTCGATCCTACTGTCCGATTGGCGGACGACGGCACCCCGACGGCATTGGCCAACGTTGCGGGCAAGGTGGTCCACCGGGACGGCAGCCTCTCCATCAGTGAGGTCTTCGAGGTTCCCGGTGACGTTGATTACGCGTGCGGCAACATCAACTCTCCCGTGGACGTCGCCATTCGAGGCACCGTACTCGACAACTTCGAGGTACATAGCAAGAAGTCCATCAAGGTTCGCGGGGCCATCCAGGCGGCCACCATAGAGGCCGGCGAAGATGTGCTGGTCCGCGGTGGTATCTTGGGACGGAACAAGGGCGCTGTTCGGGCCGGCGGCCAGATCGTCGCCAAGTTCGCCGAGGAGGCGGATCTGCAGGCCAAGGGGGACATCAAACTCACCAAGGAGATGATGAACAGCCGCCTGCACGCCGATGGCTTTCTGCTGGCCCCCAACGGGGCCCTGATCGGCGGTGACACCTACGCCCGCCAAGGCGCCGAGGCCCGAGCCATAGGTAGCGGGGCCTGCATCATCACCAAGATTTCCGTAGGGGTCCACCCCGACGTGGTTCATCAGGCCGAAGAGATCAGCAAGATGCTCAAGGCCAAGCGACAGGCCGTGGAGCGTATCAGAGAAGGCGTCAAACCACTGATGGCCAATCTCAAGCGTCTGACACCTGCCCAGAAGGAGCGGGCCACCGAGTTGTTGTTCCAGGCCGAGGCCATGGACGCCGAGATCAACCAAGCGGAAGAAGGTCGGGAGAAGATGCTGCAAGAGGCCAAGTCCCCGGAACCTCCTTTCGTCACGGTCTCGAAGCTGATTTTCCCCGGGGTGCGCATTCGCATCGGTCGTCGGCACGTGGTTTTCGAGAACGAATACAAGGGGCCGGTCAGGATCGAAAAGCGCAAGATCAAGGGAGTAACCGAGTTCGTCGCGGTCAACCAGTTGAGTGGCTCGATCAGCATCCTGCCCAGTTCCTACGTCGTGGAAGTCGACGAGGAAGCCGCCGAGCAAAGCGAACCGGGTTCCAAAACCGAGCAGGAAGCCTGCGGAACGGAACATGGATCTAGTAGTTGACATCGCCGACTTCAAGACTTCAGCGGATACCCGCGACGTCCTGGTGACCTACTCGCTGGGCAGTTGTATCGGGGTGGTCGTCTGGGATCCGGAGACCCGAGTGGGGGGGATGCTCCACTACATGTTGCCGGAGTCGTCTCTTTCGCCGGCCAAGGCCAAGGCCAAGCCGGCCATGTTCGGGGACACCGGCATTCCCGCCCTGTTCCGGGCGGTCTACGAACTCGGGGCGGTCAAGAAGAGACTGATCGTCAAGGTGGCCGGTGGTTCTCAATTATTGGATGACAACGGCACCTTCAATATCGGCAAGCGGAATTTCGTGATGCTCCGCAAGATCTTCTGGAAGAACAGTGTGCTGATCGATGCCGAGCACGTCGGGGGTTCGCTGAGCCGGACCTTGCGGCTGGACGTGGGCAGCGGTCGTCTATTACTGAAGGTCCGCGGCAAGGAGATCGAGCTGTGAACAGCACCAATGAGATCATCGAACGGGTCGGCAAGCTGCCGCCGCTGCCCGATACGGCGGTGAAGCTGATGAATGTCATCAACGATCCGCTCAGCACCGTCGAGCAGATCGTGGAAGTCATCAAGTATGACCAGGCGGTCACCGCCGAAGTCCTGAGGCTCTGCAACTCGGCGTACTTCGGTTTGTCGCGCACCATCACCTCGGTGAACGAGGCCATGCTCCGTCTGGGGACGGTCAAGGTTCTCCAGTTGGTGATGTCCATCCATACCAACTCCATGCTGTCGCGCGAGCAGACCGGCTACGGCCTGGACCCCGGCATACTAT
>CAZFMS010000040.1:0-19625 GCA_964520125.1 uncultured Planctomycetaceae bacterium
ACTTTGCCCGGCAGTACGTGAATCAGTCTGGAGCGGGCACAGGCCAGAGTCCACCGGCCGCACCACGTTGAGGGGCCTGGTAGTATCGGCCTGGGCAGATTGTCCACGGGCGCCAAGCGCGCCCAGGCCGCCAGTCCGTGCCCGGCACAGCACCGCACCCAACGCCGGCCACCCGCTGAACCATCGGTTTTGATATAATGGTATGCTGGATCGGCAGCCAGATAACCAAAGGCCGGCGGGACCGCCGGATCGGAGGCTTGGAGCATGAAGAGCGTTCGTGCTGTATCAGCCTGGGTGTTTCTTACCAGTGTCTGCGTATTGTCTGCGGGGGGCGACGAGGTTGCTCCGGCGGTCAGGCCGGTCGCGTGGGCAGCGCGGGTCGGTCAGCCCGTGGAAGTTAGGCTGGCGGGGGAGGCGACTGCATCGATAGCAGCGCAGGACGTACGGGTCATCGTACGGAGCCGTGGGGCCCAGGAGTTGATCGAAGCGCAGCCGGCCGGTGAATCGGGGCTGCTGGTCTGGCGGTTCGGGCCGAGGCATGAAGGGACCTGCGTGGTTGCCTCGCGCATCGAGCCATCATCGAGCACGGCCGGCGACCGCACCTTTCGGTACGAGAAGCTGTTTCTTCGGGTGGCCCCGGAGGATCCCGAGGCACGCATCGTCGTGCGGCCCAGCGCTTCGGCGACCGCGCGGTTCGGGCATCGGCTGGAGCTGGCCCCCTTGGTCGATCCGGCAGCGCTGTTGGTAGGGGCGGATCTTCCGGTGCGGGTCAAGTTTGACGGGCTGAATCTCCAGGGGGCGGCCGTGGTTGTGAGGTGCCAACCCGGCCGGGGGGCGCCGAGCGACGCGGCCCGGCAGGATGGCCGGGACTCCTCCGTGGATGCCCGAAAGCCTGCGGCTCCGCCAAGAACGTTACACCTCAAGACGAACAAGTCGGCATCGGTCAACATCCCGATCCGCGAGGCCGGTCTATGGACCATCACGGTCGAGCACCGGCCTGCTGGTGACGTGCCCGACGGCGGGGGCGCGGACCGATTTGTGGCCACGATGATGTTCGTGGTCACCCAGGCCGATATGAAGAACACCGGCGCGGGGGCGCGCCCGCCGCGGCAGTCGGGCAAACGGTAGGGGGGTAGGAGGCCCGGCCGGGTGGGGCGGGAGGGAGTGTGCTGATGAAGCTAAGCGCTGTATTCGAGAATATACCCGGTCGCATCCGACCTGGGAAGCGAACTCTCCGGGTGTTGTTGGTAGTGATCCTGGTGTTGCCGCTGGCGGCCACGACGGCGATCGCCCAGATCGGCCCGGGGTGGGAGACCTGGGGGCCGGCTCCGATCGGGGGGGTGGAATACACCGGGCGTATCGCGGCGGCGGTATGCAGCCCTACCGATCCTGATCGATATTTCGTCGGCGGGGCCGACAGCGGCGTCTGGCGAACGACGGACGGGGGAGCCTCGTGGACCGCCCTGACCGACGACCTGCCGACCACGGCGATCGGGGCCCTGGCCATCGACCCGACGGACGAGAACGTCATCTATGCCGGCACCGGCGAGGCCAACTTCGCCTACCACAGCCGATTCGGCCGAGGGGTGTTCAAGAGCACCGACGGCGGCGAGAACTGGACGGCACTGGCGGAATCGACCTTCGCCGGGCGGTGCATCTCGCGAGTCGTCGTCGATCCGATCGATCCACTGGTCGTGTATGCGGCGGTCACGCCGGCCGGTGGGTTCTTGCCGGCCGGTTCCGCGGCCAAGGGCCACCCCCAGGCGAATGATCCGGTGGGCGTCTTCAAGTCCAGCGACGGAGGCGTGAACTGGACGCAATTGACTACGGGACTGCCGAGCAAGGCCACGACCGATCTGGCCATGCAGCCGGATGATTCGCAGGTGTTATACGCCGCGGTCGGCCACATATTCGGCGACCTGGCCAACGGCATCTACAAGACCACCGACGGCGGCCAAGTGTGGACTAAGCTGGCTGGCGGGCTGCCGACTACGGATGTCGGGCGGATATCCATCGCCGTCGCCCCGTCGATGCCGCAGCGCCTGTACGCCTCGATTACCCAGGTCGCCACTGCCACGGGCGGATCGGCCGAGTTGCGCGGCCTGTGGCGCTCCGACAACGGCGGGGCCACGTGGATACAGAGATCGATAACCAACTACATGGCCAGCTACGGCTGGTATCTCAACGTGGTCAGTGTCCACCCCACGGCGCCGGACACGGTCATCGTCGGCGGCCTGACCCTGCACCGGTCCATCAACGGAGGCAGCAGTTGGACGGACATCACCCCGCCGCACGTCGACCTGCATGCCCTGGCCTGGGACGCCTCCGGGCGGCTGCTGGCCGGTGACGACGGCGGCCTGCACCGCACGGCCAATCTGGGCAACTCCTGGACGCCGCTCAACGACGGGCTGGGGCTGATCCAATTCTACGCCGGACTCTCGCTCGACCCGCTCTCCGGCGATATTGCCTATGGCGGCACGCAGGACAACGGCACCAACAAGCGAACCGGGCCGAACTCGTGGATCCATGTCTTCGGAGGGGACGGCGGGTTCACTGCGGTCAACCCCACTAACCCCAACATCGTCTTCTGCGAATACCAGGGCACCGGCAACCTCTATCGCTCCACAAACGGCGGCGGCAGCTTCAACTTCTCCGGCAGCGGCATATCCACCGGGGATCGCAACTGCTTTCTTCCTCCCTTTGAGATCGATCCCAACGACCCGCAACGGATGATCTACGGCACCCACCGCGTCTATCTGAGCACCAGCGGCGGGGTGAACTGGGCGCCGATCAGCGACGACCTCACCGCCACCCCGACCGGGGCGATACACAGCCTGGCCATCGCCCCTTCGGATTCGCAGACCTTCTGGGTGACCACCAACGACGGGAACGTCCAGGTTTCGTTCCATGGCGGCTTGCGCTGGGTTCTCGTCCGCCAGGGCCTGCCGGGGTGGTTTCGAGTGATGCGCCAGGTCTTCGTCGCCCCGGACGACGATCACACCGCCTACCTGGCGGGCTCGGCGTTCGGGACCGATCAGGTCTTGCGGACGACGGACGGCGGGGATACCTGGGCGGTGCTGGACGGCGATCTACCCGATCTGCCGGTCAACGTCATTGCCGTGGACCCGCGGCCGACGATCGACGTGATCTATCTGGGCACCGAGGCCGGCGTCTACCGATCGTTGAACGATGGGACCAATTGGCACCGCTACGGCCAGGGATTGCCTAACGCCGCGATCATCGATTTGCGCCTGGACCTGGTTCGCAGCCGGCTTATCGCCGCCGCCCAAGGCCGCGGAGCCTGGCGGATCGACGCCTGGCTGTCAGGCGACATCAACGGCGACGGATCGGCCAACGGTGGTGATATTTCGAGTTTCGCGGACGTGCTGCTGGGGCTGTCCACCGATCCGGACGCCATCCTGCGCAGCGACCTGAACGCCGACGGCACGACCGGCAGCCCGGACATCCCGCTGTTCGTGGACACGCTGGCGGGATGACGCCGGGGCCGCGCGTCGCCCAGCTCGGGACCACCTCAGACCAACTGCTCTTCCGGTTCCTTTTCCGGCTCGGGTCTCGGCTGCTGGGGGGCTTCCTCGACTGGCGGGGCCTCGGGGGGCGACCACGGCTGGGCGATCGGTTCCCCGACCGGGCGCACCGACGGCTGCACGACCGGTTGTTTTGGCGGTCGGAGCATCAGGGCCAGCCCGGCGGCGGCCAGGCAGGCGACGCCGGCGATGATGAAGGGCGTCTTCCAGGCCTCGACGCCCGTGCCGCTTATCACCGCGGCATCCTTGAAGTACCCGGCGATCTGCGGGCCGGCGATCCCGGCGATGCCGTAGGCCAGGAAGACCCAGGGATAGTTCGACCCGACGTTCTTGTTCCCGAAGCAATCCGCGGTCGCCGCGGGAAACAGGGCAAAATTCCCACCGAAGTTGAACCCGATAATGCAGGCTCCGACGATCAGGCCGATCTGGGTCCCTCCTACGGCGAAGAAGAGCAGCATCATGATCCCCTGAATCAGGCACATCACCGTCAGCGAGGTCCGGCGGCCGATCCGATCGGAGACCGTGCCCCAGACGATGCGTCCCAGGCCGTTGAGAATCGCGTACCAGGCCATGGCCGTGCCGGCAATGACGCCGGCCGCCGAGGCGTCCTTGACCACGCCGCCGGATTGCAGACGATCGACCCCGAACAGGCGGATGCAGCCAATCACCATCAGGCCGGCCATCGCCGAGCCGGAGAACATAAGCAGCAGACCCCAGTATTGCGGCGTTCGGACCATCCGCCCGGCGGTGAACTCGACTGCTCCTTGGACCTGGGCGCTGCTCCCGCCGGCTGCCGCTTTCATTCCCGCCGGCTTCCATCCATCGGGTGGGTTGATCATCACCGTGCTGCCCAGCAGGACCAGCACCAGGAAGGCAATCCCGTAGATGACGAACACGCTCTGTACGCCCGGCAGGCCGAAGATACTGGTGGTGTTCAGCAGGCCGCCGAACCAACTGCCGGCCAGTTTCACCCAGATGGTCGCTCCGAAGCCGAAGCCGGCCACCGCCAGGCCGGTGATCATGCCCTTCTTGTCCGGGAACCACTTCACGCCCACGGCGATGGGCACCACGTAGGCCAGGCCGATGCCGGCTCCCCCGATGATGCCGATGCAGATTAGCTGGGGCCAGAAACTGCTGCCCAGTAGTCCCCCCAGGACATAGCCCAACCCCAGGACGATGCCCCCGGCGGCCGCGACCTTGCGGGGGCCGGCTTTGGCCTGCCAGCGACCGGCGAAGAGCATCACCAGGGCGAAGGTGACCAGACCGGCGGAGAAGATCCACTGGGTCTGGGAGGCCTTGAAGCCGTAGCCGCCCTCGGCCACCGGGATGGTCAGAGTCTTGGTGAACACGCTCCAGGCGTAGATGGCCCCCAGGCACACTTGAATGAGAATCGCCCCGATGACTACCAGCCATCGGTTCATGACTTGGTGTTCTTCGGCGGCCGGACATTTGAGGATGCCGTTCGATATGGTCTCTCGGTGCATCGTGGTGATCTCCTCTCGAGTTGCTGAATCGTGGTGAGCACGGCGAGGACTGTCTCCGCCCCCATCGGGCGTCTCTTCTCAAGTTGTGTAATCGTCGCGGGTCAGGCGAACATCCATTCAGAAAACCCGGGAATTGTTAGGCAAAGGAAGCTCGGGTTTGTTCAGTAGATTCCCAGCATCGAGAACCCTCGCCTGGCCCGGTATGACCCGTGATCCGTCAATCCGGGCGGCGTGACTACCGGTGTCGCCGCTTCGACGGCGTGGCTGTAGTCATCGGAACTCTACGCGGCAAAAGGCGTGCCACGTCCCGCGCCGGCCGACGGAAGAACGGTTCGCCCAATGCTCGGACGTCGATGCACCGGATTGCCCCGTGAGTGATGCGCCAGCGAGGCGGGAAGATCTATCGCGGGTTGACCCGGGCGAGTTCAGCGCGCCCATCGTCCGCGCCGGTGGTACCGGCGCTTGATGTTGCGTAATCTCGCGCAGGCCTGTGCGGCTACCACGCTATGTACGAAGCTGGTATCTGTTGAGGCAGACCTCGCGACTCGGCGGGAGTGCTGCAGGCATGGGTCTCGATAAATCCCCGGCTGGTTATGGGTCACTCGCTGACGGCAACCAGCGCGGAACCGTTGTTGGCCGAGGCGTAGATCGCGTCGATCACGTGCATGACGTCCAGGCCGTCGGTCATGCTGATGGAGAGATCGCCGCCGTGGAGCACGGCATCGGTGAAATCCTCGACGGCCTCCTGGTAGCAGTCGGTGGTGGAGACCTCCTGTTGCATGGGCTCGGTGGTCTTGCCGTGGCGGAACCAGGTGCAATAGACGCCGGCCTGCTGCATGGAGCCTTCCGCGGCGAAGGTGGCCTCGCTGCCGTAGGCCTCCACCCGGCCGCCGTAGTGGTGGGAGCAGTAGCTGAGGTCCATCAGCCCTATCGCACCGCTGGCGAACTCCAACCGGGCCGTGCAAAAATCCTCCACCTGACCGGAGAATTGGAGGTTGCGGGTCTGGGCACTGACCCGCTCGATCCGGCCGCCGACCTCCAGCATCAGGTCCAGGGAGTGGGGGGCGAGATCGATGGCCACGCCGCCGCCGGAGAGCTGGGGTGATGACCGCCAGTTGTCCGCCGGCGGATGGTGCCGGGCGGGATCCGAGCCCGACGGGTCGGCTTGCAGGGGATGCCACATGCCCACGAAGACGCGGAGCAGGTTGAGTTTGCCCAGCCGGCCTTCTTCGTGCAGGCGGATCAGGTGAACATTGGCCGGGTGGAATCGCTGCTGGTGCAAGACCCCCAGCAAGCGCCCGCTCGCTCGGGCCGCCTGGATCATGGGCCGGGCGGCTTGGGCGTCGGGGGTGGCCAGGTAGACAATCTGTACGTCGTCGTCGGCCAGGAACTCATCGAACGATCCGTAGGCCCGCCGGCCATCATGCCGGTCGCAATAGGCCCGGGCCTTGGCCAGGTCTCGGGAGCAAAACGCTATCAGCGAGGCGTCATCGGTCTTGCGAAAGATCGGTGCGATGCGCCGGTCGGTGACCCGGCCGCATCCGACGATTCCCCAGCCAACAGTTCGTGATCGTGCCATATGACCTCAGTAGGGGCTGTGCTTACCGCCACGCGACAGAGTTATCCCTCACGTTTGAGCTTTCGGGTCATCAACTGGCTCAACGTAGCCATCAGGTCCCGGCCTTCGAATAGGACGCCGTGCACGCCTGCGGTGATCGGCATCTCGACCTCAAACCGCTTGGCCAGCATGTGAACGCTACGGGTCGTTGGTATGCCTTCGATGACCGAAGGAGTCGAGGCGACTACCTCCTCGACGCTCTTGCCCCGCCCGATCTGTTCGCCGGCGGTGCGATTGCGACCCACCGGGGAGACGCAGGTGGTCACCAGGTCGCCCAGGCCGGCCAGGCCGGCGAAGGTCTCCCGGGCGGCGCCCATGGCTACGCCCAGACGGGTGATCTCGGCCAGACCCCGACTCAGCAGGGCCGCCTTGGCGTTGTCCCCGGCCCGGAGGCCGTCCAGGATGCCGGCGGCCAGGGCGATCACGTTCTTGGTGGCCCCGGCCAACTCGACACCCAGCAGGTCCTGGTTGGTATAGACCCGGAACCACTGTGAGGAGAAGGTCTCCTGGACCAGGGCGGCCAGGGACCCATCCTCGCTGGCGGCTACCACGGTGGCGGGCATGCAACGGGCCAGTTCCGCGGCGATGCTCGGCCCGCTCAGGGTCGCGACGGGCCGCGCTCCGACGACGTCGGTGATGATCTGGGTCGGCCGCAAGAGGGTATCGTTCTCGATGCCTTTGGAAACGCTCACCACCGCCACGTCCGGCGGGCAGTGCGGCCCGATCTGCTTCCAGACGCTACGGAGGTGCTGGCAGGGCACGGCGGAGACGATCAACTCGGCGCCATGGAAGGCCGCCTCGGCGTCGACGGTGAAGGAGACCCGGTCGGGTATCTTGAGGCCCGGGAGATAGCGGCGGTTTTCCCCGGTGGCCTTCAGGGCCTCGATGTTCTCGCGAAAGGCCCCCCACATGCGTACATGGGCACCACGGTCGGCCAGCATCACGGCGCACACCGTGGCCATTTGCCCGTCGCCGATGATGGCCACCTGCTCAACCATGACTGCGTATTACACTCCCCAATCACCGAGGCCGCAACCGGGACCCTCCCGCGGCGTTGCCGGGGTATGCCGGGACATCATAATCGAATGGGGCAGGTCGCTGGATATGACGGATGGATCAGTTCAGTTCAGGTCGGGGATCGGCCGGGCTGCAGGGGTGACTCCCCCGAGGTGGTCGGCGGCTACATCCCGCGCTCGGCGAGCCACCGGACCAGGGACCCCGCCTGCACTCCCCGGAGCGACTCGAAGACCATCGTAGCGGCGCAGAGCCGGTCGGTATCACCCACCCCGACAGAGCGCATGCCCACCGCCCGGGCGGCGGCGATCCCGGCCTGGGAATCCTCGACCACCACGCAACGGCCCGGCTCGACGCCCAGTATTCCGGCCGCCCGTTGAAAGCGGTTCAGGCTGGAGCGGACCCGGATCAGATCCCGGCCGTCTATGATGATGTCGAACGCGCCCACCACACCGGTTCGCAGAAGTACGGTTCGAGCGTTGCAGCTCAGTGATACCACCGCCAGCTTGATATCCAGCTCCGCCAGACCGTTTAGCAGAGGCCGTACCCCGGGAAGGACGTCTTCATCGGCCAGGTCTCTCAGGTATTCCTGGTAGTAGGCGTTCTTGCGATCGGCCAATTCCGCGAAGCGCTCCTCGGACACGTCGGTTGAACCGAGGAGGCGGCGGAGCGAGTCTGGGCGCGACAGGCCGCGGAGTTCGTTGGCCAGGGCCGCGTCGAAGTGCAGTCCCTCCTCCAGGGCCAGACGGCGCCAGGCGGCCTGGTGCAGCACGGCGGTGTCGGCGATTACCCCGTCCACGTCGAAGATGAAAGCGCCGATCAATGAGTTGAGCCGCTCGGGCCGAGAACTCGACTCGGCCGCGGGGAAGATCGAGGCTGTGGCCTGGTCGGTGGCGGGGCGATCGGTCTCGTCCGGGTGCTGTGGATTAATCGGCATACGATAGGTATCGGTCTTTTAACATCCCCAGTTTACCATCTGCCCACCGCCGGGCGGGGCGCCGGCCGGAAGCCCGGACCAGGCCGCGCCTTTCGGCTGCAGGACGGTGCGGCATGGTGCATCAAGTTGACACCTCTGGCGTTAGCGGGTCGAATCACCAGAGCCGGGCTGAGCAGCGTCCGGCCTGCTAGGCTGTCCATGTCCGACTTGGCCCCACAGGTCACGCCCCGTGTCACCCTCGAACGACTGATCCTGGTGTTTGCCGCCGCTCTGGTGTACCTGGCAGTGCCGATGATCGACGACCAGGTTCGGCTGCCGCCCGCCCATTTCGCAGACCTGGCCGGGGCGTTAATCAAAGGAAAACTAAGTATCGAAATACAGCCGGGAGCAGGCTGGGGCGAGCTGAACGAACTCATCCCCGCTGAGGCCCCTCCCGCATCCGGGACCCCGGTCGCCGGACCGTGGCGTTTCTACTGCGCCTACCCGCCTCTGCCTGCGGTGCTCTTGATGCCCTTCGTCGCCATCATGGGCACGGCAGTGAAGGTGCAGACCGCATGTCGCCTGATCAGCGTCCTGAATGTGCTGATCTTCAGCGCGTGCCTCCCCCGTTTGCCGAGACGTCTCGGGCTCTCCCCGTTGGGCACCACACCGCGGGTGGCCCTGAGCTTGCTCTTCGCTTTCGGCACGGTGTGCTGGCACAACGCCGAGTTTGCCGGCGATTGGCATCTGGCCCATGCGGTGGCCCTGGCGGCGATGCTGCTGGCCATGCGGGAGTTTGTGGGCGGCAATCGTCCCCTGGTCATTGGGTGCTTCCTGGGGTTGGCCATGCTGACCCGGCCCACGGCGGCCCTGACCGGTCTATTCTTCGCCATGCCGCTCCGCCGTCGGGCGGCCGCCGGGCTGGTCGCGATGGCGGCGGCCCCGGCCCTGGCGGTTGTGGTTCTCGCTCTGTACAACGCCGCCCGGTTCGGCAGCCCGACGGATTTTGGCTATCAGCGAATGCTCCTGCGTGGAGAGGGGCTGGCCCTGATGCAGCAGTACGGCCAGTTCCACCCCCACTTCGTGTTCAAGAACGCCTATTGGTTCTTCCTGGCCCCGCCCGGGCCTCTGGCCGGCGGGCGATTCCCGTTTTTGGGATTCGACCCGCGCGGCCTGAGCTTGTTTGTCGCCACACCGGCGTTGTTCTATGTGTTGGTCGCCTTCAAGAGACGCTGGGAACATCCCTGCGTTCGGGATGCCGCCGTGGGAATCGCTGCCTGCCTGGTCCCCTTGCTGCTCTACTTCAATACGGGATTTGTACAGTTTGGGCATCGCTTCTCGGTGGATTACTTGCCGCTACTGCTGATCCTGGTTCTCGCCGGGATGGGCAGTCGACCGAGCAAGCCGGCGTATGCCCTCCTGGCGATGTCGATCGCAATTCAGTCTGCGGGCGTCCTACTGGATCCGGTGACCCGGCTGCCCCCGTGGCTGACGCCTTCTTGGTGATAGTCTCGGTGCCCATCCGGGCTTCTCCGTGACCGGGGGCCGGCAGAGCGGAGGTTTGGTGCATCTCGGGGGACCGATCGCGCAAAGAGCGATCTGCAAAACAGTTGCGTCAGAATTCACAGGAGAGGACCGAGGGTCGCTCGGCTGGGTCATTGCCGGCATCCGATCCAGCCAAGAGCATCAGATCGCAAACGCCGATGTTAGCTCCCCGGCGCAGGCACGGCCGAGATACGGGGACCGACCGGCGTCGCAGGCGGAATAAGCTCCCTAGACTGCCACCTGTTTGCAGCGCCGATCGGGACCAGTCTAGACCTTCATCACCGGAAGTCGACGATGCGCCGAAACGTAAAAAAAGTATCTGCCGCAGTTGCGATATGGAGGTTGCCACGCTGGCGTTTTCGGGTATTATGGGGTTTATGTGGAGGAGCGCGAAGCAGTGTTCCCCTGTAGGGCAGGAGCGAGGTCACCCTCGACCCGTTGCGGTTGGGGGATCCACACACATTTCAGTAATGGAGGAAGCGACCATGAGAACGAAGATCTGTATGTTGGCGATTGCCGTCGCCCTGGGGACGACCGCGAGCGCCCAGGCCGGCGCGTACATCAACGAATTCCATTATGACAACGCCAGCGGCGATGTCGGGGAGTTTATCGAGGTCGTCCTCGACGGTGGCACGGCCGCCGCCGATGTCGACGTGTGGTTGTACAACGGCTCGGACGGAGAGTTGTACACGTACCAGTGCGTTCCCACTCCGGGAGTCGACGTGTTCAACGTAGCCGCCGACTTCATCTCCCACGGGACCCTCGCCGACGGCAAGGCCTACTACAGCGTCCTGCCACCCTCGATGCAAAACGGCGGCCCCGACGGCATCGCCCTCAGCATCGGCGGCGTCATCGAGGAGTTCTTGTCCTACGAGGGCACCTTCACGGCAACCTGTGCGGTGGCCAACGGCGTCCTTTCGACCGATGTCGGCGTCGCCGAAACCAGCAGCACGCCGGTCGGTTCATCGCTCCAGCGGGAGAACTTCGGCAGCACCTGGGTCCTGACTGAAGGCAGCAACACCCAGGGTGCGATAAACGTCGGGGCAGCCACCGCGTACATCAACGAGTTCCATTACGACAACGCCAGCAGCGATGTCGGGGAGTTTATCGAAGTCGCCCTGGACAGCGGCCTCTCCGCGGCCGATGTCGATGTGTGGCTGTACAACGGCTCGGACGGAGAGCTGTACACGTACATGTGCGTTCCTACCCCGGGCGTCGACGTCTTCAACGTAGCCGCCGACTTCACCTTCCACGGGACCCTCGGCGATGGCAAGGACTATTACAGCGTCTTTCCACCATCGATCCAGAATGGCGGCCCCGACGGAATCGCCCTCAGCATCGGCGGGGTCTTAGTCGAGTTCTGGTCCTACGAGGGCGCCTTCACGGCGAATTGTGAGGTGGCCAACGGCGTCCTTTCAACCGATGTGGGCGTCGCCGAAACCAGCAGCACCCCGGTCGGTTCATCACTCCAGCGGATCGACTTCAGCGATGTGTGGGTCCTCACCGAGGGCAGCAATACTCAGGGGCTGATCAACGTCGGCCCGCCCTCCGGGGCCTGCTGTGTTGACGGGGGGTGCTCCATCACCACACCGGGGGACTGCACCGGCGAGTACCAGGGTGACGGCACGACCTGTGACCCGAACCCCTGTGCCCCTCCGCTGGGGGCCTGCTGTGACGAGGCGACCGGCGTCTGCACCGAAGGCCTGACCCTAGAAGATTGCGATGCCAATGGGGGTCGCTGGGGCGGTGAGGGCTCCGACTGCCTGACCATCGATCCGCCTTGTCTGCCGCCAATCGTCGGGGCCTGCTGCTCCGCCGGCTTCTGTGCCGAAGTAACCGAAGAGGGTTGCCTGGCTGGCGGCGGCACCTACCAGGGTGACGACGTGGCCTGCGCCGCGGTAAGCTGCCCGGCCGGCCCCACGGTCATCATCAACGAGGTCCGCGTCGATCAGCCCGGATCCGACAACGACGAGTACTTCGAGCTGCGCGGCGATCCCGGGGCATCTCTCGACGGTCTGGCCTTCCTCACCATCGGCGATGACAGTGGTGACGGCACCGGCAACCCGGCCAGCAGGAGCGGTTTGGTCGAATCGGTGGTTTACCTTACCGGTTCGGTGATCCCGGATGACGGCCACTTCCTGGCGGTGGAAGGCAACAACTGGAGTGAAGACCTGGCCCCGCTGGCCTCGGTCGACCTGGTGTTGACATCTACACCGTTCCCGCCCGGGCCCGATGAGCTGAACTTCGAGAACAGCGACAACGTCAGCCACCTGCTGGTGGCCGGCTTCACCGGGGCCATCAATGACCTGCTCGATACCGATCGAGACGGCTTCCTGGACATCACCCCCTGGGCCGCCGTGATGGACGGCATTTCCATGATCGAGAACCCCAACGGGCCGGGCCACACCCCACCGACCGGGAACAACTGGGACGAGTGGGACTACGGCTTCGGCGGCGGTATCGGCCCCGACGGCAATTTCGTGCCCGGGTACATCTATCGCTGCGATCCCGACGGCACCTGGACCATCGGCGGATTCAACGAGCAGTTCGCCGAGGATACGCCGGGGACGATCAACGAGCTGTGCCCGCTGTCCTTGGACATCAAGCCCGGCTCCTGCCCCAACTCCTTCAACCCGGGTAGTAACGGCGTGCTTCCGGTGACCCTGCTAGGTAGTGCCGACCTGGACATCACCGAGGTCAACCTGAGTACCGTTCGCCTGTCCCGGGCCGATGGCGGGGGCGGCGAGGTGCCGGCGAATGTATCGCCTCCGGGACCGACCTCGAGTTACGAGGATACTGCCTCGCCTTTTGAGGGCATCGAGTGTGATTGCCATGAACTCGGCGGGGACGGCATCATCGACCTGGTCCTGAAGTTCAGGACTCAGTTGGTCGTATCAACGCTAGAGTTTGACGACCTCGATATGGGGTCCCTGGTTCCGCTGGTCATCACCGGCGCTCTGTTCGACGGGAGAGAGTTCACCAGCGAGAGCGATTGCGTCCGGCTCGTGCCGCCGGGTGCTGGACCGGGCACCGTGGCCGTTCGGTCGACCGTGGCTGGAACCTGGGTCGACATCAGCCCGCTGGACAACTGCTTGGACGGCGGCGGGTTCGCCAACTTCAACCGAACCTGGCCCGAAACGAGCGTCGTCACCCTCACGGCGGATACCAACCACCGGGGTGCGGACTTCGTGGGTTGGGTTATTGACGGCGTCGAGCAGACCCCCGGCGAGGCGACCATCGTATTGACTATTCTCGACGAGAGTACGGTCAAGGCGATCTATCGCCCGTGGTTCCGCGAGAAGCCGACCTTCGAGACCGGACCATCCAACCCAGCGACGTCTCGTCGCTGATTGAGAATCCCAGGTGTGCGGTCCTCGCCGGACCGTCACCGGATGAGGCTTGTTAGCTAAACGGGTCGCGAGCGGTACTGCCGCTCGCGACCCGTTTCTTGCGCCGCTGAACTCGTTACTCGGAGACGGGCGGCCTGGGGCCAGGCTCAGGGATTGGCCTGAGCGGCAATGTCTGGACCCTGGCGGGATGCCAGGACCAACATGGTGACCAAGAGGGCCAGCGTGGCCAGCAGGTGATAGCCGCCCATGCGCATCAACGGGCTCGCCAAAGCCGGGACGGCGAGCCACCAAGCGGCGGCGGTGAGCGTTGAGCCCGTCAGCCGGCGCCCAGCGCGCCATTGGTCCACGGCCCGCCGGTTGAGCAAGGCCAGGGGAAGATAGCAGAGGCCGTAGTAGAAGCTCCAGACAATAGGAGAGAGCAGCAGGCCCAGCAGAACAAATGCCGCGTACTCGTGCCGCATTCGTGGCATGGTGAGGACGCGGGCTCGAGGGCGGCAAACCCATGCAGTCGCGGCGGTGATGGCGGCGTAGGCCGCGGCCAAGAGCCATTGTACGCGGGCCAGCCGGAGCCCGGCGATGCCGACCGGGGCGGCGTCCCAATTGACCAGGTTGATGAATCGCGGTCGGCCGTCGGGTCGATCGACCCCGCTGTCCGTTGGTCGAGTGTAGCGTCGGGCCACCAGGGCCGAGGACTGGTTGGTGTAGCTCATTTTGTTGGAGTCCACGACCGCCAGGTGGAAACTGCTCTGGCCGCTGACGCTGCGCTGCCAGAAGTCGCGGTGTAATCGCCAGGCATCGGAGGCGCCGAAGACCAGACCGGGCAGCACCACGTTCATGACCACCAGGCCCCCCAGCGTGGCCGCCAGCACTTGCCACTTGCCTCTCAACAGAAAAAAACCGACCACCACGATGGGATAGACCTTGGTCGAGATCGCCAGGGCCAGCCACAGCCCGGCGGATGCCTGGCGACGCTTCTCCAAGCCATTCCAGCACAGCACCAGCATGGTCAGGGTGTAGAGGGCCATCTGCCCCATGACCAGGCAGCCGGTTACATAGGGCAGGACCATGACCACGGTGCCGATGAGGTCTATCTTCGGGCCGGGCTGCGGGTTGCCGCCTGGTGGGGCGGCGGTAGCCTCGGGAGAACCAGCTCCCGCATCATCCCTGAGCCAGCGGTCGACGATTCTCACCGTGAGGGCAAATCCCCCAAGAGCGACCGCGTTGAACGCGACGCTGGCCACCTTGATGGGCAGGATCGAGAAGGGTGCCGCGAACAGGACGAAGAAAGGCAGGTAGTTATGCACCCCGTAGTCTTCGACCAGCTCGCCGGTCTGGAGGAAGTGGCGACCGGTCTTCCAGAAATCGTCGAAATCGCTGGTCGAGGACTGGTCTTCGCGGGCCCGATAGGCGCCGACCGACAGCACCGCCACGGCGTAGGTGATGACACACGCGACAACGATGACCTTGGGCAATCGAGAACGTTTGGAACTCATCTGGCGGATCGAGATGGTAGGCTTGCGGCGGTGGCACGGTCAAGGACCGCGCCGGGGCATCTCGGCGGCTGATCAGTCGCCCCCGGCCGTCGTCCGCGGCTGCCACTGTTGCCTCGTCCGACTGATCTGGGTTCAGCTTTAACCCGGGGGCTCAATCGGCGGCGGCAAGTTCGTCTCGGGCCACCCGGTAGGCCTCCAAGGCATCCTGGCCGAACAGGACGAACGTGACCTTCTGGACTTGCTGGTGGCCCCGAAGGAACTCGGCGGTGGTGGACAGGGCGATTCGGGCGGCCTGCGGGATGGGGTAGCCGTACACGCCGCAACTTATGGCCGGAAAGGCCACGGTCTTGATCCCTTTCTCGACGGCCAGGTCCAGGCTGATGGCGTAGCACGACCTGAGCGACTCGGCCTCACCGTGCCGGCCGTCACGATATACCGGGCCCACGGTGTGGATCACGTAGGAGCAGGGCAGGTCGTAGGCCTTGGTGATCCGGGCCTGGCCGCAGGGGCAGCCGCCGATGGTGCGGCATTCTTCGAGGAGGGCCGGGCCCGCGGCGCGGTGAATGGCCCCGTCTACTCCGCCTCCGCCCAGCAGGGTCGAGTTGGCGGCGTTGACGATGGCGTCGCCCTGGAACCTGGTGATGTCCCCCTCGCTAAGTTCGATACGCTCCCAGGGGTTCCGGGCGTTGGCGGCGGGCATCATGGTCGCGACTCCGGCGGATCCCTAGGGGATCAAAAAGGCGTCGCTGCGCGATCTGGGTCTCTCCAGGCCATTATACTCGCGAACGCCGTCCAGGCGATAGATATCGTCGTTCTCGATGCCTACGTTAGGGGTCCGGAAGAACCGGACACTGACATCGTAGCGGAGGACATTCTGGCCGGTCGACTTGCCGTGGCTGTTCGAGTTCAACGAGGCGCGGCCCAGGGGGACTAGTCGGCGGTGCTGGTCGACCAGCGGCGTCGGGTCGGCGGCGAGGGGCATGCGGGCGGAGAATTCTCCCTGCATCCATGGTCCGGTGACTAAGTTCGTGGTGTAACTGATGTTCTTAGGGTCGGGAAAATCGTCGAACGGCTCCAACGAATCGGTGAAGAGCGGGATATCCTCATCGCGCCCCGGACAGATGAAGGCCTGGGGGACGGTGTATCGGCCGAGGACCAGTTTGAATACGTGCTGCGAGTTGCTCATCCGGGGCACACCGGGCCGGGCCGTGCGGATCCACGAAGCCCCGGAAGGTGCCTCCCCGGCGTAAGGCCAATGGCTGCCGTAGGTTTCGGCGTATCCGACATAGCCATTGCCGATCTGGCGGAGGTTGCTGGCACACATGGTGCGTTCGGCGGCGGTTTGGGCGGTGTGAAAACCAGGAACGAATATGCCGACAAAGATCAGGATCGCCGCTGCCAGACTCATCAGATCGCGAAGCGACATCGGCGGGCCGCCACCGGTCCCCCGATCTCCCGCGGCGGGCAGTTTCGTCCCCGATGGTGACGGAGCGGGAAGGGGCATCTTCAGGATGGTCCCGGCTTCTTCGATCGATGAGTGGCCGGTCTTTCGCGAGACGAAGGACGGAGATTCGCGGAGCCGATCCATGATGCCCGCCACCAGGTCCGCCGGCGCTGCCGGGGCCGGCTCGGCGTCGAGCGGGGCGATCAGCGTCTGCAAAGAGCGGCAAGCCGAGGCCAAGTCCGCCGGGTCATCAAAGGATGCCTGGACCCGAGCGCGGGTCTCCTCATCGACTATGCCCAGGTGATAGCCGAGCAGTTCGGCGGCCAGTCGGGGGTCTGGTTCTCTTGTTGGTTGGGCCATGTTCTCGAGCAGCCTCAGTTTCAGAGCCGGGTTGCGGCCGGCAGATGGTTCGCCGGTCTCTACGACGACCCGTCGCTCCGGGTTTCTTCCTCCCGCCGGTAGGCGACCGCGAAGTAGGACACCGCGGCGTGCAGGCGACTCTTCACCGTGCCCAGCGGGATCGACAGCACCTCGGCCATCTCTCGGTAAGGAAAACGGTGGTAGTAGCCCAGCACCAGCACCTCTCGCAAGTGGTCCGGCATCTGCGATACGATGGAACGCACCACCTCTTGGCGTTCGTCGGCCTCCAGCCTCTCACTCGGCGCCGACGAGGAGTCGGAGAGAAAGTCGAGATAGCTCACCTCCTCTGACGAATCTGACGAGGAGGCGGTCGACAGGGGGACTTCCTTCTTGCGAGCCCGTCCTCGGAGATAATCACGAGCCTTGTTGGCGGCAATAGTGAACATCCAGGGCCGGAAACGCCGCGAAGGATCGAAGCCGGCCGCGGCCTGGTAGACCTGGACGAAAGTCTCTTGGAGGACGTCCTCGGCCGCGGCCGGACTCCGAACGAACCGGGCAACGAACTGAAAAAGCTCCTGGCTGTACCTCTCGACCAGGGCGGTGAAGGCCTTTTCGTCCCCGGCCAGGAAGCCAGCCAGCAGTCGCTCATCGGAGGCGCTCTCCGTTCCTGCTTGTTCTCGGTCCACCTCAATCCTGTCGTTAGTACGCCCGCGGGAGTGGGGCGGTTCGGGGCGGTTGGGGATTTTCAAGTCGCCGGCCGCATAGGCCGGGGAGCAATTTACTCTTGACGCCCTGAGGGGTCAAAAGTATCGTTCCGGTCAGGAGTTAGCGGCCGGTCCGGCCATGGCACGGCGGTTGCCTGCCGGCACCGGTGAGCAGGCTTCCGGACCGTGGTGGGCCCGGCGCTGCCCCGCGGGCCGGCCGTCGCACGGGCTCCACGGAGCAGGTTTAACGTGGCCAAGACCCAGACCTATCGCGGCCTCTCCCCTCGGGCGGTCTCCGCCCTGGTCGAGGCCTCCGCGGCAATCAACGCCTCCTTGGACATGGACGAGGTCTTGGAGGCCATCGCTCTGAAGGCCGCCGCCGTGCTCCGGGCCGAGGCCTCCAGCGTGCTGCTGCTGGACAAACGACGTGGGCGGCTGGTCTTCCGGGCGGCGGTGGGTGATCGGGGGCCGGCCTTGCTGGGTGAGGAGTTCGACGCCGAATTGGGCGTGGCCGGCAGCGTGGCCTCCTCGGGCAAGCCGCGGATCGTTCCCGACGTCAATGATTGTGGCGACTTCTTCCGAGGCATCGATGCCAAGAGCAGCTTCCAGACCCGCGGCCTGATGGCGGCCCCCATGATTTGGAGGGACGCCGTGGTCGGAGTGGTCGAGGTCCTCAACAAGATCAACGGCAGCGCCTACGACGATGAAGATCTGAATCTCCTCCAGATCTTCGCCAACCTGGCGGCCAACGCGGCCCACAACGCCGCCATCCACGCCACTGTCGTCCGAGAGAACCGCGGCCTGCGGGAGAGCCTCAAGGCGCCCGCTCCGATCATCGGCAGCTCCGCAGCCCTGCGGCAGGTGACCGACATGGTCACCCGCGTGGCCGGCAGCAACGCGACGGTGCTCCTGTTGGGCGAGACCGGCACGGGCAAGGAAATCACCGCCCGCCAGATCCACACCGCCAGCCCGCGTCAGGCCCGACCCTTCATCGCCATCAACTGCGCCGCCTTGCCGGAGACCCTCCTGGAGAGTGAGCTGTTCGGCCACGAGAAAGGGGCCTTCACCGGGGCCCAAAGCGACAAGATGGGGCGCTTCGAGATGGCCGACGGGGGGACGCTTTTCCTCGACGAGATCGGCGACATCTCTCTGAGCACCCAGGTCAAGCTGCTGCGGGTGTTGCAGGAGAAGGAGTTCGTGCGCGTGGGGGGGACCAAGACGATCTCCACCGACGCGAGGATCATCGCCGCCACCAATCGCAACCTCCGCGAAGGCCTCGAGAGCGGCACCTTTCGCGAGGATCTGTACTACCGGTTGAACGTCTTTCCGATCGACCTGCCTCCCTTGCGACAGCGTCGGGAAGATATCCCGTTGCTGGTCGAGCATTTCATTCAGGTGGCCGCCTCCCAACTGGTCTGCCCCCAACCGGAGATCAGTGACCAGGCCATGGCCCTGCTGGCCGGCTATGACTGGCCGGGCAACGTGCGTGAGTTGCAGAACGTGATGGAGCGAGCCGTGCTTCTGGTGGACGGGAACCTGGTCTCTCCCGCCCACCTGCCGCGCGAGGTCGTCGGCGACCACCCCGCGACCACCGACGGCCAGGTGGAGTCCTCCCTATGGGGGTACGAGAAGGCGATGATCATCAAGGCCCTGCGGGCGAACGCCTGGAACCAGTCCAAGGCGGCCCGCAGCCTGGGCATCAGCCGCGACAACCTCCGCTACCGGGTCAAGAAGTACAACATCGAGAAGGATCCGTAAGGCCGGCCGCGAGTATTGAGGAGTGTTTCTCCCGGCCGCCGCCGTGGGGGGGTCAGTCGGGTTCGGGCGAGTCGGGCAGGGCGTCGAGTCGGGTCAAGGTGGTGACCACTCCGGGGGTCCCGGGGTCCAGCTTGTAAGCCCGCCGCAGGCTGCTGATGGCGGCCGGCTCGTTGCCACAGCGCAAGTAGAACAAGCCCAGCTCGGCGTGGGCCGCAGGGTTGTCTCGCTCCACCGATGTAGCCTGCTTGAAGGCCAGTTGGGCCTGGTCCAGGTCGCCGGACTGGGCGTAGAGATGGGCCTTGAGGATCAGCTTTCTGGCCCGCGAGCCGGAATGCTCGGCCGTCCAGTCGGCGAGTTCCAGGGCCGCGGTGTGCTGGCCCTTGAGCCTCAAGGC
>CAZFMS010000041.1:0-19568 GCA_964520125.1 uncultured Planctomycetaceae bacterium
TCTCTTGGCCATGGGCAACATACCAGTCTGCTACGGCGTCGGCGCCGGTATTTTCGGGGCGGCATTCACCGGCGGCGGCGGTGGCGTCAAGGTCGGCCCGGGGTGAGTGACCCGAGCGCTGGTGGTCTGCCCGGGCTGGGCGACACGATTGCTCGCGGTCGGGCCGGGCGGGGCGGATCGAGCGACCGGTTTGGTCGCCGGGCCGCGGGCCGCCCCCGGGGGAGTCTGTTTTGTCTGATCGGTATTGGCGTTGTCGGTCTGCTTGCCGGCCTGCCGGATGGTGGCTTCGGCCTTCTCGATTTCGGCGGTCAAGGCCATCAGTTCGGCACATGAGGTTTCGTAATCGACGCCCTGGGCGATCGGCTGGCGCATGAATTCCTCGATGGCCGGGCGCATGCGTATGGCCAGGTCGTATTCGGCATTGCTGCCCGAGGCGTAGGCCCCGATGGTCACCAAGTCCTCGATCTCCGCCCAGATGGAGAGGAGACGCTTGACGGTGCGGGCGGCTTCGAGCTGCGGGGAGTTGGCGACATCGGGCATGACCCGGCTGATGCTCTCCAGGACGTCCACGGCCGGGTATTGCCCGCGATTGGCCAGGCGGCGGGAGAGCCAGATGTGGCCGTCGAGGATGCCGCGGACGGCGTCGGCGATGGGCTCGGTGATGTCGTCGGCCTCGACGAGTACGGCAAAGAGCCCGGTGATGGAGCCGGCGTCGGTTCGGCCGCAGCGTTCCAGGAGCTTGGGCAGGGCGGCGAAGACGCTGGGGGGATATCCCTTGGTAGCCGGCGGTTCACCGGCGGCCAGGCCGATCTGTCGTCCGGCCATGGCCATGCGCGTGACCGAGTCCATGAGAAAGAGGACGTTGGCCCCTTGGTCGCGGAAGTACTCGGCGATGGCGGTGGCGACAAAACAAGCTCGGACGCGGAGGGGAGGCGACTGGTCGGAGGTGCTGACCACCAGGACGGAGCGTTTGAGGCCCTCGGGGCCGAGGTCTTTGGAGATGAACTCGGCGACTTCGCGGCCGCGCTCGCCGACCAGGGCGATGACGGTGACATCGGCGGCGGTGTAGCGGGCCATCATGCCCAGGAGGATGCTCTTTCCGACGCCGGTTCCGGCGAAGATGCCCAGGCGTTGGCCGCGACCGAGGGTGAGCAAGGCGTTGACCGATCGAATGCCGACCGACATGGGGGCGTCGATCCGCGGGCGGGAGACGGCATCGGGAGCGGGGCGATGCAAAGGGTAGTACGTATCCGCGGAGATCGGCGGTCCGCCGTCGCAGGGCAGGCCCATGCCGTCAACCACCCGGCCCAGGAGGTCCGGGCAGATGGGCACCCTCTGCGAGCTGGTCACATGACGAACGGGCTGGCCTTTGGTCAGACCCTGGGCCCCGTAGAGGGGCATGAGCAGGGTGGCGTCGCGACGGAAGCCGATCACCTCGGCGGTGACCTTGCGATCGTGGCCGACGGCGATCTCGCATAGGGAGCCGACCGGCACGGGCAGGCCGGCGACCTGGACGGTCAGCCCGGTGGCCGACAAGACTCGGCCGGTGACGCCCAGGGTCCCGGTGGTTCGGGCGGTTTCGATTTGTTCAGCCAAGATGCTCATTGCTGCAGGCTCGCACTCTGCGACGTTCTTCCAGGCCGACCGCCCGCGGCCGGTGGCGGTGGGGAACCAGGCGATACGCCCGGGTCACCGTTTGGGTGTCGTTTGCTACTCCGCCGGCGCGATCATTCTTCCAACGACAATGTCCTTGATCGCTCGCGCCAGTCGGTAACCAGTTCATCTGCAATCCGTTCGACGCGGGCGTCGACGGTGGCATCAATCGTGCTTTCGGCGGTCTCGACGATGACGCCTCCACGGCTTATCGAGTCATCCTCGACCAGGCGAATGTGTCGCGCGGACTCCATCGAGCCGGCCAACTCTTCGGCCACGCGTTGGAGGGCGGCCCGGTCTTGGGGGTGGATCCGCACGGTGGCGTCGGTCGCCTCGCGCACCAAGTCGAGGGCCTCGGCGCAGGCCTCGGTGGCGGCGTCGAGGGCCATATCTTCGATCGCGGTAAGTTTGCGGGAGATTCGCCGGGCGATGGCGACGGCCAGGATGACCACGTCGCGCCGGGCGGCGAGGTACATTTGCTCGCGGCGGGCGCTGAAGGCCTCGAAAAGACCGGTCAGGGAGGAGATCAAGTCGGCCTGCTGATCGGCAAACTGCCGGCGGCACTCGGTCAGGCCGGCCTCCCGACCGGCGGCCTGACCCTCGGCCAGACCTTTTGCATGACCTTCGCGGCGGGCTTCCTCGAGGATGGCTTGACGCTGGTCATGGCCCTGCCGGCGGGCATCGGCGATGATGCTCTCGGCCTCGGCGCGGGCCTCGGAGAGCATGAGGTCGGCCTGCCGGGAGATGTCCCGCAGATCGAGGCCGTACATTCCCCGGGTCGATACGCGCGTGTCTCCGGCCTTGATGATCACTCCGCTCATACGATCAGTTCCTTCTCACCACCACGTCCGGCGATGATGATCTCCCCGGCGTCTTCCAACCGGCGGACCACGTCGACGATTTTCTGCTGGGCCATCTCGACGTCACTGAGGCGCACGGGGCCCATGTACTCCATTTCCTCTCTGATCATGGTCACCGCCCGATCGGACATGTTGGAGAAGATCTTCTCCTTCAGGTCGTCGGTGGCGGTGCGCAGGGCGAGGACCAGATCGCTGGTCTCGACCTCCTTGAGGACTCCCTGGATGCCCTTGTCATTGACCAGGAGGATGTCCTCGAAGACGAACATCAGGCGTCTGATCTGCTCGACCAGGTCGGGATCATCTTCGCTGAGCGCTTCGAGGATGCCTTTCTCCGTGGTCCGATCGGTGAGGTTGAGGATTTCGGCGACCGACTCCACCCCGCCGACCCGCTGCAGGCCGTCGGCCATCACACCGCTGAGCCGTTTCTCCAGGCCGCGCTCGACTTCCTTGATCACCTCGGGGCTGGTCTGCTCCATGCGGGAGATGCGGCTTACGACTTCGACGCGCTTTTCCTCGGAGAGGCCTACCAGGATCTCGCTGGCCTGGTCCGCGGAGAGGTGGGCCAGGATCAGGGCGATGGTCTGGGGGTGCTCGTCCTGGATGAAGGTGAGCAGGTTTTCGGCCTCGGCCTTCTGCAGGAAGGTGAAGGGCCGGGCGTAGTACTGCCGCTCGATCTGGGACATGATGCGATCGGAATCTTCCTTGGGCAGCGACTGGCTGAGCAGCACCCGGGCGTAGCTCAATCCTCCGGCGTCGACATGGGCCCGGGCCAGGGCGAGGGAGTGAAACTCCTCGACGACTTCGCGTTTTTGGGCCTCGGTGACGTTGTCCAGGTGGGCGATCTCGCGGGAGACGATCTCGACCTTGGCCTCGTCGAGTTGCTGGAGGACCTTGCTGGCGTGCTCCTTGTCCAGGCTGACCAGGAGGATGGCCACCTTGCGAGGCCCGGACAGCTCTTCTTCCTCGGCACCGGTAGTGTTCTTGCGAGACGGACCTGCCACTGCGCTGGTCTCCTAAACCTGGTCCTTCAACCAGTGTTCGACGATGTTGGTGGCCACGGCGGGATCTTCTTCCACCATCTGACCAATCTGCTTGACGATCTGTTGGATACGAACGGTGTTCTCGTCCACCTCCTGCCCAACCAGGACGCCGTCCATTTCCTGGACTTCGCCGACCGCGGCGGTTCCGCCGCTGAGGGATTCCAAAGATGGCTCGGGGACAGCTCCATCGGCGACGGCGGCGCTGGCTCCCATGAAGTCGACCTGGGCCTTTTTGGCGATGCGGAAGACCATGAACAGGCTGAAGGCGGCCAACAATCCGAGCCCGGCCTGGGGGGCATAATCCCGGGCCAAGGTGACCACTCCGAGCTGGGCGGTGGCGGGGACGACCAGTTCTTCCTCCGGCATGTCCTGGTACCAATCGACCACCACCAGCTTGCGGTCCTTGGTGTCGGTGGCCCCGATCAGAGGCCTGACATGATCGCGGATCTTGGGCAGCTCGACGTCGGCGATTTTCTGGATGGCCGCCGGAGAGGCATCCTGGGTATCGGGCTGCTGGGCCTCGAGGATGCGCAGCAGATAGCTATGGGGAACATTGATGGAGACGGTCAGCATTTCGAGGGTGCCGCGCAGCTCGTCGCTGTCAATCCGTTCCTCGTCGCGGAGGCCGGCGAGTTCGGTCTCGGATTCTTCGGTGGTGCTGGATGTCCCCGGGGTGCTTTCCCCCAACTTTCTGCCGGTGTTGGGCCGAACGCCCGGTCCACCGGCAAGTGAAGGTCCGGTGCTTTCCTGGCTCTGGGTTCTTTCCTTGCTGACCTGGGTGGGGCCTAGTTTGATGGCCTGGCGGTGCTCGTCATTCTGGCGCAACTTGGCATGGACGTTTACCACGATGCCCCTGATGTGCTTCAGCTGGTCGTAGATCTTCTGGGTGTAGTGGTTTTCGTGCTTGCGCTGGATGTCCAGCAGGTCCGGCGGGGGGCCCTCGGAAGGATCTCGGGGGCGGTAAGACATGCTGCCGTCGGTGATGGTGACGTTCCGCACTTCCAAGCCGGGTACCGCCCCGGCGACATAGCTGGCGATGGCCAGGACCTTCTGCTTGCCCAGGGCCTGTCCGCCGGCCAGATCGACCTTGATGCTGGCGCTGGCGGTGGAGGCCCGCCGGGAGAGGCCTCTCCTCTCGGGGACGACGATCTGCACGCGGGCGTCGTCGATGTCGTTGAAGCCGGCCACCACCATGGAGAGTTCGACCTCCAGGGCGCGGTACTGTTTCCAGCGGCTCTTCTGGTCGCTTTCCCAGACGTTGTCTTCCTGGACCAGGCTCATGTAGGTCAGGCTGATGTCTTTGGGGAGGGCGTTTTTCTGGGCCAGCAAGGCGTGCAGCCGGCGACGATTGTCTTGGCCGCCGCGGACCAGGATTCGATCACCCTCGAGCTTGGTCTCCTCACCGATCATGGCCAACTGGGCCTCGACGCGTTGGACGTCTTCGGCGGAGAGCTGTTGGTCCAGCAGCGGCGTCCAGGCCGGCTGCCCGCTCCATTGGATCAGACCCCACATGCCGCCCACCAGGACCACCACCAGCAGGAAGATGGCCACCCGCTGGGAGGTGGACATTCCCCGGAACTGTTCGGCGACGAACTTGGCTTGGGCGTTGAGGAATTCCATGGCAATCCGTTACCGACTGTGGTTGGCCAGCCTCACATCCCTGTGCTGTGGTGTGGCCCGTTCGGGTCCGGCCGCGAGGAGCACGGTCGGGTCACTGTTTCGATATATTGTCAGTGCAATACAGTGTCCGTGAATCTTCACCCTAGACCCGCATCTGCTTCAGTTCGGTGTAGGCATCCATCAGCTTGTTGCGGATCTCCATCAAGAGATCGAAGGCTACACCGGCCTTTCGGGTAGCGCTGAAGACTTCGGCGACGTTGTCGGATTCACCGGTCAGGAGCTTCTGGACCCCGGCGTCCGCATCGAGCTGCAACTGGTTGACCTTTTCGAGGCTTTCCAGCAGGTGGGATTGAAAATCCTTGCCGATCGCCGGTTGCGGAGAGGCGTGGGTGGTCGGATCGGTGGGCCGCAAGGGGCCCAGGGCACCGCTTCCAATCGTGGGATCAGCCATAACTGTCACCATCCTGTTGCGACCAGAGGTTCGCAGTCCTGTCAGGACTCCTCGGCATCGGGTCTCTCTCCGCTCCGCGGCAGGGCATTAATGGTCTATCCCAGGATGCGGAGCGTGCTGGCCACGATCGATTTGGTGGCCTCCATGGCCGTGATGTTGGCCTCGTAGGCCCGAACGGCGACCATTCCGTTTATCATCTCGGTGGACATGTCCACGTTCGGGTAATAGACGATTCCATTGGCGTCGGCGTCGGGATGTCCGGGATCCCTGACCTGCCTCGGCTGGCTGCTGGTGTCTTCGATCACGCTGTGGACCCGAACGCCCGGGTGCCCCTGGTTGTCTCCCGAGGCCAGGAGGGCGACGCGGCGCAGATAGGGGCCGGGGCGCCCGTCGGCGCGGCGGGTGGTGTGGGCGTTGGCAATATTGCCGGCGATGGTGTCAATCTGGATCCGTTGAGCGACCAGGCCGGAGGTACTGATATCCAATGCGCCGAACATGTCTAATCACCTCATGGCATTCGCCGGCGGCCACCCCTAGCGCGCTCGGCCGCGGATAGCCTTGGCGATGCCGTTGTAGTTCCCTTTCAGCAGCTCGGAGGCGACCTGATTCATCATGGCGTTCTCGGCCAGCAGGGCCATCTGTCGCTCGATCCGGGCGTTGGTGCGATCCTGGAAGAGGAGGTTTTCGACGGGCTCCTCTTGGGGCGAGACCTGCAGGTGGCCGGCCCGGTCCAGGCGGATCTGATTGGTTTCCGGCAGACGAAACTCGCCGCCGCGATCGGCCCGCTGTTGGGCGGCCTGGCGCAAGGCGTCCTGAAAGGCGGAGACGTCCAGTTGCTTGGTGCGGTAGCCCGGGGTGGTGATGTTGGCGATGTTGGTGGCGATCATGCGGTTGTTGGCCTCGGTGAAGGCCATGGTCTTCTCCAGCATGGGGAAGGCGCCGCCACTGGTAATATCCGCCACGAACACGGTAGTTCATCTCCCTGGTTGGCGGCGCAAGGCCGCCGAGCCTGGTTCAGGCAAGCGTCATGCCACGAAACATCCTGCTGCAGGGCGGCCAGAAACTCCCATGTTATCTGAACCTGGTCCGCCCCGACGGCAATATCTGCCGGGTGGCGCAAAGTCTGCGCCCCCGTGAAATCGGGCGATCAGACGGCCCGGCGCTGGACTTGCGGCATCTGCATGGCCGCTTCCTCGCGCCAACGTTTCAGCTTCATGCCCAAGGTTCGCACGCCGATGCCCAGGGCCTTGGCCGTTTTCTCACGGTGCCCGTTGAAGCGGACCAGGGTCTGCTCGATCAGGCAGCGTTGCATGTCTTCCATCATGTGGCCGGGGCGCAGGGGGCGTGACAGGTTCTCGATCCTCATGTCGGAGGCCAGCCACGGTTCGATGAGGGCGGCATCGATCTCGTTATTCTGGCTCAGGACGACGGCGCGCTCGCAGACGTTTTGCAGCTCCCGGACGTTGCCCGGCCAATGGTAGTTCTCCATGGCCTTGAGGGCCTGGAAGGCGATCTTCTTGGGGTCACTCCCTTCTCGTCGGGCGATTTGCCCGAGGAAGAACTCGACCAACTCGTGGATGTCCTCGCGTCGGTCGCGGAGGGGCGGGAGGCTCAGCGGCAGGACACTGACCCGGAAGAAGAGGTCTTCCCGGAAGCGGCGCCGGGCCACCCAGTCGGACAAGTCTCGGTTGGTGGTGGCGATGACCCGGACGTCGGTCCGCTGGGTGCTGCTGCTGCCCACCCGCTCGAACTCGCGTTCCTGGAGGACGCGGAGGAGCTTGGCCTGGACCGGTAGGGGAACCTCGCTGATCTCGTCGAGCAGCAAGGTGCCCCCGGAGGCCAGTTCGAACCGGCCCTTGCGGAGTCGGTCGGCACCGGTGAAGGCCCCACGTTCGTGGCCGAACAGCTCGCTCTCCAGGAGGGTCGGGGACATGGCGGCGCAGTTGATGCACATCATGGGCCCGTCGGCCCGGGGCGAGGCGGCGTGGACGGCCCGGGCGACCAATTCCTTGCCGGTTCCGCTTTCACCCTGGATGAGGATGGTGGCCTGGCTCTTGGCCAGGCGATCGATCTGGGTGCGTACCTGGCGCATGACGCGGCCGGAACCGACGAGTTCGGCGTCTCCGGCGAGGTCCTGGAGGGAAGCCCGCAGGGCCTCGTTTTCCCCGCGGAGCTTGCGGAAGGCGACGGCTCGCTCGACGACCAGGCCGATCTGGTCGGCGTCAAAGGGTTTTTGGATGTAGTCGAAGGCCCCGAGTTTCATGGCCTCGACGGCGGTGGAGACGGTGGCATAGGCGGTCATCAGTACAAACGGCGTTTCGGCGCCGCGTGATCTCAGGGTTCGCAGGAATTCGATGCCGTCCACCTCGGGCATTTTCAAGTCGCAGACGATGGCGTCGAACCTCGAGGAGCCGGCGGCGGCCAGGGCGGGCCGGGGATCGGCATAGCTGGTGACCTCGTATCCCTGGGACCCGAGGATGTCGGTTAGAGAATCACGCATGACGTCCTGGTCATCGATAATGCATACCCGGGCCATATCTACCGCTCCATTCAGGGCGTCGCCCTTCCGACCGAACCGGACGGTCGGCGGGCTCCGCGGCTTGCTATCTGAGGACCACCACCCGGGCCGCCGGTCAGCAAGGGCCGGGCCAAGTGGCTAGTCCTTCGCGTCTCGAGAAACTCCTTCGTCGCCGGAGCCCAAGGCGGGTACCGGTAACGGGTCAATACACTCTCGGTCCTCCGACTCGGGGGGCAGTCGGACTACAAATCTGGCTCCGGAGGCCGGGCAATTGTCCGCCCGGATCGTTCCACCGTGGGCCTCGACGATTCCGTGAACGATGGCCAAACCCAGACCGGTTCCCTCGGACCGGGTGGTGAAGAACGGATTGAAGATGCGATCCAATCGGTCGGCGGGGATGCCCGGTCCGTCGTCGCGTACTTCGATTTCAATTCCCCCTGGGGTCCCGGCGGCTTCACCATCGGGCGCAGGATCGGTTGGCTTGGCCGAAACCCAGACGTGCCCGCCGCGATCAGCGGACTGAATGCCGTTCAACACCAGGTTGACCAGCACTTGCCGCAAGCGGTACTGATCGCAGAAGGCCTCGACGGCCAAAGCCGAGGGCTCGATGGAGACGGTCACCCCGTGCTCGGCGGCCCAGGGCCGGACGCTGTCTTCGACGGCGGAGAGGACCTCACCGAGTCGGCCGGGGCGACGATCGAGCCGGTAGTCCTGGGCAAAGTCCAGGATTTGGGATACGAGTTTCTCCAGGGAGCGAACGCCCTGGGATATCCTGACGGCGGCGGCCCGGGACTTGGGCCGGGGGGCCAGGTCCTTTTCCAGCTTCGAGGCGGATAGGGCTATACCCCCCAAGGGATTGCGGATTTCGTGGGCCAGCCCGGCGGCCATCTCGCCCAGGGCGGCCAGCCGCTCGCGGCGGCGGAGTTCGGCGTTCTTCTGTCGCAACTCCTCGCGCAATCTGGTGACCTCCTCGCAGAGTCGCTCGTGGGCGCCCTTCAACCGATCGGTGACGTCGTTGTAGGACGAGATGATGGCCCCCAGCTCGCGCTCGCGCTGGGTCAGCACCAGTCGGGGTTGGGTGGCCTGGGCGGTCATACCGTGGCGTCCGTAACTGGCCGGGAGGCGCCGGCCCCGGCGGAGGCATAGGCGGCGCTGGCCCGGCTGCCGGTTTCGGCAGTGGTCAGACGGTCGGCGAAATCCTGGCGTTTGGCGGCCAGGGTGGCGGTATCGCGGTTATCACTCTGGAGCACCGAACCCAGGGCGGAATTGGCCTCTTCCAGCAGTCCGGCAACCACCTTGCGAGTAGGCTCGTCGAGCGTGGCGTAGGTGCTGGTCCAATTCCGTCGATAGGGGGCCATCTTTTCGCTGAGCCCGACCAGGCCATCGACCAGCCTCTGCCGATCGGCCAACAGCTCCAAGAGTGGTTGGGCGTCGCTCTGGACAACGAGGGCGTTCTGTCGGTCGGCCAGGAGCCTCAGGCGCCGATAGAGGGTCCGCTGGTGTTTGAGCAGGCTGACCAGGCGTAAGTCGTCGTCATGCTGTCCGGTTTCATCCATCGATATACCTCACGCCGCCCACGAGGGGCGACGTTACTGAATCCCAGTCCCTCGAAGCTGGCTGAGCATGTTTTCCCAGTATTGTTTGGATGACATTCCCCTCTCGGTTTCGAAGGCCGAGGCGGGGATCTTGGCCAGGAGCCAGCCAAGCCGCTCGATGGCCGCTCGGGCCTGGTCGGTTTGCCCGAGACGCTGATGACAATGAACGATCTGCATCGAGGCGGAGATGGCCGCGGGCAGGTTCTCATACCTCCAGACGGCCTCGTTGTAGGCCTCGATGGCCTGCTCGTGGAGGCCGAGATCGAAGAGACTGTCCGCACGGTAGAGGTAGCTTCCTCGAAGGTGGGTCCGGTCTAGTTGGGTTAGAGACGAGGTGTCATGCGGAGCCAGGGCGGCAATCACCCGATCGAAGGCCTCCAGTGCCCGGCGCAGGCGCCGATCCGCCTCGGCCAGCAGTTGGGTAGTGGCCTGCTCGCTGAGTCCGGTACGATCCTCCTCGCGGAGGATGGTGGCGCTCTGGAGGTAGGCGTCGCCCAGCAGGAAGATGAGTCGGGTGATCCGCGGGTCGTCGGGGTACAAGGCGACGGCATCTTCCAACCTGGCGATGGCCTTCTCGAAATGACCGGGGACCTCCTGTTCATCAGCCTGAGTGTAGTACTCGGCGAGCCGGAATAGGGCGTCGTGGTACTCTTTGGCCCGGGGGTCGAAGAGTGATTCGGGACCTTCGTCATCGACGATTCCGATCAGCAGGTCGGCTCCTCGTTTGGCGTCCCGGCCGCCCATGGCCAGGAGGCACTCGGCCAGGGGCACCATGGAGGAGTGGGCGGCTAGAAGCCGAGGGTATTCCTCGATGGCTTGTTCATAGGCGGCGACGGCCTGGGGGTATTGCTTCATTGCCTGATAGCCCTGGCCCAGGCGGAACAAGGCCGCCGCCCGTCGGTCGCTGGCGGGATGTTCGCGGACGAAGCGGGCCAGGGTCTCGACGGCACGTTGGGTCAGGCCGGCGGCATCGAAGCTGTCGGCGGCCAGTTCCATCGAGGTGGCAGCGCTGTCTTCGTCCCGGGTCTGAAGTCCGGCCAAGATCAGGTACGTTTCGCCGGCCTGGCGGAAGAACTCCTTGGCCCGGGCGTGGGCCGCTCCCTGGCGGTCGCGGCTCTGATCGTTCGTTGACCCGGGCACCTCTCCCTGACGGTCGCGGCTCTGATCGGGGTCAGGTTGGGTGTCGCTCTTGCCGGACGAGGCCGCTCGAGCAAGTTCGGTCAGGGCAGCGGCGATTCGGGCGGCGTAATAGGCCTTCCCCTCGTTATCCGAAGCCTCGACCAGGTCGGAAGCCAAACGCAGGTAGGCGATTCCGGATGGTAGTTCCCCGGCTTGCAGCAATGATTCTCCGATGGCGGTGATGGTGGCCCGGACGGCGCCCCGATCCAAGACAGACAGGCTGAAGGACTGTCCCACGGGATAGCGGTTCCTCGGCGATTCGAGGAGGCGGGGAGTCAGGGCGGCGAAGGCCTCCAAGGAGCGCTGGTGTCGCTCCAGGGCGGCGAGGCACTCGGCCCGGCCCAGGCGGCAGGCGTCGTGCAAGGGTCCTTTCTGAAAGGTCCGCATGGTCTGGTCGTAGAAGGAGAGGGCCGCCTGGGGGCGATCGTCGCTTTGTTGGAGCTTGCCCAGAAGCCAGTTGGCCTTGGCCCAGAGGATGTCGTGGGGCTGCCAATCGTTTAGCAGGGAGCGAAGCAGACTCTCGGCCTGGCTGGAGTAGCGCGTTCCCTGACTGGACAGGCAGAGGGCCTCGAAGTAGGTCAGGGCAGGTCGTTGGGCAGTTCCGGAGAGGCGTTCGGCTGCCGCCCGAACTGAGTCCAAGGCGGCGTCGGTGGCATCTTGCTCGAGTTGCCAGAGGATCTTGTGCTCCAGGGCCCAGAGGAAGTTGTCCGGGGAGGCGGAGGGGTCTTCCAGGATGGCGTCCAGGTCCGAGGAGGTCTCGGCGGAGAATGGCCGACCGAGTCTCAGACGCAGCTCGACGAGGTTGCGGCGGAGCCGGTCGGGGCGGGTGGGGGCGAGGCGCAGGGCCTGGCGATAGGCGTCTGCCGCCTCGGCGAGGTTGTCTGCCCAGCGATAGGCGTCACCGAGGACGACCCAGTCGGGACCATCCGGAGTGATCCCGTAGCGCATGGCGGCTTGGAGATTGGCGATTATCGATTTGACGTTGTGTCGGGTGTGAACCACCAAGGGCGATTCGGCCTGGTAGATGGTGCCGGCCAGTTGGCGATGCAGCTCACCGCGCTGTTCGGACGGGCGATCCTGGTCCTCCAGCAGGTTCAGCAGGTATGCGTTGGCCCGTCGGAGGGCTCCGGTGGAGCGGAGCGTGGCGACCCGCCCGAGTTCTTCCGGGAAGGCCACCGGCTGATAAGCGGTGGCGATACCGATGAGGCCGCCGCCAAGCAGCACGAGGCCCAGCAGCAGGGTGGGTATCTGCCATCGCCCGGATAGGGTGGAGCGCAGGGAGAGTATTTGGGGAGGTTCGCTCATCCTGAGCCTCAACCAGCGGGTCCGGCGCACGGTGTCGCCGATCCCACAGGCCGGTCATCCTGCCCGGCCGACTACGAGTATGCTTTCTCTCCCGACCTGTGTCGGGACCCAAGAGCCGCCCGCGAGGAGCGACCGCAGTTCACCGCCCACGAGGGGCGACCGCTGCAGTTCACCATCCAGCAGGGGCGACGCCAAGGCGGCATTCTTCGCCTGTGTTATCGGCGATCTGTGCGCCCCCTGCACACCACATTTCTTGCGGCCCGGGCGCCCCAGGCACCGGCAGAAACTGCTGCCAGGGCTGGCGTTCCACTTTAGGGCGGGCCGGCAAGAGTTATTTTTGGCATGGTCGAATTCGGCGGGCGATTATTGCGGGGACGACGGACCGATCGGGGAGAGATCGACGGCGCGGTCCGCGGAAGCGTGCATCACGGGCAAACGAGTTTGCCCGTGGCACCCCAGACCGCTTGCTGGCGGGCGCGGCTATTCCTTGGGAGGGTGCGCGATTGGTGGTTGTGGGGCAGGGGCCGGGCGTCGTGATACATCAGGATACAGGACCTGCCGGGCGCGGATCAGGCTCATCAAGGCCTCGGCACAATGGTCGACCCGGATCCTGTTGACCCAGGGGGCCGCTCGGACGCCGCCCAGGACGTGTCGTGGGGTGCGGACGTAGTAGCAGCCTTCCTCGCGGAACTCCAACTGCAGGATGAAACGAACGGCACTCAGCACGGCGGGCCGGTAGCGCTGGGTGCGTTGCCGGTCACCCACCCGTTGGGCCAGGGCCAGACCGTCGGCCAGGGCCAGCAGATAGGTCGCGGTGTCCACGCCGATGGCCCCGGGCCGGCGGACGTTGAAGGCCCCGTGAAGCTCGGGCCAGGGACAGGCCTCGGCGGTCACCTGGAGCTGGACGAGCCGGTCCAGGAGGTCAAAGACGAAGCTGCTGGCCCGGGCATCGTTGGTCCACCCATAGGCTCGGGCGAAGGCCCGGGTCAGGGCGGCGGCGGCCAGCGGATCCTCCTGAGCCTGGGGCCGAGTTCGGTAATGGCTCAGGGCCCGGTGCAGGGCCCGCTCGATACGCGGGTCGGTCATGGAAGGGTCGGCCCGGGCCAGGGCCAGGAGGGCCCATCCGGCGGCGGAAACTCTCTCGGGCTCACCCTCCGGGGCCGGCTGGAAGGCCATGCGCAGTCGGCCGTCGGCGAGCTGGGCGGCGAGCAGGCCGTTGGTCAGGCCGTCGAACCACGCTTCGAGGGCCGGGTCGCGTTGGACGGGATCGCTCTGAGAGGCACCGCTCCCTGACGGTCGCGGCTCTGATCGTGGACCACTCGTGGGCTCGGCCATGGCCATCAGCAGCCGGGCGGAGATCTCCAGGTGGTCCCCGTGGCCGGGGATCCACAACGCCAGGCCGGTCTCCGGCAACTCCAAGTCTGCCTCGTCGGTCGGCTCGCCAGCGGACATGGGCCTGAGGAATTGCCCGGCGGCGCGGAGGGCTCGGGCCAGGCCGGCGACGGCATCATCCTCTCCGGACCAGACCCCGTAGGCGGCGAGTCCGTGGATGGCGTGCAGTTGGACCCGGGCCGAGTTCCCTTCGCCGTACCGATCCAGCGTCGGCAAGAATGCGTGTGGAAACCAACCATCGTTCTTTTGGCGGTGCTGGAGATAGGTGCCCATGCGCCGGATGGCCTGGTCCAACACCTCCGGACCCAGCGATTCCGGCGAGACCAGGGTGGCCCCGCGGAGCAGTGGGACCGGCAAGAGACGGGCGGCGGGCTGCCAGAGGTGGTGGGCCCGGAATCGGAAGTAGCGAACCTCCCGGGGGAATCGGAGCTTGTGGGTGTGCTGGAGCCCGATGGCGGATTCGGCGGCCTGGAGGGTGAGGTCGGGCGTGTAGTTGTGGCTGATGACCTCGCTGGGCCGGGTCCAGGCCCGTTGGCCGCGGAACTCGACGCCGATGCCCTCGACGGCAGGCTCGAAGGAGTGCAGTAGGAGATCCGACCAGGTTCCGCCGGGGTCGTTGGTGGCGTCGAGGTAATCCGGGGGGCCGAGCATCTCGAACTCCAGGCCGAGATCGTCGCCGCCGTGGGGCAGATCGAGTTTCTTGTCCAGGGCCTGTCGTCCGAGCATGGTGCCGGCGGCGAGGGCGGCATCGACCACGTCCAGGCGGCGGGTCTCGACCTCCGCCCGAACGGCGCCGTGGGCCCGAAGGGTCAAGTGGATGACCGCCTTCAGGCCTTTCAAGTCCGGCGGCCGGTAGCTCGGACCGCGCTCGGGGAGATTGTTGATCTGGTCCTCAAACGCCCTCCGAGCGGTCTTCACCAGGAGGACGAGGTCGGGGTAGGAAATCTGCGGCAGGCTGGCGGCGGGCCGCGTGGTAGTGGTCTCGGTCAGTCGGCTCCGGGCCTCGGCGCTGGGCACACCGGCCGGAGAGTCTTGGCTATCGGACCCGGCCGGCATGGTGGTCGGGTCGGCGGGTGGATCGCCGGGCGGGGGAAGAGCAGGGTGTTGATTGGGCGAGGCGTGGCGTTGCCCGGCGTGGCGCGGCCCGGCGGTGGTCTTCTCAGGACCGGCCGATGGCGGGTGATTCTCCCACTGGGGCAGTGCGAGCCCGGTGGTCGAGGCCCAGAAAACCAGAGACAGGAGCATGCATCGCATCATCCAATCCTCGGCGATCGGCGCCTGGCGGCATCAGCCGTGGATCTTAGCCCGGATAATTCACCGCGGAGCAAGCGGAGATCGCAGAGAAAGGAGATGCCCGGTTGGTGAGCGCTAGGGGGACCAATCGGGGGCGGCCAGGAAGCGGGCCTGGTGGGGGGTCATCTCGAAGTCTGCGGGGAGGCTGCCGGCGGGGTCACCATCCAACTGGACGGGCACGGCCACGGTCCGGGCCACCTCATTGGGAGCAGACTCCACGGGCCGGACGCGGACGTGCCGGGCCTTGCGGTAGACCACGCCGCGGCCGCCGAGGTGTCTTCGCAGGAAGATGTTGAGGGCGTGTCGCCAGAGGGTCGACCGCCGGCGGCAGGGGAGGATACAGACGTCGAGCAGGGCGTCGTCCGGCCGAGCGTGATGCAGAATCCGGAGGCCGCCGGCGTAGCGGGGCAGGCTGCCGACGAAGACCAGACCGGTTCCCCGGTAGAGCGGCGCGCCATCGGCTTCGACGGAGAGCCGGGCAAAGCGGTGGTTCCAGTAGGTCCGCCAGGTGGGCCAGAAGTAGCTCAGATGGGTGATGTGACGGCCCCGATCGCGGGCCAGGCGATGAGCGACCTCGGCGTCGAATCCGATGCCGGCCAGGATCAGGAAGCGGCGGCCATTCATCGCGGGGATGTCGAAGGCTACTTCTCGGCCGTTACGCAGGATGTTCCAGAGCCAGTCGGCCTGGAGACGGATTCGCAGGTACTTGGCGACGATGTTCTCGGTGCCGCGAGGGACGATCAGGATGGGGACGCCGCCATCGGCCATCCCGGCGGCGGCTTCACTGACGCTGCCGTCGCCGCCGGCCACCACCAGGGCCCGGACCAGCTCCGGCCGCAATCCACCGGCCACCTGGCGGATATCGCCCGGCCCGCGGGTGGCATGTATTCGGACCGTCCAGCCGGCGGCGCGCGCTCGGCGGCAGAGGGCCTCGAGGACTCCGCGGCTGCCGGAACTACCGGCGACCGGGTTCACCAGCACCTGAATCACGGAGCTTTCAGACATAAGCAGTAGGCGAGAGAACCGAGGTCGTACCGCGTTCGTAGTGAGGGAGAGGGCCGGCGCAGGCCGGACGGGCTGCGAGTCGATCGGCGGCAGCGGCAGGCCGGCGGGAGCCGGCGATGCCGGAGGGGGCTTCTTCTCCCGGGTTTGACCCATCGAGACGCCATCTGTATCGTTCTCCTCCGAGGCGATCTGCTACCACACAGGATTACAGGTATGACGAAAGATGTCGAGCCCCAGGCTGCAGACCCGGCAACCCGCCCCGGCCATCCGGACCCGGTCGACGGGCCTTCCGGGCGGGAAGCACACCGGGGCGACGGCATCCGCGAGACCATCGAGTCCATCGTGGTGGCGTTCATCCTGGCCTTCGTGTTTCGGGCTTTCGTGGTGGAGGCGTTCGTCATCCCGACGGGCTCGATGGCCCCGAGTCTGTACGGTCAACACGGCCAGTACCGCTGTCGAACCTGCCAATACCCCTTTGCCTACGGCGTTCGCGAGTCGGTCAGGCTGCCCCACGGAAACAGCTCGAACGGGACGCTGTCGATTGCCGGCGGGTTCACGGTGCAATGTCCGAACTGCGGCTGGACCGAGTTGAACAACAAGTTGAACTCCAGCGAAGAGACCAGGGTGGTGGCCAATTCGGGGGACCGGATCCTGGTGCTGAAGTGGCCGTACGACATTGGTGGGGGGATTCTCGGCCCGCAGCGTTGGGATGTGGTGGTCTTCAAGGACCCTCAGGATGGCGAGACCAACTTCATAAAGCGCCTCCTGGGCCTGCCCGGGGAGGTGCTGGAGATCATCAACGGGGACATATACGCGGCGCCGATCGAGGACGTGCCACCAGACATCCTCGCCGCCCTGCAAGAGCCGCCGCGGCCGCGGGAGCAGAACGGCCGCCCGATCGACCGACGCCTTACGCCGGAACAGCACGCTCGCTTGGCCAAGGCCCTCAAGATCCAACGCAAGACCAAGACCGCCCAGGAGTCCCTGTGGCTCATCCACTACGACCACGACTACATTCCAGACCCGGACAAGTCGAGCGGCAACACCATCTTCCCGCGGTGGCGGCCGCGGGGCGAGGCCGCGGCTGCCTGGGATGTCTCGACGCCGCGGATCAGCTTTCAGCCCGACGATAATCGGGAACACTGGCTCGAACTCTCCGGCAAGCCCATCCAGGACACCTACGGGTACAACAGCGTGAACCGCCGCAATTCGAGGCTTGGCCCTCGTAGTGTGGGCGACGTGCGGCTGCGATTCGTGCTGTTTCCGGGGTTCATGGGGGCCAATCGGGAGCTTGGGCCGGGGCCGGACGCCGCGGAGCGATACCTGGTCTTGAGCCTGAGCAAGGGCCAGGACGAGTTTTGGGCGACGATTTGGGCCGACGGGACCGTTGAGTTGGCCAAGAGCGGCCGGGACGGTATTCGGGTGCCGCTCCGGACGGCCAGGATCGATCCCTTGCGGCCGGATGCACCCCTCAGCATCGAGTTCGAGAACCTGGACTATCGGATCACGCTGCGAGTTGACGATGTCGAGATCCTGGCGACCGACGAGGACAGCTACCACCCCCCGGTCCTGGCCAAACTGCTGGGCAGCAGTTATCAGAATGGGGGACGGGCGAACGAGGCAAACGAGGCGAAGATGGCCATCGGGGCCAAGGCGCTGCCCTTGGAACTGCGCCACCTGAATGTTCACCGCGACGTCTTTTATCGTTCTACGGAAGTGGTGTTGGACCGCGGCAATCCCATGAAGAACAAGATCAACGGCTACGCCGGCTATCCCGGCTGGGGCACGGCGGGGAACCCGATTCTGCTACGTGCTGATCCGCCGGATTACTTCTGTTGTGGCGACAACAGCCCCCAGAGTAAGGACTCGAGGTTGTGGTGGGAGGTCTGTCCGATGCTGGAAGAGCGGGAGGGAGACGAGCGGTACCAGTACGGTACCGTGCCCGGAGACCAGATGATCGGCCGGGCCTTCTTCGTATATTGGCCGGGTGGCCTGCGGTTCCTCAAGGAGACCCCGGCGGTCATCCCGAACGTTGGTAGGATGCGTATCATCCGCTAGGATCGAACCTTCCGACTAATTGGTCTGAAACGGCGGGCCGGCAATCGAACGGCCCATCTCCGCGATGGTTATCCACAGTTCATAGTGGGAGTGACGCAAACTCGGTACGGCGTCACCCCTGAGGATGCCGGAGCACGTTGGGGGAGGCGAAGGACAGAGATCGTGGGGGTAGAGAGCAAGTCGGAGAAGTGCGTAACTAGCTGACAATCATAGAGTTACAAAAACTACCAGTGTTTTTTGGGCCTTTCGCAACCCGCTGGCCTTCTGTCAGCTTATACTGATGATCTCGCCTGGCGATGAGGGAGAATCAGAAGCGAAGGGCGTTTGGTGAACACGTTGTCAACATTGGCTCGCGATAGCGGATTGGGCCGCCCCACGACGCAGACTAGACCGCTTCTGGCGGCAACAGACCTGGTCAAGGCCTATGGGGGCCGGGTGGTGGTCAACAAGGTGTGCTTCCACGTCGGGCGGGGCGAAATCGTCGGGCTCCTGGGGCGGAACGGGGCGGGCAAGACGACCAGCTTTCGGATGGTCATGGGGATTGTCAAGCCGGACGGTGGGGCCGTGGTCTTCAATGGGGAGAACGTCACCCGCCTGCCCATGTATCGCCGGGCCCAGCGAGGCCTGGGCTATCTGTCACAGGAGAGCAGCGTTTTTGTCAGGCTCTCGGTGGAGAAGAACCTGCTCGCCATCCTGGAGCTGATCCGGGGGCTGAGTAGCGCCGAGCGGAGGCAGCGGGCCCATGCGCTGATGGATCAATTCGGGCTGCTGCGCAATGCCGGGCAGGAGGCTCGGACGCTGTCCGGGGGGGAGCGCCGGAAGCTGGAGATCGCCAGGGCCCTGATCACCAAGCCGGCGATCATCCTGCTGGACGAGCCCTTCAGCGGGGTCGATCCCATCGCCGTGCAGGACCTCCAGCGGGAGATCTTGCACCTGAAGGACGACCTGGGGCTGTCCATCCTGCTGACCGACCACAACGTTCACCAGACGCTGGAGGTGACTAACCGGAGCTACATCATCCACGAGGGGCGGGTGATCGCCGAGGGCAGCCCGGCGGAACTGATCAATAACCCCTTGGTCCGCGAGGCCTACCTGGGGACGACCTTCCGGGGGGACGAATTCGACCGCTAGGGCGAGTCCATCCCCCGCGGAGCACGCTGAGGCCGCGAAGAGGGCCTTTTTCGGCCCGCCAGACGGGCAAAACTACCCGGCATGAAGGCGGATTCGAGGGGTTGGCAGCCCAAGTGGGGGCGTTGGTTTGGGCCGCGACAGACAACGAATGGTGGAAAGACACCTGGCGAACCGTTATATTCAGGTAAGATGTGAAGGTGAGCGATTGCCTGGAGCGACGGAGAAGGCTGCATAGTCCGCAATCTTCTATTTACCGTCCGAGCCCTCTTCGACCTCCACTTGCCGCCTCACTTGAAGATACCCGGTGGCTCCTGCCTGAGGATCAACATCAGGGCCGGCGACGGATGATGCCGGTGGCCGGATAAGCTCGCTCTCATGGTAGTAATAACGGCAGTTACGCGGCCCGGCGCGGCATGGCCTTTGCCTGAGGCGGATATGACGCGGGACCTTTCTGGAGCGGACCGATCG
>CAZFMS010000042.1:0-19509 GCA_964520125.1 uncultured Planctomycetaceae bacterium
CGTCTGGACCCAGGCCCGGTCCCACACCCTCAACAGCTAGTGCCGACCAGCATCCGACCCGTTGCCGGCTCCCCCGCCGGCCGCCCTGTTCGAGGTCGCCGCCAGGCACTCTCCGGCCAACTGTCTAATTGAATACCAGCGGGCTGAAGTAGATCCACAGCAGCAACACGATCAGGGCCAACACGACGCTGAGCGTGACGCTGCCCCCGCCGCGCCGGGCCGGGGCCAATCCTCGACCAGCCGGCTCTGCCGACCCGGCGAAGATACTCATGTTGGTTTCCGTGGGTTTGGCGGTAAGCAGACTGACCACCACCTGCACGACGAGTGACACCACGAACAGGATGATAGCCACGTGCAGAAAGTTGATGCTCGCGTAATACACCAATGGTTCCCAGGTGACCCAGGCCGGCTCGGACTTGACCCCCAGCTCGGCCACGAAGCGGACCGCCCCGAGAACGAAACCAACCAGCAGGGCGGCCAACGCCCCGCTGCCGTTGGCCCTTCGCCACAGCAGGCCGACCAGGAAGACGACCGCGATAGGAGGAGAAATGTAGGCCTGAACGGACTGCAGATACACGAATAGCTGATCGCTCATCACCCCGATGAACGGAATCCAGACCAGCCCCACCCCGACCAGGACCAGGGTGGACACCTGACCGGCGCGAACAAGTTCCTTCTCTGCGGCCTGGGGGCGGAACTTCTTGTAGAAATCCATGACTACCAGCGTCGAGCTACTGTTAAACACCGCGGCCAGCGAACTCATCAGGGCGGCTAACAGGGCGGCGACCACCAGACCCTTGACTCCCACCGGCAACAGGTTGTTGACCAGCTTGGCGTACATGTGGTTCGGCATCACCTCGGGAAAGAGGATCCGGCCGGCCACCCCGGGCAACACCAGGATGAACACCGGCAACAGCTTCAGGAAGCCGGCAAAGATCGTGCCGCGCCGGGCCTCGGTGAGGTTGCGGGCCGCCAGGGTCCGTTGGACGATCATCTGGTCGGTGCACCAATACCACACGCCGAGGATCGGGGCCCCGAAGAGGATGCCGGTCCAGGGGAAGTCGGGGTGGTCAACGCTCTTCCACAGGTTGAAAAACTCCGCGTCCACGCCGGCGGACAGGACGCTCAAACCACCCACCTTGGAGATCGCCGCCACCGTGAGAAAAACGCCCCCGGCGATTAGTACAAATGCCTGGAACAGCTCCGTGTATATGACCGCCCGCAAACCACCGACCACCGTGTATGCTCCGGTGGCGATTACCAGGACCACAGCGGACACCCAGATGTTCCAGCCCAGGACCTCACTGAGCACCAGGGCCCCGGCAAACAACGCCACGCTCACCTTGGTGAAGACGTAGGCGATCAACGATATCGCGGAGAGATACGTCCGGCACAGCGGGTTGTAACGGGTCTCCAGAAACTCCGGCATGGTGAACACGCCCAGCCGGAGATAGAAGGGCACGAACAACCAACCGAGCAACAGCAGAATCAAGCAGGCCAGCCACTCGAACTGCCCGACCGCCAAGCCGCTGCTGGCCCCCGAGCCGGCCAGGCCAATGAAGTGTTCCGCCGATATATTGCTGGCGAACAGGCTGGCCCCGATGGCCAACCAGCCGACGCTGCGCCCGCTGAGAAAATAGGACTGGCTGTTCTCCAGGCTTCTCCTGCTGGACCAATACCCGATCAGGCCGATGCCCGTGAAGTAGGCGACCAGGATGACAATATCCAATCCTGCCACGGTGATGTCTCCGTTGCCTTGAAACCGACGCCCCGCCGCTCTGCAGAGAACGGGCAAAGCGAAGATCACTATCTATCCGCCGACCACCTCGAATCGGGCCTCCAGACCCTCGACCGAGTTCGGACCTACCCACACCTTGAATGCTCCGGGCTCGACCACGTACTCCATCCGTCTGTTGTAGAAGCCGAGGTCGCGGGCCGAGAGCGTAAACGACACCGACTTCTTCTCGCCCGGCTCCAGACCAACGCCGCGGAAACCCTTGAGCTGCCTGACCGGCCGGGTCATGCTGCCCACCAGGTCGCGGATGTAGAGTTGAACCACTTCCTCGCCGGCGCGCCGCCCTACGTTTTCTACCTCGACACTGACCTCGATCTGACCATCGGGGGTGATGCTCTCGGCGCTCAACCTCAAGTTGTGGTACTCGAACTCCGTGTAGCTAAGCCCGAAGCCGAAGGGAAACAGCGGCGTAGAAGGCAGATCGATGTACTTGGAGGTAAACCGCTTTCGACTCGGAGGCCGCCCGGTGTTCTTATGGGCGTAGTAGATCGGCACCTGCCCCACGCTCCGCGGAAAGGTCACCGGCAGCCTGCCCCGGGGGTTGAAGTCCCCGAAGAGGACGTCGGCGACGGCGTGACCGCACTCCGTGCCCAACTGCCAGGCCTCCAGGATGGCCGGCACATGCTCGGCCGTCCACCCGATCGACAAGGGCCGCCCGTTCATGAGCACCACCACCACCGGCGTCCCCGTCGCCTGCACCGCCTGGATCAGCTCCCTCTGTACGCCCGGCAGATCCAGGGACGATCGGCTGTGGGCCTCGCCGCTCATGTCCTCGCTCTCGCCGACGACAAGTACGGCAACCTCGCTCTGCCGGACGAGTTCGACCGCCTTGGCAAGACCGTCGGTGGAACGCCCCTTGATCGTGCAACCCGGGGCGTAGCGCACTTTGGTGGCCGGCGAGACCCGCTCGCGGATGCCTTCCAACACCGTGACCACCTCGCCCTGCAGGGTTTTCACCACATTCGGGGACATGCCCACGAACACCCACGTGCCCAGCGCATCCTTGCGGTTGTCCGCCAGCGGCCCGATGACCGCCAGCGAGCCGATCTCTGCGCTGATCGGCAGGAGATTGGCTTCATTCTTCAAGAGCACCATCGAGCTACGGGCCACCTCGCGGGCCGCCTGGCGATTCTGCTCGTTGAGCCCCACAGCCTGCTCACGTCTTGGATCGGCATAGGGAGTCTCGAACAAACCCAACCGGACCTTCGCCGACAAGACGCGACGAACCGCCACGTCGATGAGGTTCTCGGAGATGCGTCCCTCCCGCACCGAGTCCGCCAGGTGCGAACGATAGGAGAACGACGACATGTCCATGTCCACGCCCGCCAGGAGCGCCTTTTCCGCCGCGTCGGCCTCATCAGCAGCGAATCCGTGGTCGACCATCTCGGTGATCGAGGTCCAGTCGCTGACCACCAGGCCGCCAAAACCCCATTCCTCTCGGAGGATACGCCGGAGGGTCATCGAGTTAGCCGTAGCGGGAACGCCGTTGATCTCGTTGAACGCGCTCATCAGACTGCCCACCCCGGCCTCCACCGCCGCCTTGAACGGTGGAAGGTAGACCTCACGCAGCGTCTGTTCCGAGATGTCCACCGTGTTGTAGTCCCGGCCTCCCTCGGCGGCGCCGTAGGCCGCAAAGTGCTTCACGCACGCCAGCAGGGCGTCGCCATCGGCCAGGTCCCGACCTTGAAACCCCCGCACCCGGGCAGCGGCCATGGCCGAGCCCAGATAGGGGTCCTCCCCCGAACCTTCGGCAATCCTCCCCCACCGCGGGTCCCGACAGATGTCCACCATCGGGGCGAAGGTCCAATGCGTCCCCGCCGCCCGGGCCTCCTGGGCCGCCACCCGGGCAGCTTGCTCAGGCCGGGGTCCCAGCTACTCGCCTCGGCCAAAGGTATAGGGAAAATGGTCTGATAGCCGTGGATCACGTCGTTGCCGAAGATCAGGGGAATCCCCAGCCGAGATTCCTCCACCGCCACCCGCTGCAGGCGGTTGGTGTACTCGGCACCGTGGGCGTGCAGAAAGGAACCGACTCGGCCACGCCGCGCCGCGAACAGAGGGTCCTCCAGCTTCTTTAGGTCATCGTCAGTATCAACGCCTCTAACCTCACCACCCCACTGTTGGGTCAGTTGGCCGAGCTTCTCCTCGATCGTCATCCTCTGCAGCAGGACTTCCACCCGCTGATCAACCCCCTGCCCGACCGACCCCCCGGGTGGTTCGCCAACAGCGAACGGTGCACCGGCTCCGACCAGACCGGCGACCACTAGCCGAATTACCGCCCTCGCCGGGTGTCTAACACGCGCTGTCACTTGGCGGGCCATGAGGGCTCTATTGTAGAGGTCTCTTCCGGTCAGCGGCACCAAGGTCCCGTCAACCCTGATCCGCCGGTCCCCGCGCTGGTTCGAGAGTCACCGCCCTGATTCGCGGGACACCGCCGCATCGCCTTTGCCATGCACAACGTCCCGGATCGCGATCACATGGACCGCTTCGAGGGATACAAGGAAGCCCTCACCAAGCACGGCCTGCCCTTTCAAGCCGGCTTGGTCTTCAAGAACAGGGTCACCCCGGCTGGGGGGGCGACGGTAATGAAGCTGATCATGAGCATGCCCAACCGCCCCACAGCGATTTGTTTTGCAGATCCGTTGCTGGGTGTCGGGGCGGCCAAGGAGGCTCACGGAATGGGTGTCCGTATCCCCGAGGATCTCTCGATAGTGGGGTTCGACGACACCGACGTCCGCTACGGAGTCCATCCCACACTCACCGCCGTCTGCCAGGACGCCGGGGTTCTGGGGTACGAGGCCGCCTTCTGGCTGACCCGCTCCGTGACCGGCCTGGACCGAGGAAGCTTTCAGAAGACGGTGCCCACTTCCTTCGAAGTCAACGAGTCCACCGGGCCTCCACCTATCTCCACGATTGAGCCGAACCGCAGGGACACCGAGCCCGGCAGAATCGACCAGTGGGCCACCGGCGCCGTGGGCCCCGCGGCCGAACTGACCGGACCAGCGGGGCATGGAACGGGAGAATCGTCATGAGACCCAGTCCCCTGGTGGGAACAGATGCCCCCAGCATCGCCGAACGGTCGGGCCGACCGATCCGCTCGGCCTTCACCCTCATCGAACTCCTGGTGGTCATTGCCATCCTCTCCCTGATGATCTCCATCTTGCTGCCGACCCTGTCTGCCGCCCGCGAGAAGGGCAAGATGATCAAGTGTCTGGCCAACATGCGGGCCGCCGGACAGGCTTCCACCAACTTTCTCACCCAGTACGGCCGGCTCCCGCTGGTGACCGACGAAGTGGGGATCTCCCTGGCCGATCCCGGTCGGAACAAGTACGCCTATGGCAGCGGGTTGGAGTTGCTCAGTTGGCCGGTCGCCCTGGCCAAGGCCTCGGGCATCCCCTACGCCAACAACTGGGACTGGGGGGTCCGGTCCAGCGGATATGGGCAGACCATGCTCAAGGAAGGCCACCTGAACACCAAGGCACCCCTGGAGTGGCTGATGTGCCCCTCCGACCGCATCCGAATCGCCACTCCGTACTACCCCCACAACAAGGCCCAGAGTCTTGACGGTATCAACAACAACGGCCTCAAAGGTGACGGCGACCCCGCCGATCCCGGCTCCAGCGGAGTGGGGACATCCTACTGGGGTCGCTTGAGCTATGCGGTCAACGAGGACGTCTTCGGTGCCGAAACCGCGGAGAGCAATCACTCTCCCGCCTGCTGGCACGCCATGCGCATCGGCGGTAATTGCATCGAGTGTCGCGGAGAGTGGAACTATCCCCCGATTCATCCCTGCGGAGGGCGTAGCCAGGAAGGCCGCCGCCTCCAAGGAGAGGTCAGCCTCATCGACCAGCCCAGTGACGTCGGCCTGATCTTCGAGGCCGGCCGGGACGACCTCTCCCTCGATATCACCGGTTTCGCCAACTTGATTCTCAGTGCTCAGGCCCTGGGCCCCCACTTGGGGGATTTTCAGCAGTGGCACTCGGCCAGGATGCCCACCGCTCGTCATCCCCGAGGGGCCCTCAACATACTCTATGCCGATAACCACGGCGGCACGGTCCGGCCGGCCAAGTTCAATCCCCAAAACGGTCTGCCCACCGAGTACTCACCGCGTGTGCGGGTGTCGCCTTATCTGCCGCAATAGGTGGAATAAAGAGGATGAGGAACTAAGGGATGAAGAGGGTGATTCCGTGCTGGAAGGCGTTTTCCTCACGGGACCAGTGGGTTTTCGAGGAGGCCTCGGTCCGACGTAGGATCCCGGGACCACTCGCTCCCGCCCTATCAGTACAGGAGAGGAGGTATCAGATGGTTGGTAGAGTTATTGGTGTGGTAGCCGCTGTGGCTTTGTTGGGCGCGTTTCTGGCGGTGCCTGCGACGGCATTGGCCGAGAACGTGCTGGTGAACTCCAGTTTTGAAGCGACCGTCGACTGGGGCGAAGGACCCAAGCCCGAGGGCTGGGGTGTCTGGGGAATGATCTGGAGCATCGATGCCGGGGATCCCAATGCCACCTTGCCACCCCACGACGGTGAGCGCATGGCGATGACCATGGGCCCCTGGTGGTGTCCGTGGTGCAACTCGGGCTTCGTCCAGGACCACCCCGCCGGCGGAGGCGAGTTGTGGGAGATCTCGGCCTGGAGCTATGCCCCCTCCGCTTTCCCCATGGCCGGAACCCAGAACTTCATCGTCATGAAGATCGAGTTCTGGGATCACTTCGATCCCCACCCCGAGTGGGGTGAGCAGCCTCTCGCCCAGCCCGAGGTGACCATCGCCGACGGCAACACTACGATGGACGAGTGGCATTACAACGCCCTGACCTTCGCCGCCCCGGCGGGCACGGTCATGGCCCGGGCCGCCTTCGTCTGGCTCCAGCCCAACTGGGAGGAGGGGGCCGCGATCGTTGACGAAGCCTCGTTCGGCCCCTTGCTGGACCTGGACGCCAAGCCCTTCGGCTGTCCCAACTCGTTTAACCCCGGCAGCGAAGGTGTCATCCCCATCGCCCTGCTGTCCGCCTCGGAGAGCCTCGACATTACGACGGTCGATGCGGCCAGCCTCTCCCTGGCCAGAGCAGACGGCCTGGGCGGCAGCGTCACCCCCGTCCACACGGCCGTCGAAGACAAGGGCACGCCCATTAGCGGCGAGTGGTGTCTGTGCCATGAGGCCGGACCCGATGGCCTGATGGACCTGGTCGCCCACTTCGATTCTGTCGAAGTCTCCGACGCCCTCGGATTGGGTGGGTTTGACCCCGGAGCCTGGGTCGAGTTGAACCTCAGCGGTAACCTGCTCGACGGCACCGCTTTTGGGGCCAATGACTGCGTCCGGCTCGTGCCCCCCGGTGCGGCTCCGGCCGCCCTGCACGTGAGGTCCAACACCCCGAATGCCTGGATAGATGTCTACCCACCGGACGGGACGTTGGACGGCGGCGGATTCGGCAGCTTCCAGCGATCCTACTTCGAGACTGCCGTGGTCAATGTCGAAGCCACGCCGGTTGTCGATGGTCGTGTATTCGTCAGGCTGGTGGTTGACGGCGTTCCCCAGCCCGTCGGGGTACGCTCCTTGACGCTGACCATGGGCAGCTCCCCGAAGGTCGTGACCGCGGTCTATGCGCGCGTCAATAAGCTCGAGCCCAACGCCGGTAACCTCTCGAGGACCGGACTCAGGCGCTAGAGAGAGCAATAGGCGACATGGAATAACGTGACGGAAGATGAAGTCCGCACCCTGCTCCGCGGGCCCATCTTCCATCTTCAAGCTGACGCCCCGACGCACTGGGCGAACCAGCCCGATGGGGGTCTTCGGCCGGACGCGTCGGAGTTGGACAACCCGGACCTCGCGGGGGGGGGCGACGGTTGAATCTGTGTGGAGCCTTGGCAGGGGGATGGGCTGGCTACGAGAGTGGTTGCCGGCCCTCTTCCCGCCCGGGTCTCCGCGAGTGGCTGTCTAGCCGGATGGCGGTTACCGACATGCCTGCCCAGGCGGGTGCCCGGTGTCGTCGGTCGTTGTTCGAGGGCTAGATCCGGTGCAGGGGGCGTGCGCGGTTTCAGGCTCCTCGTCGCCGGTGCATAAGTGAGTCAGCGCTTGGATCGTCGGGGGGGCGTGACGCCCCTCACCAGGCGTGGGGCCATCTGGGGTGGAGATTAGGGTAGTGCCAGCACCGCACGACATAATCCCGAGGCGATCGACAGCCCGACTCTCGCAGGGCCCTGCGTCCCGGCCCGTCGCCCACCGCCCGGAACGCGACGAGACCTACGGGGGACCAAGTCGGCGGGGCCGCAGGAGACACTTGGGGATAGTCACGGCCGCCTGCCTCGTCTCGGTGATCGCCTCCATCGCCGTACCGGCCAAGGCCCAAACGCCCAACGGGGGCTTTGAACTCAACGGCGGATCCCTCGACAACTGGGCGACTTTCAACAACGTCATCCCCAACGTCGTCGCCACCACCACCACCCCCCGGTCAGGCACCCATGTGGCCAAGCTCTTCGGATCGTTCGACGCCAACCCGAACTTCTCCGGATTGTTTCAGAGCCTCTCCGCCTATCCCGGGCAGGTCTGGGAGGCCGGGGTCCATGCCCGGCACAACACCGGCGACGACCTGACCGCCACCGCCAACCAACTGGTCATGAAGATCGAGTTCTACAGCGTCTTCGGCGCCGAGTATGGCGGGCCCGATTTTCTCCAGGAGGATTCTCTGGCGATCCTCGACGCCGGTTCCCCCCTCGATACTTGGACTGCACACGCCCTCCAGGCCACCGCCCCCGCCCAGACTGTCGAGGCCCGAATCGCGTTCGTCTTCCTCCAGGCTGACTACGCCGCCGGAGCCGGGCTCATCGACGACGTCTCGTTCACTCCCGATTCCATCCCGTCAGGAATGGAATGGAGTCTGATCTGGCAGGATGAATTCGACGGACCCACGATCGATACCAGCAAATGGCGCGTAGAAGACCTACACCTCATCAAGAACAACGAACTGCAATACTACGCCCCCGATGACGTCTACTTCGAGGACGGCCACCTCGTGTTGCGCAGCCAGCAGCGCACCTACTGCGGCTACGACGAGGATGCTCAGTGGCGGTGCTTCAACTACACCTCCGGCCTGGTGGAAAGCAAAAACCTTTTCGCCACCGCCTACGGGCGCATCGAGGTTAGGGCCCAGCTCCCCAGCACCCAGGGCATCTGGCCGGCCCACTGGATGATGCCCTCCTCCGGCGCATGGCCCCCGGAAATAGACATCACCGAGCTACTGGGCCACGATCCCACCCGTATCCACATGACCCATCATTGGGGAAGTTGGCCGGACGTCCAGCGTCATGGCGGCAGCTTCGTCGGCCCGAACTACTCCGACGACTTTCACACCTTCGCCGTCGAGTGGATGCCCGGTCGCATAGACTGGCTCATAGATGGCCAGATCCGTTTCAACAGCACCCTGACCGTCCCCCAGGAGCCCTTCTACATAATCCTTAACACCGCCGTGGGCGGGGACTGGCCGGGCAATCCTGATGGGAGCACCGTCTTTCCTCAGTTCCACCGCATCGATTATGTACGCGCTTATGTGCCCGCCGACGCCGGACCGGCCTTGCTCGAGGTCGTCGACCCCGCCCCCGCCACGGCCGATCCCGACGGCGCCATCGATCCCGGAGAGTACGTCGCCTCGACCACCGGCATAAACGCCGGCTTCGGCGACCGTATAGGACAAAACTCTCTCTTCTACATGAACTCCGGAGCCGACGGCAGGATCAACTTCGCCTTCCACAGCCTGAGCCCCTGGCCCACCACCGGACCCTACGGCGTCGTGATCTTCATCGATTCGCTGGCCGGGGGTTTTGCCTCCACCATGGAGCTGACCGACACGGCGGACCTCGGGCGGCGACTGGTCTCCGGCAAGGGAACCTCGGGCCAGCGCGCCGACCTGTACTTCGCCCCCGGTTTCCGGGCCGATTATGCGATCTCGCTGCAACACGACTTCGCCGGGATCTATGAGCTGAACAGCTCATCGCTCAACCTGATCAACGGAGCCGATCTGGGGGTCGAGACGGACATCCTCGGCGGCGATGAAGTCTGCTACCGGATCGACGACGGCAGCTTCGAATTGAAGGTCCGAGAGTTCGAGGCCCGACTTTCCCACTTCGGGGTGCAGCCGGGAGACTCGTTGGCCATGGTGGTGACCATGCTACAAGGTGATATACCCTATCGGTTCAACGAATTTGTCGGCGTGGATCTGGGCAATCTCTGGGACGGACCGAACCCCGGCCAAATGGCCGCCGTGCTGAAGTTCGGCGATTTCATTCGGTTTTCAAGTACCCCGACGCTGGGCGACATCGACGGCGACGGAGACATCGACTCCGACGATATCTCCCTCTTCGTCGACGCCGTTCTCGGCCAGCCCCAAGACCCCGTGCATCTGCTCCGCGCCGACCTGGACGGCAGCGGCAATGCCGACGGCGGGGACGTGGCCACCTTTGTTGATGTCGTGATAGGCGACACTTAGGCCCATGCCGGGACCGAGTGAAGAACACAGATGGATGACGGGAGCCCGACAGGGCTACCCACCGCATAGGAAAAGGAGCAACAGGATGTTGGGGCGAATGAACTCGTTCGTGATCGTTGGCACCGTAGTCGTCGTTGTCTTGGCCGCCGGTTTGCTAACGCCGGCCCAGGCCCAAGAGCTGCTGAGAGAGGATTTCAACACCGTCTCCGGAAGCGGAGGAGGCGTCTTCCTCATCGGCGGCGGTACCGCCGACACCAACAACTGGGAAGACAACATCAGCGGTGAAAAGGCCTTCGCCGGCACCGTCTGGAATGCCCGAGTCCAGGCCAGCGCCCAGGGCGTGCCCGGAGCAGGGGTCGACGGAACCGGCGCCGGACAGATCAGCGTCCAGAACGTCACCTTCGACCTGCTCAATGAGACTTTCGAGATGGCCAACGGCATTGGCGGCACCCAATTCCTCACCGGAGATGGGGTCACGCCGGACCTGCAGAGCTGGACTCCCGGCTACGACGACGGCCTCCAATTCGAGAGCGCCTTCGCCGGCGCCCAGGATGGGGCCATCATTGCCGACACCCAAGGGGCCACCGCCCAAGCACTGCTGGGCGGCGGATACTCCGGTGCCGGCGCCGAGATCTCCATCAACGGCGTCACCGTCGGCCCCGGCAGCCTCTACGCCGGCCTGTCGTGGCGGGTGAATTATTTCCCCGGGGCCAGGCCTCTGCTCGACCCCGGCTTCGACGAAGATGGCGGCACCATGTTGGATTGGGACTGGGACACCCTGGTCGGCTGGAACATCTACGCCAGCGCCGAAATGGTCCGCACCGGCACCTTCTCCGCCAAGCTCTTCGGAGAACAAAACGTCGCCGAAACCGGCGAGACCAGCATCTCCGGAATCAGCCAGGCTATCGAGGCCGCCCCGGACGAGGAGTGGCACGCCAGGGCCTATGTCGGACACCTCCTCGACTTCCCCCTGCTCGGGGCCAACACCCTTGATATGAAGATCGAGTTCTACGACGCCGGCGGGACCCTCCTGCCCGGCGGGGCCGAACTCGAAGTCCTCAACGCCGCGTCTCCGTCGGACACCTTCATCCTCCAGACCCTCTCCGCCACCGCCCCCGCCGTAACCGCCGAGGCCCGCCTCCGATTCGTCTTCACCCAGGAGAACGACACCCATGAAGGCGCCGCCTTCATCGATGACGTCGGCTTCAAGGCCATCGGGGCCACCAATGTCAACCTCGCCGACTTCACCCTATCCGCCGACATCAAAGGCACCGCCAACGCCGGCGCCGGCGAGACCCTCGGTGATTATCAACTCCGTCTCGAGGATACCGACGGCAACCGCCTCATCTTCGAAGGCCAGACCAATGGTTCCTGGCAAACCAACCGGGGCGGCACCTTGGATACCGCCCTGCAAGCCGACGAAAACGGCGACCCCGCACCCGGAGCCTTCAACATCAACTCCGCCTTCTACACCGTCGTAGCCGCCATTTATGACGAGGGCCCAAACCGCTGGGGAACCGGCGGAACCCTGGCCGTCGACAACCTCCTCCTCCCCTCCAGCGACTCGACCGGCAGTGATTGGTACGCCGGCCTCTTCTGGGACGACATCGTCGCCAACATCAGCGCCCTCGATACGTTCGAACTCACCGCCATGATCAAAGGCAACGTGCCGGACGGGGCGTACGAACTCCGGCTGGAGTGCAACAAGCTCATCGACGCCGGCATTGCCGAAGACTTCGAAGCGACCAACGGCGCCGGCTCCGGCTGGTTCCTCTGCGACGAGGATTGGGACCAGATCACCCCCCAGACCGAAGGATACCAACGAACCACGGCCTGGGCCCAAGACATCAACGGCATCGGGGCCTACGGTGGTCTCTACAACGGCATGCTCTGGGACATCTTCCCTGGACAGTGTGATGCCGGCTTCTGGGCCGGGGCGGCCATGTTCAGCGGCTACACCGGAAACGGGGGCGAGATCCGCGCCGCCAACATGAGCTGGGGTGTCGGTGGGGGCTGGTACGCCGGCCTCGACTTCCGGGAGCAGGGGCTGGCCTCCCAGGACCTGAGCCTGGTCCTCCTCGAAGCCTGGGTCAAGGGCCTGCCCTGGACCGGCGGAGGCCGCGGACCCATCGAACTCCGCATACAGGACGCCCAGGGTGACCGCCGCTACTTCCGGGTCGACGCCCGAGACGTGCCCGTGGGCGAGTGGCAGTACATCGGCGGCACCCTGGACAACGCCACCGAAGCAGGGCCCCCAGGCGGAGGCGGAGGCGGCGACGGATTCTTCAACCTCGATTCGCCAACCTACACGGTCGCAATCGCCTTCGCCGACGAAACCGAGGCCGGGAGCTGGCAGTGGGGCGGCAGGCTCATTGTCGACGACGTCTACCTCACCCCCGCCCAGATCCCCGTAGAGATCGGCGCGGTCCGTTTCGCCGGCGTCGCCGACGGGGATTTCCAGTCCGTCGGAGGACTCCTCTCCGAAGGCACCGCCAAGTTCGGCGACATCGCTGAAGACTTCGGCACGGCCACCGGCGAAGGCGGCGGAGAGTGGTTCAACTCTTGCTGCTTCGCCGAACCGCCCGAATGCGGCACCGGCAATTGCACAAACGTCGGCTGGGGCGTCGTCGGCGGAGGCTGGGAATGGGACTTCAACATCCAGGACGAGTCCTGTTTTGCCGGATACGCCAACCCCGGCACCCTCGGTGAAGTGTGGTGTCAGGCCTGTACCAACTGCGGCGTGGGCGACAGCGGTGCCGCCCAGCTCCGAGTAGTTGACGCCCTACCCCAATGGGAGACCGGCACCAATGGAAGCTGGTGGACCGGCATCGATTTCCCCGACTTGCCCATTGACCTCAGCGCCGGCAAGAACCCCGGTGAGGAGGGCTGCACCGACGACTGCCTGGCCGGCCTGGCCGATGTCTTCTTCGAGGCCCAAGTGAAACTCGAGGCCCCGCAAGGGCAACCGATCGGACGCTACGTCCTGCGCCTCGAGGAAGACCCCCCCGGAGGCGATGTCCTCTCCTTCCACATCGAGCCCAGCCCGAACGGCCAGTGGCAGCAGGTCGGTGGATCGCTTGCCGACGCCGTGCAGGAAAAAGCATGCCCCACCTGCGGCGACGGCTTTTTCAACTACAACCAGTTCTCCTACTCCGCCGTCCTGATCGTCTTTGCCGGCGAACAGGATGACACCGTTCATTGGGGCAATGACATCACCCTCACCCTGGACGACATGTTCCTCACCGGTATCGGCATCGACGAAGCCCAGAGCTTCACCGTCGCCCTGACTTTCGAAGATCCTCTGGCCACCTGGGGAACCGACGCCTCCCTCACCGTGGACAACTTGAGGCTCATCAGCAGCGGACTCGGTGACCTGAACTGTGACGGAGTGGTAGACGGCCTGGATGTCGACCCATTCATCAAGGTCCTGACCGCCAGCCCGCCCTACGACGAGTACTACGCGGCCCATCCGGGCTGCTTCCACACCCGGGCCGACATCGACGCCGACCAAGACTTCGACGTCTCCGACGTGGGACTCTTCGCCGACCTCCTGCTGACCGGCGGATAAGAGGCTGTCTCGGCGGCAACCGTACCACCGGCTTGTGACCGGTATCGTTGTGGCACCGGCGTCTCGCCGGTGGGGTCACCGAGGAAGGGTCCATGCTCATCGCCGCCCCGGCCCTCCAAACCGCACGACGCCTCAACCGGCAGATGCTCTCCGCGGCGCTGCTGTCGATCATCCTGCTGGGCCTCTCCGCCGGCCGGGCACTCGCCGAGTGTGCCCCCTTCTACGACAGCCTCAACGACACCGACTCCATCGAATCCAACGCCGGCGTCATCACCGGGCCGTTGGCCTTCGCCCCCGCCGTCAACGCCAACGGCGCGTTGCTTAGCGGAACTTGCCACGTGACCTACTCCGGAGACCTCTTCAACGCCGGGGCCGGTTCCGCCTCCCTGTGGTTCAAGAAAACTTCACCTGACGAGGCCGGCGGCATCCTCCAAATCGGCACCCTCGGCCAGCCCAACAGCCTGGGCCTCTTCTACAACGGTCAGACCAATCTTTACCTCGAGGCCCGCAACAACATCGGCACCTTGACCCAGCTTCTCGCCCCGAGCGCCCTTTCCCAAACCCAATGGACCCACCTCGTAGCCGCCTGGCAGGTCCGCGGCGACGGATCCGACCTCTGGCTCTTCGTCAACGGGCTAACCGCGGCCCACGCTTACTTGCCCGGAGTCTCCAATTACGCTGCCGCACAATTGCAGCTCGGGATCACCGGCTTCTACGGCCCCGCCGAAGGCATGATTGACGAAGCCCGCTTCTTCGATTGGAACCTCCTGGAGTCCGAGGTCTACGCCGAATACGTCTTCTCCTCGAACCGCCACCGCCACCAACCCACCGGCAAGCCCCTCAGCACCGGTAACGTCCAGCTCCTCGGCCGAACCCTCCTGGTTGACGGCCGACCATTCACCGTCGCCGGCGTGGGCTACCAACCCATACCCATTGGGGCGCCCATAAGTAGAGAAGTCCTCGATTTCATCTATACCGACCCGGATATCATCGCCCGCGACCTGGCCCTCCTGCGGGCCATGAACGTCAACACCATTCGCCTGTGGTCCCAGGCCCCCGACGCCACCCTCCTGGACGCCTGTCACAACGGTGGCGTCGATCCCATCTACGTGATCATGGGCTTTTGGGTCCCCCTCTCGCCCGGCGTGGACTACGCCGACCCCGCCACCATCGCCGCCCTCGAGGCAGACTTCGCCGACTACGTCAACCAATTCAAAGACCATCCCGCCGTCCTGGCCTGGGGCATCGGCAACGAAAACAATCTGGCCTACGGTGGCGACCTGGCCGACTGGTTCACCCTGGCCAACAACCTGGCCGGTGTCGCCTACGCCGCCGAGGGGGCCGCCTATCATCCCATCATGGTCATCAACGGAGCCCTCCGCCAGCTCGGTGATATGGACTACAACTCCGACGACCTGTCCATGAACTGGGTCGACATTTGGGGGAATAACACCTATCCGGGAGATGACTTCCACTGCTACTTCGACTACTACGAGATGCTCTCCGCCAAACCGTTGATCCTCACCGAATTCGGCATCGACGCCTACGACAACCAAGCCGGAACGGAATACCAGGCCGTCCAGGCGGATTACGTCGTCCAGCAATGGCGACAGATCGAGAGGGGCTCCCTCGGCGGCACCGTCATGGCCTACAGCGACGAATGGTGGAAGGCCGGCGATCCCCCCATCCATGACCTCGGCGGATACAACACCTTCATGCACCCCGACGGCTACTCCAACGAGGAGTGGTGGGGCCTGCTCGGGGTCGAAGATGACGGCCCCAACCCCGACATCATGCACCCCCGACTCGTTTACGATGCCCTCGCCGCCGAATTCGCCTTCACCGTTGGCGACTTGAACTGTGACGGCCGACTGGACGGGGACGACATAATCCCCTTTGCCCTGGCCTTGACCGACCCGGCCGGATACGAACAGCAATACCCCGACTGCGACATCCTCAACGCCGACCTCGACGGAGACGGAAACCTCAACCTCGCCGACGCCCGATCCTTGGTCGATGCCCTGTTGGCCTCCTGATTCCCCACCACGCACCCCAGGAGAGTCTGCCCCGCGACCTACAGCAGCTAATCCGCTGGGTTCGGCGCGGAGCACGCCAAGATCGCATGGCAAAGACATACCAGACAGTTACAGATATCAGCGCCGGAAGAGTGAGACACACACTTGGTTGCAGACAACCGTGAAACGCTCCAAGCGCCCGCATTCGTCCGGCAGGACCGATTGTCAATGAAGGGTCAATGCCCGGATTTATCCTGGGGCGGGCCGGGAGGTGCGATTCACGGCGGAGGAAGCCGTTCTCGCTTGAATCGGGCGGGAGGCCGGGGTACAATGCAGGTTTGGGGACTGACCGAGGGGAACGCCAGCTCTTTGGACTTCCGGCGCGGCCGGGAACGGGAATGCCCGGTTGGAGGGGTCAGAGGGGGGTGAGCCACACTGACCGTGGGCGGTCCTCCCCAATCGAAAAGGATCATACGTTAGAATGATGCCGGAAGTCCGGTAAGCGCGGATTCCGGCTGCTCGAAAGATTATGTCTGTTAATCTGTGAGGATGGGAAAGAATGATGAAAAGCACTCCGGCCGGTCTGGCGATGTTACTGTTTTTTTGGGCGACCGTTGGTGCATTCGTACCACTATCAGCGGCACATGGAAATGATGCCGGTTCCCCAGAAGACGAGGGCGGAGGCAACCGAACGCAGTGGACCATCGTGGCCACCTACCCGATCCCGGAGGGGGCGTCCGGCCTGGCCTACGACGGCAGCAACCTGTACTGCGGCATATATGGCGCCGATGGGGGCCGGGTATACCAGATCGATCCGGCCACTGGTGCGTATTCGCTGCTGTTCACCGGTCCACACGAGGATGCGTATGGGCTGACCTACGATGGGCAGTATCTGTGGACGACCGATCACCCCGGTGGTTCGTCCACTCCGGCCGTCGCCATGAAGTTGGACTGGAGCGGAAACCTCCTTTCCCAGATCAATCTGCCCGACCACTACATGTCGGGGATTGCCCATGACTCCGGTAATCACTGGGTCTCTCGCTACTATCCTGATCCCGGCCACCTGTACAAGGTCGACCCGTTCGGGAGGATACTCCAGCAGTTCGATGGGCCGGACAACCAGCCGTGGGATCTGGCCGTCGAGAACGACCATCTCTGGATAGCTGATTACTGGGGCGACGCCCTCTACATGCTCGACCGGGCAACCGGCACCTTGCTGGAGACTCATCCCTCAGAAGGCGTGGACCCGGCCGGCGTGGTCTGGGATGGACAGTTCCTGTGGTACTGCGACAACGGCACCGGCGGGGTTGATTACCTATACAAGGTCGACCTCCAGGGCGGCGGCAGCCCGGAGATCAACATTCCCGTTACCAGCCATGATTATGGCACCATCGTCATCAATGACTCGGTCACCTGGCTCATGACCGTACAGAACGTCGGCCAGGCAGACCTCAGCATCGACGCGGTGGTGTTCAGCCCACCCACCGATCTTTCCTGCCCGGCCGCCTTTCCGGTCATCATCGCCCCTTCCGGAAACGCCCAACTACCCATGCAGTATGACCCCAGTGGTTTCGGCCCGCTCAGTGCGACGGCCACGGTCTCTTCAACCGACCCGGTCCAACCAAACGTGGACATTACCCTCACGGGCCACGCGGTATACCCCGATCCGTATATCGACCTGGCCGAGGGCCTGCACGACTATGGAGCGGTGAGGGTCAATGCCAACACCCGGTGGCTCATGCAGATTAGCAACCACGGCAACGCGACCCTGACGATTTCCGACCTGCTCATCGACGATGCCCACTTCTATCTGGACGACGCGGTGACTCTGCCCCTCCAGATTGCCACGCTCTCCTCCGTCGAGGTCGGGGTGTGGTTCAGTCCCGATTCGGGGATCTCCTACGCGGCAACTTTGGCCATCAGCAGCAACGACCCTTATCAGAATCCCACCAACGTGCCCTTGAGCGGGACAGGAACCACGGCGCCCTATCCGATAGGCGACGGACTATGGTCCTATCTCATCGACAACGGTTACGACAACACCCCCCAGGCCCTGGCCTCGATACCTGATATCAGTGGCGACGGGATCGCGGACGTCATCGTTTGTTCCGAGGACGACTTCGTCCGGTGCTTCAACGGTAACGCCCACGGCACGGGAGATGTTCTGTGGGAACACGAGATCTATGCCGGATCGGTCTATTCGCAAAACGCCCTGCAGATAACCGAGGATATCGACGGTGACGGCTACCTCGAGGTGGTCGTCGGATCGGCCTGGGGTGGTCGTCTAATCAGGACCATATCGGGCAAGACCGGGGCCACCGTCTGGACCCACGATACCCACGAATATGGCAATGGCGGATGGGTCTACGATGTCGATTGCACCTATGATTACAACGGCGACGGGGTGGTTGACGTTCTCGCCTGCGCTGGGGATGACGCTGACGACACCGGCCCCAATCGCGCTTACTGCCTGGATGGAGTCACCGGCATATCGATCTGGGAGTTTACCCTGGGTGGCCCGGTGTTCGCGGTCATCGGGGTCGAAGACTTCACCGGAGACGGACAACCTGATGCCGTGGCCGGGGCGTCCAACGCAGATGAAACCCAGGGGAGGGCGTACGGGCTCGACGGGGCCAACGGATCCCTCAAGTGGACTTTCATCGCGCCCGGATCCTCCGTGTGGGCCCTGGCCCAAATCGACGACATCACCGCCGACGGGGTTCGCGACGTGATCGTCGGCGACTTCAGTGCGGGGAGCGTTCACGGGCTTGATGCTAGGACCGGTGGCCAGCAGTACGTCGGCGGCGGGTTCGGGCTCATCACCCGTTTTGAGGTCCTGGACGACGTCAATGGCGATGGCCACCCCGATATCGTCCCCGGTCATCTTGGAACCACCCTACGAGTCGTTGACGGCCAGACAGGAAATGCCATCTGGAGTAAGACCCTCGCGGACAAGCCCTCGGTGGTGGCGAGAATCGCCGACCTCAGTGGCGACGGCATCAACGACGTCGTGGTGGGAACGCTGTTCAGCAACAACTACGCCTACTTCCTCGATGGGGTCGACGGACTAACCCTCCACTCCATCAACTATGGAACCCCGATAGACGCCATCGCGGCGATTCCGGATATCGTTGGTGACGGAACCATGGAGATGATCGTCGGCGGCAGGAATGGCCTGTTGACCTGCTACTCCGGAGGTGTCGAGACGGACTGCAACGGCAACGGTGTGCCGGACTGGCAGGACATTGCCAACGGAACCAGCCGCGACTGTGACGGAGACGGCATCCCCGATGAGTGCGGCAGCCAGTACACCGATATCGGCCTGTTCATCGACGAAGTCCTCAATGCCGTCCCCGATCCCGTACGGGTCTGCATGTACGACCAGAACGGCGACGACACCCTTGACGGCAGAGATCTTCCCGGCTTCGTGGGGCGTCTGCTGGAGTGACTGGAGAGGGATGCACCCCCAAGCCCGTCTGGCCCGCAGCAACAAGACGGAACATGATTGGCGTGACCGGCCGGTCTTCGCTTGGGCTTCCGCCGACTTGGCCGGTTCGGCTGGGCCGACGTCTTGCGTCGCCGTTGGGCCCGACGCCGGCGGGTACGCTAGAGCATGTTAAGATTGAAACGTCGTAGTTGCCGATGTTCTTCTTATGAG
>CAZFMS010000043.1:0-19093 GCA_964520125.1 uncultured Planctomycetaceae bacterium
AGGCCGGTTCCGCCGATGATGCCAATAATAGGTCCCGCCATGCCTGATTCCTTTGGTCGAAGATCCCTCGGTGGCACTCATCCGCCACCCCCTCTGAGGACGGCCCAATATGGACGCTGGGCGGCGAATCGTCAATTGCCCGGCCCGGCATTCCGCCACGTGCCCGGGGGCGTAGAATACTGGTGATGCCGCAGCCCCGCGAACAATTCTCCTCCGAAGAGCTGGCCGTGGTCCTGAGCAACTACGACCTCGGGATCGTGACTGAGGTGACCGAATTGCCCCGCGGCTCGCATGCCGCGGCCAAGCTCAAGGTGACCACCGATCAAGGCCGGTACATGCTCAAGCGGCGGCCCAAGGTTGGGGTAGACAAGTACCGGGTCGCCTTTGCCCACGACCTGCAGCGTTTCCTGGCCACCAAGAACTTTCCCCTGCCCCACCTCATCGGGACCAGGGAGCAAAACATCTCCATGCTCAAGATCGGGGATGCGATCTACGAGGTCTTCGAGTTCATCGAGGGCAGCCGCTACGACGGCGGCCTGGTCGCCACCTACGAGGCCGGCAAGACGCTGGCCCTCTACCATCGCCTCCTGCAGGAATACCACCCGCCCTGGGACCCGCCGCGCGGCCACTACCACAGCTCCAAGGGCGTCTATGACTCATTCAAGCCGCTCGCCCGGGTCCTTCTGAAACAAGCGTCGGCTCAAGGCCGCCATCGCCGACTGATCGACTTGTTGAAAGAACTCGGCGAGGCCTACGCCCGGGCCGCCAAGGTGGCCAACGGGTTGGGGATGCCCCAATGGGAGACCCAGATCGTCCACTGCGACTGGCATCCGGGCAACATGCTCTTCGACGGGGCCCACGTGGTGGCGGTGATCGACTACGATGCCGCCCGGATCCAACCGCGCGTCATGGACGTGGCCAACGGCTGCCTGCAGTTCTCGATGGTCACCGGCGGGAGGGACTTGTCCACCTGGAAGGACAACACCGACCAGCTTCGGGCCAAACGATTCCTCCGCGGCTACGACGAGGTGAATATCCTGAGCAAGGCCGAGCTGGCGGCAGTGCCGTTCCTCATGCAGGAGGTACTGGTAGCCCAGGCCATGCCGCCCATTCTCAAGACCGGAACCTTCGCCGGGCTGGACGGTTTCGAGTTTCTCAGGATCGTGCTCCGCAAGGTTCGCTGGCTGGAAGCAAACCACTCCCGGCTGGCCTTGGACGATACCGACGAGTGACGGGCAAGCGTAACTCTCCTCAACCTACTCCGAACACTCCGGGAGCCAGGCGTTCAGCTTTCCGATGCCGCCCCCGCGTCGGCCTGCTTCGACGACAGGTTGCCCCTCATATCAGCCGGGCTACAATGCCCGGGTCTGTTCGGCAATGGTTCAGAATCGGATCCGGGACATGCCCAGAATAACCGTGAGTTTCTTCGGCCCGGCCCGCGACCTGACGGGTGAAACCTCGATCTCACTCGACATTGACGAGGGCGAGACGGTAGGCGGCGTCGCCGGGCGGTTGGCCGAGAAGTATCCACGGCTGAGCGCCGCCCTGGGCCTCCGTCTGGCGGTCAACCGGGCCTATGTACCCCTCAACCACAGCCTGTCCGAAGGAGACGAGATAGCCGTTATTCCCCCGGTTTCCGGCGGGGCCCCGCTGCCTCGGGTGGGCCTTACCCGAGATCCGATCGACCTGTCGGAGATTGTCCGCCAGGTGCAGGTCAAAGAAGCCGGAGCCCTGGTGACCTTCCTGGGGACGGTTCGCGACGAGACTCAGGATCAGAAGACCCTGGCCGCCCTGGACTACCATGCCTACCAAGAGATGGCCCTCGAGCAGTTGGCCGACATCCGCTCGCGGGCCTTGAACAAACACGACATCCTCGACGCGGCCATCGTCCACCGACTCGGCAGGATCGAGCCGGGTGAGGTCTCGATCGCCATCGTGGTCGTTTCCGCCCACCGCGAGCCGGCCTTCGAGGCCTGCCGCTGGCTGATAGACGCGGTCAAGACCGACGCTCCGATTTGGAAGAAGGACATCTGGGCCGACGGCTCGCAGACCTGGGTGGATCCGACCCAATCCTGAACATTGCTTCCGGTCGGCAGCGGCGGGCCCAATGGAGCATGCCAAGAAGAGAGCAAGCGCGGTATGGCCGGGAGCCCCAAGACTACGAAGGCCGGAAATACCAGGCGGGCCGGGCGTGTTCCCGCAAAGGTGCAGGAGTCGCCGGCCGGGCGGACCAAGCGAGCCGCGGCCGTCAAGCGAGGCCTCTACCGGCTGTATCCGGATGCGGACTGCGCCCTGGGGCACCGCTCGGCCCTGAATCTGCTGGTGTCCACCATCCTCTCCGCCCAGTGCACCGACCAGCGCGTCAACCTGGTCACGCCATCGGTATTCAAACGCTACCAGACGGCCCGGGACTTCGCCCAGGCGGACCAGGCCGAACTGGAGGTACTGATCAAGTCCACCGGTTTCTTCCGCAACAAGTCGAAGAACATCATCGGGGCCGGCCGGGTCATCACCGAGCGATTCGGCGGCCGAGTGCCCGGGACCATGAGCGAGCTGATCGAGCTACCCGGCGTCTCCCGCAAGACCGCCAACGTCGTCCTGGGCACCTGGTTCAAGAAGAACGAGGGCTTCGTCGTCGACACCCACATCGGCCGGCTGGCCCACCGTTTGGGTCTCACCTGGCGATCGCGAAACGACAAGGACGCGGTGAAGATCGAGCTTGACCTGATGGAACTCTTCCCCCGGAAGGACTGGACCTTCCTGGGTCATGCCCTGATCCAGCACGGCCGCAGGGTCTGTCGGGCCCGCCAACCCGACTGCGACCACTGCCCACTCGCCACTATCTGCCCCGCGGCACACACGTTTGGTCCAGACGCGAAGGAACCAGGCCGCCGGGCCGCGTCCCGGCCCAAGCCCAAGAAGAAGTCACCGCCTAGACAGGCCAAGAAGCCGGCCTGAAAGTACCGCGCAAGGTCCTGCCAAGGGCGTCCCAAGAGCCCCCAACCTTGGTCCGGGGGTGGACCGGCAACACGCGGGAACGTACCGCCCGAGCAAGCTCGGGGGCTCTCGAGCGGAGTGGCCCCTTACTTAGCGCTGTACTGCCCAGAGCCGACCGCGCTTCACTCTCCGCCCGTTCTCACTCTCCCGCCCCGCCGGCACCCGGGTCGCAACACGACTCCGCCAACGCCCCCTCACCGGCCACCAGCGTGCCCAGCATGATCGTCCGGGTGACTAGGCCGGCCGATGCCGCCTTCTTGCTGCCCGGCAGCTTCAATTCGATCTCCTTGGTTTCCCCGTCGCCGACCTTCACGGTGGTGGTGACTTTGCCGAAGCGCTCGTGCCAGGCCTCGATTTCATACTCGCCGGCCGGCAGCTCTTTGATCTCGAAGGTCCCCGGCTTGCCGGTGACATCGAAGAACGGATGGGGCAACACCCCGCAATAGGCCTCCATCCAACCATGGACGTCGCACTTGAAACGGATCATCACCTCGGGCTTGGTGAAGGTGTCGCGCCCGGTCATGTCCTTGGACATCCCCTGGCTCGGTTGGCTGAAGTTGAACTCGGTGTTCTTCTTCGGCAGGGCGTGCACATTGTGGGCCGTCGGATCGCTGTTGGTGATCTGCAAGGCCTGTCCGGCCACCATGCCGAAGACGTGCGGCCGATACATGCATCCTTTCTGGTCGATCTTGGCGGGCTCTTCCGGCGCCGGATACTTGCCGCTGATCCCCTTCTTGACGTAGACGAAAACGTAAGGAACCGTGCCGTCCTTCCAAACCCGAAGCCCCGGCACCGGCTTCGCCTTGCCCTTCACACAGAAGGCGTCGCCGCTCATTTTGACCGCCTTGAGTTTGGGCGCTTCGCCTTCCAGCAGGATCTGGCCCTTGATGACTGCGCTGCCCTTCTCGCCGTCTGCCCGGGCGGATCGGGCGAAACCGACGATCACCGCCAGGCTGGTAATCACAAATACTACGTTCTTCCCAAACAACATTGATGTCTCCTCAAACTTGCTCGAACAATCTCATAGCCGAACTGTGCCTTGCCTTCAATATGCGTATTCAGCCGGCGGGCTTCACCCCTTTACGGCTCGAACCCGTCATCCCAATCTTCATCCGACTCCTCTGACCCGGACTCGCCCACCGGCTCCCGGGCCGCGGAGTCCTCCTCGAACTCGTCATCGAACTCGTCCCCGAACTCCTCCAGCTGATCCTCCGAAACTCCTTCACCTGCGGCAGGCTCAGTCTCGTCGAGGCCGCCGGGCTGAATCGCCGTGTACCGGCGACTCCCCAATTCATAGAGGAAATCCACCAACAGCGGCAATTGCTCCTCGGAGGTGGTGCCGAACTTGGCCTCCAGTTCCTGTCGCGCTGCCGGCGGCAGGGTGGCGAAGGCGCTGCCTTCCTGGAAGATCTGCGGCATGTTGGCCCCCGGCTGGATGGCCTGGGGATCCTGCAACCACTTGACCACCCAATCATAGCGCAGCCGGCGACGGGTAAGGGAAAAATTCGGGGCCTTGATGTTGGTCGTGGTCCCCTCGGTGGTGGGGTCCCCGGCCACATGACAAGCCAGGCAGCGCTGGTTGTAGAACAACTCCTCACCGAGTCGGAAGCGGGCGTCGCCCACGCGGTGCGACCGCGGGTCCGGGAAGGGATATTCCACGTCGAACAACCCGGCCAGAAACGCGCTTCGCTGAATTATCTTGTCGTACGTCGGAAGCAAGGTCTCGGCGACCTCGGCCGGACTGCCCGCATAGCTGATGTCGAAGTCATAAGGCCGCACCTGTGAGCGCGCCAGGGCATACTGCTCCAGGAAGCGCACCTGTCCGGCGAGGTCCTCCTCCATGAACCATGCCCGGTCCGCCGACGACGATGTCTCCTCGGATTGGCCGGCCGCGGCGTGAACTTGTTGGAGGTACTCGACCACCGGGGCCAGCTCGCTCTTCAACACGGTCGACTCATCCTGACTCAGGCCCGCAAAGTACTCCACCAGGGTGGTCGCGTTATCGCTGGTCAGATAGAAGCTGGGCATCCGCACATTCAACCAGGGGCGCAACATCTCGACCTGGTTGAAGAACGAAAAGAGCCAGTCATACTGCACCTTGGCCCCCTCGCCCCACAGCAGCGGCGGCATGAACCGCTTGCCGAAGGCGTATTCGTCGCCCAGGGCGGGATCATCGATGTAGTATTGGTGGATGTCGGCCTGGTCGCTCTCGATCGCGTGGCAGGCCACGCAGTTCAACTCTCGGACCAGGGCCCGGCCCGCGGCAATCTTACCCACCGGCCCGGCGTCATAGGCGACTTGGACATCCTCGCGCACATTGGCCTTCCGCCGGCTCAGCAAGAACGCCACCAGCGAGCGGGCCTCCTCGGGGGAGAAGAAGAAGTTGGGCATCTTCAGCTTCTCATAGGGCTTCTTGATCTTGGCCCGGTCCCAGATCCTGGGGTTCCGCAGCTTGTGATAGGCAAATGCCCCGTGGTTGTGCAGGATATCATGCGGTCTGTTCCCCGCGGCGTCGCGGATCAGGTGTTCATACTCCGCAGAATCGACGTAGAGATTGGCGAACACCTCCGGCTGCTCTTTCAGCTCCTCCTCAAACACCGGAGAGTAGAAGGCGAAATCCAACTGACTCATGAACTTCTCGGCCCACAGGCTCATGTCCGTGCCGGGCCGGGTGGCATCCTCGAAGCCGGCGATCGTATGACAGGAATGACAGCCGTAGTGGCTGATCATCTTCATGCCCAGAAACAGCTCTTGTCGCTCTTCCAGACTTCCGACCTTCGATGCAATCAGGGCCGCGGCCTTGATCCGGCCTTCCTGACCGCCGCCCAGAGACCGGTAGATCTGGTTGACGATGGCCCGGGTCAGTTCGCCATACGGCGCCGCGAGGTTTATCCTCTCATCGTTCAGGATCTTGTTGGCCACCGCCTCGGTGTTCTGCCCGGCGAGGAGAGTCAGGATCAGTTTGCTGCGCATGTCGCGGTGTGAAAGGTCATCTGGTATCGGTGAGGCGTCAAAATCATCCTGACGCTTGGTCAATAAATACGCGGCCAGGTCCATGATATCCTGGTCGATCCGCTCCGACCGCTGTGGGGCCGGCCAGTCCCAATAGTAACTCTCCTGAAACAGCCGCGGCATCTTGGTGTAGGAGTGATAGTGCCGCGGATCGCGGAGCCAGTTGTACAGCCAGCCCAGGCCGCGTTCGATCTGGGCGGGATCGTCCGGATCTTGCGCCAGCTTGGTGCCCATTCCCGAAAGCTCCGGGGCGAACCTGGTGAACACCGGCGGGATGTAAGCTTCCTCTTCGGGTTCTTCACCCCGCTCGGCGGCGTTCAAGACGGCCTCACTTCGGTCCCGAATGGCGCGCTCCCGACGATCCGGAGCGAACTGTCGCCAGGCGTAGCGCAGGCGATCGACCTTCGACATCGCCTGGTATTGCTCCGCGGCCTCATCGGCGGCCAACTCTCCCCCCTCAAGCCGCGCGGCATGGATTAGATCATCAACGATCCAGACCTCTCCGAAGCTGCGCCCCCGCTCATCCGTGGGATCAGCAGCATCTATATCGACATGACAAGCCAGACAACCGACGGAAACGAACAACTCGTGGCCGCGCTGCGGATCACCGTCGATCCCCTCGGGCAAGGGCTTCGGATCATACGGCGTGGAGAAGGTCCTCAGATAGTGGGTGATCGCCTGAATCTCCGTCTCGGTGCGCAGTGCAGGGTCAGGGTCGAACTCGTTGGCCACCGCCGGCAGGATATCACTGGGCAGGTTGTTCTCTTGTTTGAAGAAATGAGGCATGCGCGTCGAAGGTCGAAAGTCGTTCGGATACTCGATCCAGCGATGAATGAAACCCTCGGACAGCTTCTCACCCACATGGGTCAGGTCCGTCCCCACGCGACGAGAGTCGGTCAGCCCGTCCACGTTGTGGCAATTGATGCAGCCGGTAGAGGTGAACAGATCGCGGCCCCGAACGATCCGCGCCGCGGAGGGTAATGGCTCGGTCCGACGGCGCTCCAGGTCGTAGGTTCGCTCGTGACACTTGCGACAACTGGCCGAGGTATAGTCCGGCAGGAGCATGGGGCGTTCCCAATACTCCTCCACCATGTGAAAGGTGGCCAGCGGCAGACCGAGTTCCGTCACGTAGTATTTCTCGGTCCAATGCCGCTTCTCCGCCGGACTCTTGGGGGTGTGTGCCGCCAGCACGAAATCGGTCTCCTGGCCGCTGCCCTCGTGACAGACCGTACAGCCCATCTTCTTCATCGGGTGTGGGGAATCCGCATCCACATAAAGGTCCAGGTCGGGATGGGCCCGGAGCACCTTCTCTAACTTGATCGGGGGACGACCCTCATGTTCCAGATAGGTGTTAATCGCCGCTAGAATGCTCTTGAAGTGCGCTTCTCGTTGGGCCTGGTCCATGTCCGCCCATTCCAGCGGCCTTCCTCGGTCGAGGCCGGGCAGGGGTGCGGCGGTGAGAATCCTCATGAAGGCCGCGTCGATCCGTTCGGCCACCGTCGATGGCGTCGTAGCATCCGTCTGAGGTGGATCGGCCAGGATTTCTCGGCCGTCGATTCTCGGGCGGCCTATCTCCTCCAAGTACCGATTAGCCGTATCGAGCAAGACTTGACCGACCTGTTCACGATCCTCCGCGAGCTGTTCATCGGCCTCGTCCGCGAACACCGCGCTAGGGTCACGACCCGGCCGGCTCAGTTGGCCCAGTCGGTCCAGGAGCCCTCTTCGGAGCCTGGTGTTCTCCCGGCGGAGCACCTCCGTTACGGTCTTTGAGGTCATCGCCTCTTCGGCCTGGGCCACGAAGTTCTCTACGGTCATGGAAGGATCATCGATCCCCACATGACAGGTCATACATCGATCGGTCACGTAGGAATCAACGAAGTTGTAGTCAAAGCGGATCGAGGGCATGAAGACCTGCCGGACCTCCTGGCGACCGGGGACGCCCTTGGGGGCCGCGAAATCGAGGCCTGGCAGATTAAACGCCGTGCGGATGTAACCCGGGCCGAACATCCGATCGCGCCGCTCGGCGTCATGCCGGCCTTTCTCGAACGCCGCCAGGGCCTTCCGGCTGAGGTCACGCTCGAAGTACAAGCTCTTGACTTCGCTCTTGGCCTGCCGCAACTGGTCTTGGAGACGATCCTGGCGTTGCTTGACCGCGGCCAATTCAGACTTGGCCTCCTCGTATGCCGTCTTCCTGGCCTGGGTACGGGTGTCTGCCTCACCGTGCAGAGCCTTGGCCTCTTCGTACCCGAAGGCCAAGACCTGCAGCTCGGCATTCATGTTGCCGTAGGCCAGTGAAGCGCTTTGCAGCCGGCCGCCCAGTTCCCACTCCCTTTGCAGAAGCTCGGTCTCCCGATCCCGAATCTCCTCAGTGGCCAACAGATCATTGGCCGTCTCGACTGCGGACCTCAAGCGATGCAGTTCCTCCTGCCGGGCCGGGCTCTGGTAGGCCAACAACTCGATATGGGCCATGGCCGAGCGGAGATTGAAGTACTCGGTTTGGGTGTCGCGCCAGGGCCGGTGGTAGTCGTGCCAGGACATCCACAGCATAGACCCCAACAGCAGCAGCGAGGAAACGGCAAAGATGACGTTCAGGCGTTTGATGTTGTAGAAATTGTCGGTGGTTATGGGCATTCCGAGCCAAACCTCGCGGTACGCACCTGGCGGCAATCAGATGTTGAAAAAATACTCCGTGATGGCCACAAAATACTTGAGATTCAATACCCAGCGGAGGACCATCTTGATCGGAACGATAAACATCCAGCTCATCAGCAGCCAGAACACGCAATACCGAACCAGGCCGATGTCGCGGTAGATCTTCCGAAATGCCGACTTCGCCAGGAACACCGGCAACACGAAGAAATAGCCGAAGAGCAGCACCAGTCCGGGGGCCTCGCGAATTAGGAAGGCCGGAACGATCCCACCCAGGGCCGCCTGGTTGGGTAGACCGGGCGGCCACCATTGCCAGCCCAGTTTATCGGGGAGGATAACCCAGAATAGGTCGGAGAGATTGACGTTGAGCAAGGCCGCAGGCCGGTGTGGATCCCACGACTCGAAGAGTCCGAACAAATTCCAATTCGGGCCGCGGAGAAAAGTCCCCAGCACGATGAGCACGACCCACAATATCATCCAGCCAAACATGAACACCGAGATAACGAACTTGCGCTCCTTGATGGTGTAGTACCCGTTGCCGCGCGGATTCTTGTCTATGTAGGGAAGGGCGATCAAACCGACAATGATCAGCGCCGGAAGCCACACCCCGGCTATCCAGGGATCGAAGTAGACCAGCAATTCCTGCAGCCCGAGGAAGTACCAGGGGGCCTTGGAGGGGTTGGGGATATTGGTCGGGTTGGCCGGTGGTTCCAGAGGGGCCTTGATCAGGATTCCCCAAACCACCAGGAAAAGGGTGCACAAGACCACGCCGATCAGCTCGATATAGACCAGATCCGGCCAGACCAAGACCTGGTCGTCCGCCCGACCCTCCAGGAGAATCTCGCCCTTCTCCATCCGCCGGTCGTTGATGGCCGCCTGGCGAAAGGCCAGCCAGGTGAAGAAGCCGGTGAGGAAGAGCATCATGGTGATCGGCACGTTGTCCGGCTTGGTGATGATCTTGGCGAAGTTGTGGTCGAAGCCGCTGATCACGTAGAGGGCGGTGGCCAGAATCCCCAGGGTCAAAGCCACCTTGGGCTTGGTCCACTGGCGGTACCAAATCAAGGCGGCCGCCAGCATCAGCACGGTCAAGGGGACGAACCAGTAAGGGGCGCACAGATAATTGACCAGATCTTTGATTCGGTCGATCAAACCGGATTCACCGGTAAGGGAAGATCCGACGATCGCGAGGATGGAAGCCGTGGTCGAGGGCATCGGGTTTTTCTTCAGAAGCTAAATCAGAACCGGGTCCCGGGCCTCCGGCCGCCGGTGACGGGCCAGAGGAGGCTCAGTGATTAGGTTGATCCACCGCTCTCGGAGCCGGCGCCATCCAGGGTTCTGAGATTGCCTCCTTGTTGTTCCTCAACGGGCGCTTCCTGACGCGCCAAGTACTCGAGCGGGCGGGCAGATGACAACTATGCTCCGCCAACACCTACAGGGGACCGGAAATCCCCCCGTCCTTGCGAACCCGCCAAAAATGCACGGCCATCAGAACCGACGCTGCGATCGGAATGAAGACGCAATGCAAGACATAGAATCGCAGCAAGGCGTTCGGGCCCACCAGGGACCCGCCCAAAAGACCGAACCGGGCGTCCGAGCCGGCGTGAACCAGGGGCACACCTCCGATGGTGAGCAAGGCCGCCCCCGGACCTTCATGGCCGAACACCGGGGTGGCCCGGGCCATGTTGGAGCCGACGGTTATGGCCCACATGGCCAACTGGTCCCAAGGCAGCAGATAGCCGGTAAACGACAGCAAGAGGGTCAAGACCAGCAGGATCACGCCAACGCCCCAATTGAACTCCCGGGGGGGTTTGTAGCTGCCGGTCAAGAACACGCGCAGCATGTGCAGCCAGATGGTGATGACCATCGCGTGGGCCGCCCAGCGATGGATCTCGCGCATCAGACCGAAGGGCACGTGGGCCCGCAAGCCGATCATATCGGTATAGGCGTATTCGACCACCGGCCGGTAGTAGAACATCAGCAGCACGCCGGTGATGATCTCCACCAGGAACAGGAAGAAGGTCAGCAAACCCATGCCCCAGGTGAAAGAGAGGCGGATGGCCCCCCGGCGTATGGCCACCGGGTGCAAGTGCAGGAAAACATTGCCCATGATGGCCATGGCCCGCGTCCGCCGATCGCGCGGAATGCCATGCCGGAAAACCGAAGTCCAGACCTGCCCCTCTCGGAAGTACCTGTCTATGGCTCGAAACAAGCCCATGAGCGGAATCACCCCAATCTCGGGTTAGCCTTATCGAAACATCCCGGTGGACCGTCGGCCGACGACAACCTCAGTCCCGGCCAGAATACTCTACACGGATCAGTCACTGGGCCAGCCCTCCCCGCCGACGCAATCTCCGCCGCCGGCCGGCACCGACGCGTGTCGCTCGCGAGGCAGGTCCATCTCCATCCTCGATGATACAGCCATCCGCTCCACCCGTCTGCAAACATCTCGGGCTATCCCTCACACCAGAATAGACGCCTCCGGATCATTCCAGACTCCCGTGTCACTGGGCCCCATGGCCAGGAACTTCTGGGAACGATCGACCACCACCTCATTACCTTCCAAAGTGATCTTGAACCGCTCCAGGGGCCGGGGCGCGGGGCCCTCGAAGTTCACCCCGTCGGGCTTGAACCCACTGCCGTGACAAGGGCACTTGAACTTGCGATCGTTGGGCAGCCAGGAGGGAATGCAGCCCAGGTGGGTGCAGATGATCGACACCGCCGCGATCCGTTCCTCCTCGCGGATGATCCAGAAGCCACTGGGCTTGATCTGCTTGAAGTCCGCGTTTACCTCACCCCGCTGCATCACCGCGAACTTGCTCAGCGGCCCGCAACGGACTCGGGGATCCTCCTGCTCGAGCACGTTGGGCATCATGAAACGACCGAGGGCGGCCACGGGTAGGGCCCCGAAACCGGTCGCGAAGGTGATCCACGCCCCGCCCAGCAACCAGTCGCGGCGCGAAGGTTCACCCTTGGCCTGCTTGGTCTTCTCCAACACCCGCTGGTAGCGGGCGTCGGCGGGCAGCTTGTCCGGCGAGAGCTTGGAGAATGCTCTGGCCACCTCCGGCAGATCCTGGACCTCTCGATTGATCATCACCTGCCCGCCGCGGACGGTGGTGGCCTCCAGCAGGGCCTGAACCGCGGGATCAAGCTCCTTCGCCTTGGGTAGTTCGACCGGCTTAGGGGCCCGGGCAACTGCTTTCGCAGGCGTCGGCAGGGCGGATGGCTGGGCCGCCGACGGCTCGGCCGCAGATTGCTCGACCGGCTCGGCAGGACCCTCTGCAACTGCCGCATCCGCAACTTGGACGGTCTCCGTTTCGAACTTGATCACGTCGACCGGACATTCATCGGCGGCCTCCACGATCTGAGGAGACAGGGGCTTGTTAAACTCGACGTCCAAAGCCTCCGGACGGACCACGCAGGTCTCGTTGTCGTGCTGAACTTCGAAGACCTCGGGGCAGGCCGTCTCACAGGCATCGCAGACGATGCAGCCCGGCTCGATCCATACCTTGGTTACCAGTTCCTTCTCGGCCATCACCAATACCACGCAGTCGAATACTGTCGTTCAGGGTTTCTCGGAGCGTCAACTACAGCAAGACGACGGCTGACACCATCCGCATGGCATTCCATCGCCCAGCCTCCCCGGGGCATCCCCCCCAACACGGCCGACACCCCACCCGGCCGCATCTGCCGGCAGGCAACCCGGGCGGCTTCACGCACTACGTGGGACTCGTCTCCGCAAAGCCCGCAGATCAAGTCGGCCAGGTCGTCGTCATCCAGGTGGCCGGCCGCCTCGATGGCCGCGCTCAGGTAATTGGAAACTTCGACATCGGCATACTGTCGTTGGACGCGCTGATTACCATCCTGGTAATCGAGCTGGATGCCCTCCCAATAGGACCGATCCAGCATGTTCATCAAGACCAGCTTACCACCGGCACCGCCCAGGTGGGCCAGGGCCAGGGCCGCGTTCCACTGGACCTCCCGATCAGATCCCATCTTCCCCTCCAGGGCCCGAATCACCACGACATCACCTTGCTCCCCCAAGGCGGCCAGGGCCGCACAGGCCACGATCTCCACTTCCGTGCGGCCGTCCTCCAAGAGAGGCAGCACCTTACCAACCGCCCGCCTGGCTTCCGGCACCCGGCGCATCTGAGCGAGGGCCCGCAGACCCGCGATCCGCGCTGCCGAATGCGGGGCCTCGAGAAACTCGAGCACCGGCGGAACCGCGGAGGCGGCCTCCAGATGGGCCAGGGCCGTCAGGAGAAAGTACTGCTGACGGGCCCCCGACTCCTCAGCGGAGCGGCCGGGGCCTAGTCTATCGAGAATCGCGATGAGCCGTTGCGCGGTGGGCTCCACCTCCTCCGGCCGGAGGTATTTCTCTTTCTGTTCCAGCCTACTGGAGAGCTGCTGCGCCGCCTGCCAGTATTCCTTGTCGCCCGGCAGCAACATCTGCCCCAGTGTCCGATCGCCGGCGTTGCTCTCCAGGCTGGTGAGCATCTGAGCGATGCTACGCGGTTTGTCGAGAGAACTAGTCCCAAATAGCACCACCACCGTGGCGACCGCCAGAAGCACGCAGACTAGCACCGCAAGCACGATGAAGAGCCGGCCCATCAGCCCGGCGGTCATCGCCCCAGGGGGGGGCTCCGCAGCGCCCGCTGAGGCCTGATCAGGGGTCGGTTCGGGAGCTTGTTGGTCGCCCGGTGGCATCTATGGTCAACTCCGATCCTGAGCGTATTGCTCGGAATCGCCTCCGCGCATTCTTTGAACTTCAATATGGCGGCCCGAAAAGACCCCGCGGTCTCCGTGCCCGGCCAACATCTGCCGGCACGACCCGAGCTGCACTCGACGCGGCCCTGGGCCACATAGTATAGTAGCAACACGCAGAACCCGCCAACCTCAAGAAAGGTACAAGAGAATCCTTCATCCTCGGCCGGCGGCCAGGTGATCCGCACCAGGAGCCGGCTGTTGACTTGGCACCGGCCATCGCCCTCGATGGTGGGCGACCGCCGCCGCGGCCTTCAAGGACTCGACCCGCGGAACATGGCCCTGGTAGAAAATCCCGGCTCCGCGGGCCGGCAAGACATGAGCAGGACCTTAATCGCCAAACGCCCGGCTGGCAAAGAACAAGCAGGATGCCCATGAGAATAAACCTGTCCGGTCCCGACATCAGCAAGGCCGAAATCGACGCCGTCACCGAGGTCCTCGAGTCCGGCCAACTCTCCTGCGGCCCCAAGGTTCCCGAGTTTGAGAAGGCCGTGTCCCGATTCGTGGGCACCAAACACGCCCTGGCCGTCTCCAGCGGCACGGCCGGCCTGCACCTGCTCATGCGGGCCATCGACCTTCGACCGGGCGACGAGGTCATCACCACCCCGTTCTCCTTCATCGCCTCGGCCAACTGCATCCTCTTTGAGGGGGGCCGGCCGGTCTTCGTGGACATCGATCCCGACACCTGGAACATCCATGTCGACCAGATCGAATCGTCCGTCACACCGCGGACCAGGGCGATCATCCCCGTGGACGTCTTCGGTCAGGTGCCCGACATGGACCGGATCATGACCCTAGCCGCCAAACACGGCCTCCGGGTCATCGAAGACTCCTGCGAAGCTCTGGGCAGCAAGCACCGCGGCAAGATGGCCGGCTCCCTGGCCGACGCCGGCTGCTTCGGCTTCTACCCCAACAAGCAGATCACCACCGGCGAAGGCGGGATGATCACCACCGATGACGACGAGATCGCCCGCCTCTGCGCGTCCATGCGCAACCAGGGTCGGGACACGGGCATGGGCTGGCTGTCTCACGAGCGGCTGGGCTACAACTACCGCCTCAGCGACGTGGCCTGCGCCATCGGCCTGGTGCAGATGGACCGCATCGACGAGATCCTGGCCAAGCGGGCCCGGGTTGCCGCCTGGTATCGCCGGCGCCTCGCCGACCACCAACGGGTCTCCCTGCAGGCGCTCAGCCCCGATTGCGAGATGAGCTGGTTTGTCATGGTGGTCAAGCTGGCCGACCGGTACAGCGAGCAGGACCGGGCCAATCTGATCGAGAAGCTGCGCGGCCAGGGCATCGGCTGCAACAACTACTTCGCCCCCATCCACCTCCAGAAGCACTACCGCGACCTGGGCTACCAGGAAGGCGACTTCCCCACCTGCGAGCGCGTCGCCGCCCGCACCATCGCCCTGCCCTTCCACGGCGGGCTGACCGAAGCCCAGGTCGACGAGGTCTGCGTGACATTAGGCTCACTGCTCTAGCGGCGGACGGTCGTCTGGCTGGAGCCTCGGATTCTCGGCAGAAGCTCCCATACTGGGTTGCCCCTCAGACATCGATTCCGGTACGCTGCCGATCACGGAGCAGTCAGATGGTGAATCTCCACTGACCCGAGCGGGTACGGAGGACGGCATGGGGCGATGGCATCTAGGCTTGTCGTTGGGGTTGGTGATCTCATGTATGTCGATTCTGCCGAAATCGTCGGATGCCGAACCCGTTGAGAACAAGACCGACTCGCCCAGTATGGGCCTCATTGGGTACTGGAAGCTCGCCGCAGATTGCCGAGACTACTCCGGACATAACAACCATGGGATCAATCGCGGAGTTGTCTTCGCCCCCCGGAGCGAAGCCGGACCGGCCGCCGCGAAGTTCAACGGCCGGGGCAACTACATTGAAGTACCTCCCAACGATTCGCTCTCGATGGGCACCCGGGCCTTCTCGGTCGCCGTCTGGGTCAAGTGCGAAGCTGGGGTCCGGGATGTGCCCGGCGACATCATCAGCAAGTACGATCCGCCCACGAGAACGGGAATAAACTTTCATATCACGGCCGGTTCACCCGCCTATTGCTCGGTGAGCGACGCGCGAAACGTACATTTCGGCATCGACAATGCCCAGACCGGCCCCTGGGTGGATCATGGCCGAGTCTGGCCCGGCAATACCCTGGTCAGCACCCTGATCGTCCATCAAGGAGAACTCTACGCCGGTATCGCCGACGCCCCCAACCCCAAGGATGCCTGCCGAGTCTTCCGTCACGCCAGCCGGCAAGAATGGGTCGACTGCGGCCGTGTCGGTAACGATCTCGAGTGCTTATCCGTGATGTCCATGGTCGTGCATAGAGGTCGTCTCTACGCCGGTACCGGGACCTGGGACTGGGAGAAGGTATTCGAAGGCAAGACCGGCCCGGCCCGCGTGTATCGATACGAAGGTGGGACCACTTGGCACGATTGCGGATCGCTGGACGGCGGCCATCGGGCCCTGTCGTTAGCCTCGTTTGACGGCCGCCTGTTCGTATCCGACGACCAGAACAACGTCTTCCGCTACGACGGCGACGATCAATGGAATAAGGTAAGGCAATCAGATCCCAAGCTGAACCGGATCGACTCCCTGATGGTCTATCGGGGCCATCTGTTTGGAGCCCGAGCCCGCGTATGGCGCTACGACGGGGCGGACCACTGGGCGGCGGTCGGAGATTTCCGTGGCCGGTATAACATCAGCCAGATCCACTCGATGACCGTCTATGCCGGCAGCCTATACCTGGGCGGATGGCCGGAGGGCCGAATTCTGCGGTATGACGGCTCAGGGAATTGGACCGATTGCGGATCTGTGGGGGTCGTCAGCAAGCCTGAAGTCAACGAGATCAATGACTTCGTGGTCTATAACGGCAACCTCTACGCCGGAGTGATCCCCAAGGCCGAACTCTGGCGATACGACGGCGGCCGCGAATGGACGCGGATCAAGCAATTGGTGACCAACTCCCAATGGTCTCCAAAGATGGAGGATATCGCTACCTGGAATCGGGTGCCCTGTCTGACCGTCTTTCAGGGGCGCCTCTTTGCCGGCACCTCAACCTGCCACGGCCGGGCCGATGCCACCGACACCACGGATGCCGGCAAGGTCTTCTCCTGGGAGGTTGGCAAATGCGTATCCTATGACCACGATCTCGGTGTTGGCTGGAGACATCTGGTGGCCGTGCGTCAGGCTGATCGTCTCGAGCTGTATATCGATGCCAAACTGGTTTCCACCTCTTCGCCCCTTGACCACCTCGGGTACGATCTCACCAACAACAAACCCTTGCTGATCGGTTTTGGAGCCGAAGACTACTTCACCGGCAGCATGCGCGAGTTGCGAATCTACAATCGGGCGTTGACCACGGCCCAAATCGAGACCATTCATGGTTTGGCGTCCTGATAACCTCGGCTGGCGGGGCGACCGCGCAGGCCCAATCCCGGCGAGTGAGAAAGCGTGCCGGCCCCGGGTCTGTTGTTCTGCGCGGCCGGTTGATCGGGCACGTGCGGCTACTGGAGGCCGAGGTTCAGCGTGGAAATGTCCATGCGAAAGAGCATCAGCTTCCGCTCACCGGACGGCACGTCGCGGCTGGAGGCGAAGACCAGGGTGTTCCCGTCCGGAGAGACGACCGGGTAACCGTCAAAAGAATCGCAGTCGGTCAGTCGCGTCTGCCGACCGGTCTCGATGTTCATCAGAAAGATCTCGAAATTGTGCGGCGGCAACATCTTGACGAAGACGAAGTGTATGCCGTCCGGCGCGGGAAAGGGGGCCCAGTTGGTGCCCGCGTCGTGGGTGATCGCTCGTCGGCCGGTCCCGTCGTCGCTGATAGTGAAGATGGTCATGGGTTTTCCCTGCCGCCGCTGGTCTTCCATCTTCCACGCCCGATAGATAATCGTCTTGCTGTCCGGCATGTAGAACGCGCCGCCCTCCTGCCAATCCGTGGTGTTGGTGATCGGCACCTCTCCACTGCCGTCGGGCCGCATCTTCCACAAGTCCAGATTGCCCTCGGTCTGACGGGTAAACAGGACCCATTGACCGTCGGGCGAGACAGAAACCTCGGCCTCGTATAGGCGGTTGTTGGTCAGGCGGCGGACATCGCTGCCGTCCAGACCCGAGGTGTACAGTTCGGCCCCCTGGGGATAGGCCTGCGTGTCGGAGAAGTCTCCGTGGGGCAGGTCGGGGAGATCACGCGTGGACGTCCAGATTATCCGCCGGCCGTCAGGGAACCAGTAGGAACAGGCATCCTGTCCGCGGTCGTTGATGCACCGCAGGTCCGTGCCCTCCAGGGTCAACGTATAGACGTGGTATTCCTCGTCATGCTCCAGCTTGGCGTTGCAGATCAGGCTCCGGCCATCCGGAGAGACGTAGGCCTCGGCCGCGGAGCCGGGATGCGGAATCCGCGTGATGGGCAGCGCCAGGCAGTCAACGCCCGAGCCATCCTCGGCGACCTTGCCCGTAGTGGGCCCGGCACAACCGAGCGGCAACAACATCAGAATCGAGAGTACTGGGGCACGGGCAGGAAGGGCAGAGTGTCTCATCGTCGCAAGTCTCCCATTAAGTGATACGTCTCTTGCCTCGGGAGGGATGCGCCTGGTGTTCGGAACGCCGGGCGGACTCCAAGCCCTCGGCTCTCGTCGCAGAAGCCTGCTGATCCTCTTGGTAGTTTCCGTCTGCCTGAGCGAGATGGTCTCCCCGCGTCATCCTACCCTAACCACCACCAAGGTCATATCGTCAGACTGCGGGGCCAGCCCGACGAACCGCCGCACGTCCCAGAGCAGTTGCTTGGCTATCAAGTTCGTCGGCAGGTCCGCGGCCATGGCCCCGTGCAGCTTGACCGAGGCCTGCAGCCGCGACCGGCCATACGCTTGATCGTCATAGTTCAGGGCCTCGATCATCCCGTCGGTTATCAGCACCAACAGATCGCCCCGCTCCAAAAGCAACTCGCCCGCATCGTACCGGGCATCCGGGTCGATGCCCAACACGACTCCACCTACATCCAACACCTGCAAGGCCCCTCGGCGAAGCAGGAGCATCGGCTCGTGGCCGGCATTGCAGTAGGTCAGCCGGCGGCCATCGGCACCCAACACGGCATAGAACGCGGTCACGAACTCGCTGGGCAGCGTATCCTCGCACAGACGCCGGTTCACCGCGGTCATCAGGGCCCCTATGTCGGCGACCTGCTCGGAATAGGCTCGCAGGGCGGAGCGGGCACTGGCCATCATCAGCGACGCCGGCACGCCTTTACCGACCACGTCCGCGATGACCACGCCGATGTCGCCGTCGGGCAACGCCAGGAAATCATAAAAATCTCCTCCCAATTGTGAGCTGGGTTCGTATTCGCATCCGAAGTCGTACCGAGGATGCGCCGGGGCTCGTGCCGGGATCATCCGGCGTTGCACCTCGCCCGCCTGCCTCACCTGACGATCCAGCCGTTCGGCCTGCTCGGCATCGCGCCGCAGACGAACAGTGACGATGGCCGCGGCAACCTGCGTGGCGATGGCCTCCAGCAGGGATACATCGAACGGCGTAAACCGATAATGCTGACCCCGGTAGGCCCGCAAGACGCCGATCCGCTGCCCCCCGGAGGCCAACGGGGACACCAAGGCGCTGACCAGACCCTCCCGGACCGCCTTCTCCTTGTAGTAGGTCCGCGGGTCAGTGCGGACATCTT
>CAZFMS010000044.1:0-19045 GCA_964520125.1 uncultured Planctomycetaceae bacterium
GCCGGAGTTGGTTCTGGTCACCGGCGGGGTGCTGGTTCTCCTGTTGGGACTGGGTCGGGCCCGGTGGCAGGTGGGGCTGGCCTTGTTGGTGATCGGCGCCGCGCTGCTCGCCGCATGGCTGGGCGATCCGGCGGATGCGGAATCCGCAGCGCAGTTGAACCACGATCGGCTCCTGTGGTTTGTCCGCCTGGTCGGCCTGGGGGTCGGTTTCCTGATCGTGCTGGTCAACCGGCACGTGCCCCAGGACGGCGAGCGCGGCGAGTTCTTCTCCATGCTCTTGTTCTCGCTGGCCGGTATTCTGCTGGTCGCCGCAGCCAACAACCTGATTCTGCTGTTCTTGGCCCTGGAGTTGGTCAGTGTTCCGACCTACATCATGATCGGCCTCTCGCGGCGCGACATTCGGGCCCAGGAAGCCACGGCCAAGTACTTCTTCCTGGGGGCCTTCGCGGCGGCGATTACGCTGTACGGGTTCAGCTTTCTGTACGGGGCCGCGGGATCGTTGCGGTTGTTCGGCTCGGTGGAATCCGGCGGCTCGGTTTGGGCCGTGTTGTCCAGGCCGGAGGCCCTGAGCGACACCTACGTTGTCGTCGGCCTGCTGCTCGCCCTGGGCGGGCTGGCCTTCAAGATCGTGGCCGTGCCCTTTCATTTCTATGTGGCCGACGTCTATCAAGGAGCGGCCTCGCCGGTGACCGGTATGTTGGGGTTCGTGCCCAAGTTCGCCGGCTTTATCGCCATCATCCGCATCTTGTCGCTGTGCGACTGGTCCTATGCCCAGCAGGCCACGGCGGCGAACGACGCCTTGTTCTGGCTGCTCTGGGTCCTGGCAGCGGTGACCATGTTCGTGGGTAACACCCTGGCCCTCATGCAGCACAACGTCAAACGCATGCTGGCCTATTCCAGCATCGCCCATTCGGGCTACATGCTGGTCGCCCTGGTCGCCGGGCCGGGCACCCGCGCGGTGGTGGATAACTCGCCGCTGCGCAACGGCGTGACGGCGTTGCTCTTCTATATGGCGGTCTACGGAGTGATGAACCTGGGGGCCTTCGCCGCCCTGTCCTATTTTCGCAAGGCCGGCGAGGATGGCGACGGAGCGGCGGAAACCCTGGACGACATCGCCGGGGCCGGGCGGCGCTTTCCCTGGGCCGGTCTGTGCTTGGCGATCTGCGTATTGGGGCTCATGGGCTTCCCTCTGACCGGCGGGTTCCTCGGCAAGCTGTACATCTTCAGCGCCGCGTTGTCGGCGAGTGAGGGGACCGCCGGGCATCAGGCGATGATCGTCCTGGTGGTGATCGGGGTCCTGAATTCGGCCATCGCCGCGGCCTACTACATTCGGATTCTCGCAGCCTGCTATCTGGGCGCGCCCGCCGAAGGTGGGGCCCCGCAGCGTTGTCCGGGGCTGCGCGTGTCCATGCTGCTGTGCGCGGTTATCGCCCTGGCGGCGTTCTTCAGGCCCGGCGTGTTGTTCGATCCTTCGTCCGAGGCGGCGTCCAGTGTCGGCCGGTATGGGACCCATGCATCCTTGGACGTATCCCCGGAGGGGGTTTTCCCCACGGATAGAGGCGATGATCGGGCCGGCTCACCCGACCTGGCGATCATCTCCGGAGATTGACACCGCCGTCTATCAAACCAGAATACCATCCCTGCGGCACCAAGTGGGTGGTGCCGGGCCGGTTGTTTCCTAGTGGAGGATGTAATGTGAGACATTGGAAGTTGCTGTTCTGTGTAGTTGCCGTGAGTCTTGGAGTCGGGTGCCAGGGAGTGGTAGGAACCTGGACCGCTGATGATTCCTCACCGGGCCCAAACCCCATCGCCCGGGTCTCGTTCTGTCCTGACGGCACCTTCACGGCCGCGTCGATGGGTCGCTACGGCGGAGGCCATACGCGGGTGATGTCGGGTCATTACACGGTGGAAGAGGGCTCCATCAAGCTGGAGACCGAAGGCCAGACCCGAGAGTACCAGATCAAGGTCGCCGAAAACAAGCTGATTCTCACCCATCAGGGCAAGGAGGCCAGGATGGTGCGGATGAAGCCCCGCAAGTAGGAGCCCGGAGTTGCCCGGCCTTCGAACTCAACCGGTGGAAGCCGGGACGTCCTCTGGATGGCTCGGCGGGTGGCCCCTGACGTTGCCAAGACCATAGAGGGGCCCTTAGAATAAAGCGGCATTAGTCGCGTCGAGTTGTGTTGACAAGCTGGATGGAGAGCAACATGGCGGCAGAAGGGCCCCGCACGCGGACCACCAAGCTGGAGGTAGTCGAGCCCCTGGGTAAGCGCGTCCTGATCCGCAAGGACGCGGACAAGAAACAGACCAAGGGCGGCATCCAGCTTCCCGACAACATCGAGATCCCCACGATCACGGGCCGCGTAGTGGCCGTGTCGCAGCAGGTCGACCACGACGATGACTTTCCACTGAAGCGATACGACAAGGTGCTGTTCAATCCCAAGCAAGCGATCCCGGTCGACTTCGAGGGGGACAACAAGTTGTTCGTGGTTCCGGTCGAGGACGTGGTGGCGGTCTTTCGCAAGGCTGAGGGCTAAGGGCGCCCCAGACGATCAGCAGTAGCTCCGCCTGCGTTGGCTCAGACCACTCGAGAAAACAAGCAAGTCGCCAAGGCGAGTTCGAGATGACCTGCCGGCGTTGGGATCATCCAGGAGACGGCATCAGGAGACTCGCGGTCTCGATGGGCTGGGTCTTTGTGGTCTGCACGGCATTGGTGGGAACCGCTGCCTCCCGCACCCTGGCGAACGAGGTAATCGGGGCCAAGCAAAGCAAGGTCTACCACACTCACCCGAACGACTGCGGCGCCGCCCGGAACATCAACCCCGAAAACCGAATCCAGTTCGCCTCGATCAAGGAAGCCGAGCAGGCCGGCCGCCGGCTCTGCAAGCGGTGCGTTTCTCTCGACCTCCGCGGGGTGGGTGAGGAGGATGAATCCCAGCCGGCCGCTGGGGCCGAGCATCGTCCGAAAGAAAAACCACCCCAAGGCCACGAGCGATCCGGGCAAGGACCGACCGGTGCGGTGGTGGCGGCGCTGCCGGAGATCGCCCGGATCACAGACGTGCACCCTGGGGGGACAATCGAGCTGGATACCGGAGAGAAGGTGCGACTCTTGGGCGTCGTTTGGCCGGTCCGGGGGCAGCCCTTGGCGGAGGAGGCGGCCGCGTTGGTCAAGGAGCAGACCGACGAGCGCAGGGTGCGCATGACCCACGATGCCGCCGACGGATCGGCGGGCCGTCGCGATGCTCTGGGACGGTTGTTGGTGTACATGACCCCGCAGCCCGGCGGGCGCGACCTGGGCGGAGAGATGCTCTTTCGAGGCTACGCCTGGCTGGACCGGGAGTCGCTTTGCGGTCGCCATCCCGAATACGTCCGGCGGCAGGAGGAGGCCTGGCGGGCGGGCCGGGGCGTTTGGCGGCAATTGGACGGCGCCGCAGGAAAGACCCAGGTGGTGACGGGCCGGCACGCCCATCACTACCACGAGCCAAACTGCCCGCATGTCCAGCATCTGACCGGCAAGTTGACCATCACCTTGAACGAAGCAAAGTCCCGGCGCCTGCCACCCTGCCCGCGCTATCAGGCCACGGATAAGAACCAAGGCCGTAGCGGCCAGAAGCACAAAGACGACGCCGGGCGCAAGGCCAAGAAAGCCAAGCAGGCCGATTAGTCTTTTCAACAAAGCCGCGGAAGATTAGCTGAACATGGCTGTCAAGAAGAGAAATCGTTCACCGGCCGGACGCGGCGCTGATTGGCTCCGCGAACTGTCGCTGATCGGCATGGTCCACCTGCCGCCGTTGCCGGGCTCACCGCGGGCGGCCCTGCCGATGGCCCGGATCATCGACCAGGCCGTCGGCGAGGCCGGGATGTTGGCCAAGGCGGGCTTCGGTGCGGTCATCGTGGAGAATTTCGGCGACGCCCCGTTCGCGGTGCATCAAGTGCTGCCGGACACCATCGCGGCCATGGGCATCGTGGTGGACCATGTCACCTCTGCGGTGGGCATTCCCGTCGGCGTAAACGTGTTGCGCAACGACTCCCTGGCGGCCCTGGCGGTGGCGGCCACCGGCGGGGCATCGTTTATTCGGGTCAACGTCCTGTCCGGCACCTACGCCACCGACCAGGGCCTGATCAGCGGTCGGGCCCATGATCTCACTCGGCGACGATCGCATGTCGCCCCCCAGATCAAGATCGCCGCCGACGTCCACGTCAAGCACGCCACCCCCATCAGTCAGCCGGACATCGCCCTAGCCGCCGACGAAACGGCCTATCGCGGCGGGGCCGATGCCCTCATCGTCAGCGGGGCCGCCACCGGGGCCCCGACAGACCTGCATGCCGTGCAGGATGTCAAAGAAGCCGTGCCCGATCGGCCGATCTGGATCGGCTCCGGCGTCACGGCCGATACGGTGGCCGACTTCCTGAGCGTCGCCGACGCAGTGATCGTCGGCACGAGTCTGAAGCGCGGCGGTAAGGCAGCAGGGCCTTTGGACCAGACCCGCCTGCGGGCCTTCGTCAAGGCCGCCCGCGTCTGACCGCCACCAACCTGATCATCGTCATCTCTAATCACTGGCACCGCCACCCGCCAGGGCATTTCACGCTCGCGTGTGTTACCGAAGAGCCGCGGGCTTCACAGGCTGTCGGTTTACCCGTCCACGGCGATCCCCCATGTAGCGTCACCCCTTATGGGTGACGAGAAACGCAGGTGCGCCGCCCACAAGGGGCGACGCTACAGAGCAAATCGACAGCCTGTTCAGCCCGCGGCCTTGCCTCGGAGGAATCTCGGGGCAGACCGCGTTATGGGCAAACGTGAGCGGGTCTAGCCGAATCGTTGGCAGTTCGGACAGAGGCAGGATGAGCGGCCGGCAGCGGTGATGCGTTCGATCCGCGCCCGGCATCGTCGGCACTCTTCGCCTTCGCGGCCGTACACTCGCAGCCGTTTCTGGAAAGCTCCCTCGGCCCCGTCGGCCCCCCGGTAGTCACTGAAGGTAGTCCCGCCCGCGGCTATCGAGGCTCGCAATGTCCCGCGGATGTTGCGCGACAGGCTTCGCACTTGTTCTTCGGTCAGCTCGCACGCCAGGGTCAGAGGGTGTATCCGGGCGGCAAAGAGCGCCTCGTCGCAATAGATGTTGCCCATTCCGCCGATGGCCTGTTGATCGAGCAACAGGGCCTTGATCTGGCGTCGGCGCTGCAGGATGGCCCGCAACACCGGCAAGCGAATCGACAGGGCATCCGGGCCCAGGGGTCGCAAGGGGAGCGCCGACCGCATCCCGTCGCCGTTGGCGAACCACAGGCCGCCGAATCGCCGGGGATCACGAAACCGCAGCTCATGCGACCGCCTGACCAACCGTACGCACACGTGCTCGTGCTTGTCGATCGGCTCTCGGGCGGGCACCATCATCAAACGCCCGGTCATCCCCAAATGACAAACCAGGACCGCCGGAGGAGAGAGTTTGATGATGATCCGCTTGCCTTCCCGCTCGACTCCTTCGATGCGCCGGCCCTTCAGGTGCCTTTGCAGGGCGCTCCTGCCGTGACGGATCACCTCCCGGCGGCGCACCACCACCGACTCGACCACCGCCCCGCGCAGCATGCGGTCCAGTTGTCGCACAATGGTCTCCACCTCCGGCAGCTCAGGCATACCCTGATCGTACCACGGCCGTCCAGGCGTTGCACGCCGCGCGCCGCCGACCGCCCAGTGGTGCGGGCGTCTCTGCCCGCCACGGCCACCGCTGACCGTGCGTTCGTGGCGAAACCTGATCCACGCGTCATTCACCTGTATGGGTTTTTACATACCGATCGGCCGGCGGCCACAAGATCCAGTCGCCATCAGGTATGGGCTCCGCCGATGGATTGCTCTTGGCAGCTTCCACCTCGTCGGGCGAACGCCAATTACTGGCCAGGATGTTTGCTTGGATCGGATCTCGAGCCTCCGGCAACCGGCCTCCGTCGTCGTCGCGATCGACACCAATGGAGTAGAGCACCGGGCGCTCATCGATCAGGCGGTATTTGATGGGTTTGCCGTCGTAGCGGTCGAGCGGCACGGTGGGCAGTAATCGGGGAGTCAGTTCCTCTAAGGAAACGGGGTATGCCCCGGCCCGTCGGTGGTACAGTTCCAAGGCAATCGCCGCCGTGACGGCATCTCGCTCTTGTATGGCGGCCTCCATGAGAAAGCTCATTCTTGAAAAGTGCGGCCACAGGAGCTCGAGGGGCATGTAGCGAAGCCGACCCATGGAAGATTGCGTGAGTTCCACGGATTCAGCGTAGGCCCTCGATTCACCACGCTGCCATAGAGGCTGGCTAGATTCCTCGATCTCCAGCCCCATGTGTCGATCGTATTCAGCTAGCAGTTCCCTTCGGCCTGAGCCCAGCAGGCTGAACATGGGCAGCGCCCACCCGTATTCGGTTTCGCAGTTCGGGCAGAAGACTGACGAGGGGACGCGGACCAAGTATCCGTCGCCGTGCCCGTCGTCGCTGTAGTAGCGCTGGAGGAAGTCCTCGAAAAGGAACCGTGCCACCTCAATACGGGGGCGCCACGGTTTATTACCTCGTAGCCCGACTAGCCGATGGGAAAGCTCGATCAGTTGACTCTCGGAGAGGAGTACCGCATGATCGCTCAGGAGGTGCAGCGTCAAGTCCAAGCCATTTCTGATGAAAGAAATACTATACACGTCCGAGATGACGAACGGCACGGCAGATGCATGCTCGGCCATGCCGAACAACGCAACGATGTCTGCAAGAGCCTGCCCGACATCTGCCTGCCGCAGCGCCTCGTACCCGTGAATCTGCAACAAGCGCGCCGCATGCGGGAATACGACCAGGTTGGGGAGCCGGAGGTCAAGCAGAGCGGGGCTATCCTTCGCTGTTGGCTCCAGTCCGGCAGTGCCGCTTGTTCCCGCCTGCTGGGGTACTCCGGTGAGTATTCCTCCAGTATCGCCCAGCATCATCCCGAGTTGTGGCCTGGACGCGGCCAGCCGATACAAGCGGATCGCCTCAGCGTTTGCGGCTGAGAAAGCCACCAGTCTATCCCAGCCTTCGCCGGAGGGATTGATATGCAGCCGGGCCAGCTCTTCCGGAAACTGGTCGGCCTCTTGATACGCCTGAATATACAGGGGCCAAGCCCGCTGCGATTCAGGGACGGGCCGCACCTGGGCATTGTATTCGGCTACATGATCCCGACTGATCTTCGGTGAGCCAGTGTGAACACGTATTGTGCCGACGATGTAAACACAGAGCAGCAACCCAACGGCGACGCTTGCTACGGCGCAAGTGCTTTGGGCCGCACGAACCCATGCCCGCCAGAGCAAGGGTCGGCCGCGCTTCTTCGCCCGGTGGATGAGCCGTGCCGCCGTCCGTGGCTCGCCGAAGGACTCCGCCAGGGCGCGGGCAGGTTGGCCAGCGGCCAAGCCGTCCTGGAAGTGGGCAATCAGTTCCTCCGCGACGTCCAGTTTCTCAGTCGTCCATAACCGTGTTGCCTTTGCGACCCGTTCGACCAACTCAGAGAGAGGCGGCGGGAGATCGGCCTTGGCGATCAGTGTACGGTAGTCCAACCGTGCGCTCAGGTTTCCGCGGAGTAAGTCGCTCAACGGCGTGTACGTCAAAGAGCGGAGGAGAGAGTATGCTCGGTTCGGTGGTCTCAAAGACTCACTAGTCATGGGCCCGCCTCCCCACCCGGAACCGGTCCGCCCAGTAGGCCGAGTGCCTGCATCGCTCGGGTGAGGGTCTGCCACTGATCAGTACTCTCGGCCAGCCTGGCCTTGCCCTTCTTGGTCAGGTGATAGTACTTGCGCCGTCGGGCCGAACTCGCGGCCCGCCAGCGGCCCTTGATCAGACCCTTGGCCTCCAGGTTGTAGAGCAACGGATATAGAGTCGACTGACCCATGGCCAGCGCGCCCTCGGACCGCCGGGCCAGTGTTTCGACCAGCTCGTAGCCGTACATCTCGCGGCGTTCGAGCAACTTCAGAACGGCCAACGGCCCGGCCCCTCGCAGGAGTTCTTTCTCGATGCGCATGAGACAGCTCTCAAAACTATGTGACACACACTATGTATAACATAGTATAGCTCACACTTCTCGACTGGTCAAGCACAAAACCGCCGGCAGCGGCGGTCTGGGCAGCGCTAATCACCCTGGTGCTGGCCCCGCCAAGAGATGCTTAGTCCGCCTGGGCGTCGGCGGCTTGTTCCCATTGGGCGTTCAGGTCTACCAGTTCGGCTTGGACCGTCTTGTAATCCTCGTGCAGTTGCCGGGACTTGGCGGCGTCCTTCATGGTGGCGGGATCGGCAAAGGCGGCCTCGATTTGGCTGATCCGCTCCTCGTGTTCGATGATCTTGTCCTCCAGTTCCTCGATACGCCGGGCGTGGTACTTGGAGCGCGACTTGCGCCCCTTGCCCGACGCCGCGGCGCGGCCCTGCTTGGCCTGGCGCTGTTCTTCTCGGCGGACGGCCAGCTCGGCGCGGGCGGCCTCCTCTCGTTGGGACAGGATCTCGGCATAGGCGGACCAGTTGCCGGTGACAATCTCGTGGCTGCCCCGCCGCGGCAGGACCAGCAGGCGATCGACCACCCGGTCGAGGAAGTAGCGATCGTGGCTGACCATCAGGACGGCCCCGGGGAACATGCGCAGGGCCTCTTCCAGGGCCTCGCGGCCGGGGATGTCCAGGTGGTTGGTCGGCTCGTCGAGGACCAACACCTGCGGGCCGGCCCAGACCAGCCGGGCCAGTAGTACCCGGGACTGCTCCCCGCCGGACAGATCGCCCACCCGCTTGAACACCTCATCACCGCGAAACAGGAACAAGGCCAGATACGAACGGGTCTCGGCCTCGGTCATCTCCTTGCGCACCTCGCGTACCGAGTCGATGACCGTCAGGGCCGGGGCCAAGTCCTGGTGCTCCTGGTCGTAGTAGCCGACCGTGAGGTTCTCGAACAGGCGAACCTGCCCATGATCCGGCTCCACCTGACGCAACAGCATTCGCAGCAGGGTCGTCTTGCCGACGCCGTTGGGCCCGATGATGCCCACCCTCTCCCCGCGGGTCATCTCGAAGTCCAGGTCCTCGATCAGGGTCACTCCATCGTAGCCCTTGGTCGCTTCTTCGCAGCGAATGACCATCTCCCCGCCGCTCTGCCCCCGGGCGAAGCGGATCTTCATGCCGGAGGATCGGCCCTTGGGCTTCTTCAGTACCTTGCCCTGGGCCTCCATGCGGTCGAGGTATTTTTGCCGTCCGCGGGCCTGCTTGGCGGAGTCCTTCTTGTAACGGGCCCGGTCGATATAGTCGCGCTGGTGGGCCAGCCACTTGCTCTGCTTCTGGTACTCGCGGTTGGCGACCAGCCCCCGGATCCGCTTGGCCTGGGCATAGCCGGTGTAATTCGTCGGGTAGGTGGTGGTCCGGTGGTCCTCGATCTCGATGATCTTGCTGACCACGCGGTCCAGGAGATACCGGTCGTGGGAGATGATGACCGCCCCGCCGTGGTGCCCGGCGAGGTACTTCTCCAGCCAGCGGGTGGCCTCGATGTCCAGGTGGTTGGTTGGCTCGTCGAGCAGGAGCAGATCGCAATCCCCGAGCAGCATCCGGGCCAGGGCCGCCCGGCATTTTTCTCCGCCGGACAAGACGGAGACCGGCTTGGCATGATCCTGGGTCGAGAAACCCAGTCCCCCGAGGACCTCGCGCATCCGCACTTCGTAGTTGTATCCGCCTCGGGCCTGGAATTGGGCGTGCAGGCGGTCGTATTGATCCAGCATGGCCTTCTCGTCCGCGGTGCCGTGGGTTGCGGATATTCGATGGGCCAGGGCCTCCAGCTCGGCCTCCAGGCGGCGGTGTTCGGCGAACACCTCGCCGACCGCGTCGATCAGCACTGCGTCGATGCGCAGGTCGGGCTCTTGCGGCAAATAGCCAATGGAGATGCCGCGGGCCGCGGTGACCGCCCCGCTATACGGGTCCTCCAGCCCGACGATCAGCTTGAAGAGCGTGGTCTTGCCGCTGCCGTTGGCTCCGATCAGGCCGACCTTCTCGCCCTTGTGCAGATCAAGCGTGATGCCCTCGAGCACTACCTGCCCGGCATAGGACTTGACGACGTTGCGGATGACGACGGCGGCCATGGGCGGGTCCGTTGTGGTATAGGGTGTTTACACGCGTGCCCGGGCACGGTCGTGCAAGGCGTATGACTACAGCGTAGCACATCTGCCGGACCGATTCCAAACTTCGGGCCTGTTCTGGGTAGTTCACCGCTGAGCACGCGGAGATCGCAGAGTGAAGAGCTATGGAGATAGGTACGGATACCCTTGCCCACGGGGTGAGGGGCCTACTGTGTCCACCGGAGGGCGTCCAATCCAGTCATGATCTCTTACCGGATATGCTCTGCGGTCTCCGCGATCTCTGCGGTGAAAGAAATGCGGGCTAGCCGGCGGGTTGGGCGACGGTGAGTTCATCGCCGCCGGCCGGCCGACTCGAGCGGCCTGGCCGGCCACCTGTGGTGGGGGCGAACAAGACAAAGGCCGCAACAATCAGGCCCCCGGACATGAGAAAGAAGACCGGGCGCAGGCTGGAGTCCAGAAACAGGCCGATCAATCCTCGCTGGTCGGCCCAGTCCTCGACACGGTGGGCCCACTGCGGCCAATGGCCGGGCAAACTCAGCCGGCCCGGGGTGATCACCGGCTCATACGCCCGGGCCGCCGCCGCCGCGTAGTTGCCCGGCAGCACGGGTAGGATCACTTCGCCGGGCCTCCGATAGCCCAGATCGAGTATGGCCAGCCGCTCATTGATGACCGCATCGTGGGCGAAGGCATTGGCCAGATCCCCCCGCCGCCGGATCTCACGATCGAGTTCGGCCACCCGCCGGTCCAGGCGCGCTTCCTCGGCCAACAGCTCACAGTGTTCATGAAGGATCGGCATCAAGACGGTGGGGGCGAAGAGGACGAAGGCCGTGCAGGTCAGGCTGAGGAACATCAGTTTGTGACCCGGCGGGGATGCCGGACAGGCTTCGGATTCTGTGCCGAGACCGCCGCACCGGCGCCTGGCCGATGATTCACGATTGCCCCGGGTCCTGGGTCGCGAGCGGTTCGGGGACTGGCTCTTATCTACCCGGCCGCCACGATCGGCATGACTCGTTTCGTCAGGCAAGGTGGCCTTCCTTTGATGCTCGAAGCCCCGGTTTAGCCCTTGCTCCACAGCGAACCGCCATAGATGGCCTGGTCGCCTAAATGCTCCTCGATCCGCAGGAGTTGGTTGTACTTGGCGACCCGGTCGGTCCGCGAGGCGCTGCCGGTCTTGATCTGTCCGGCGTTGGTCGCCACCGCGATGTCGGCAATGGTGGTGTCTTCGGTCTCGCCGGAGCGGTGGCTGATGACCGTGGTCCAACCCGCCCGCATGGCCATGTCGATCGCGGCAAACGTCTCGGTGAGCGTCCCGATCTGGTTGACCTTGATGAGAATGCTGTTGGCGGCCTTCTTCTGGATGCCGGTGGCCAGCCGCTCGGTATTGGTGACAAACACGTCGTCGCCGACGATCTGCACCGAATCGCCGAGCTTCGCCGTCAACCGTACCCAGCCGTCCCAGTCGTCCTCCCCCAGGCCGTCCTCCAGGCTGCGGATCGGCCATTGTCCACATTTCTCGACCCAGTAGTCGGCCATCTGGGCGGAATCGATGGACGTATCGGGCCGACTCTTGAAGAACTTGTACTTGTTCGGGGCCCCGGCCTCGTTGGCCAGCTCGCTGCTCGCCGGGTCCAGGGCGAAGAAGACCTGCTCGCCGAGCCGGTAGCCGGCCTTCTCGACCGCGGTGGCGATGAGTTCGAAGGCCTCGTCGTTGCTCTTCAGGCTGGGGGCATAGCCGCCCTCGTCGCCGACCGAGGTGCTGTAGCCCTGGTCCTTGAGCACCTTCTTGAGGGTGTGGAAGATCTCCGCCCCCCAGCGCAGGGCCTCGCGGAAGCTGGGCGCCCCCCACGGCTGAATCATGAACTCCTGGAAATCGACCGTGCTGTCGGCGTGCTTGCCGCCGTTGAGGATGTTCATCATCGGCACCGGCAAGACATTCGCCCGGCAACCGCCCAGATAGCGAAACAGAGGTTGCCCGCAGGACTCCGCCGCCGCCCGGGCGCAGGCCAACGACACGGCCAGGATGGCGTTGGCCCCGAGGTTGGCCTTGTTCGGGGTGCCGTCCAGCTCGATCATCGCCGTGTCAATCTGCTCCTGGTCGGTGGCGTCCAGGCCGACGACACACTCGGCGATCTTGGTGTTGACGTTCTCCACGGCGGTCAGCACGCCCTTGCCGAGGTATCGCTGGGCATCGCCGTCGCGCAGCTCGACGGCCTCGTGCTCGCCGGTCGAGGCCCCGCTGGGCACGATGGCCTGCCCGCAGGAGCCGTCCTCCAAGACCACCGCCGCCTCGACGGTGGGATTGCCTCGAGAATCTAAAACCTCACGACCCTGGATGTGGACGATTTCGGTACTCATGACGGCCTTTCCGCTGAAGTTGCCCCGTTGTATTGCTCTATCGACGGTCTGGTCCCCAGGCCTGCACGCCCCTACGACCGGTCAGGTACCCCCAGGCCTCTCCACAGACGTGTTCCCGGCGTCAATCTAGGCCGTCGGCCCGTGATTGACAAGCCCGAGCGCAAAAGCTGCGCCTCGCCTATCGGAAGGGGCGGCGGTGCTCACTTTGTTACTCCGAGTTTCCGCAGTCTGCTCCGGATAGCGCCGGGCCGACGCCCGTGGGCCGTGGCGAGATCACGAATCGTCGCCGACGACCGATACCAGTCGATCAGCCGTCGGTCCTCTTCTGCAGTCCACGGTTCATATGTCCTGGAAGACTCCGGCCCTCGCTCCCGGGTCGACGGGCCCCCTCGCCGCTGCCGGCCCGCCGACATCCGGCGGGCCGCGACCTGCCTCCGCTCCAATTGGCGCCGCGCTGCTCGATATGCCCGGCGAACCAATTGGTCAGTCCGGGTCTCCGTTCTGACGACGATCCCCACTTCCCGCAAGTCGGACCCGCATTCCGGGCAGATGAAGCTCGACAACCCCCTGACGCAATACCGACAATCACCGCACCGTGGCTCCCGAGACTCAATCCGGGCCACCCGGCGACGGGCCACCCAGGCCGCCGTCCCCGCGCCCACCACAGCCGTCAAGAGTATGGTGATCATGCCGTACATTATACTAACATTTGGCCACCGCCCCGGTTCCTTGTCAAGCGCCCCCATGCGGCCGCGAACAGCCTGAGGGCCGCCAGACTGGAGGGGTTTCCAGATCCGGGCCCCCGCCGCTCGCCTGCCGAACCGCGGCTGCTTGGGCAGGCAACGCTCGATAATGAAACAGGCTCGGAAGGCGTTGCGTGGACCGGCGATACCACGGCCGATGCCGCAAAAAGCACCAAGACCATCTGGCAGAATAAGCTGTGGCACCGCCGTCTCGGCGGTGAAGATACTGGCGAGACGCTTGTTCCCCTCGAATTGATAGAAGTTCTAAGACGCAACAGAGAATGAGCCGACGAGCCGGTTGCAACTGTTCCACAGGGACTAGGCGCCCGGACGACCGTTGGGCGAGGATTGCTGATTATGGTTGAGCCCATGGGCCCTGCTACCGCTGATCTTATCGGCACATGTTTCAACTGCGGGCTGCCCCTCCCGCTCAGACAGCCGCGACCGGGCGAGGCCGGCTCCAACTGGAAGTGCAGTTACTGCAACGCCCGAATCTACGCCGTGCTGGTGGACCAGTGCCCGCCCGACGTGATCGACAACGTGCACCCGGATGGCGACGTGAATCCCCGGATGACTCTGGGAGACCGGCTCCTGGCCACCATGCACAAACGCGGCGGGCAAGCGGGGCGCCTCTTCAACGAACGAGAATCTGAACGAAAGACGGCCGGCTTCGCCGTGACCATTCGCACCGACGACTGGGAAATCCGCGTGAGGACCATCGACCTGTCCCCGGGCGGCTTCGGCTTTGTCTGCGATCGACATATCCGTCCAGGCACGTTGATCGCCGCTGTGTTTCACTCCCTGCCGGGCGCGGCGGCCACGAGTGGTGTCGTTCGCTCCTGTGTGAGCGATGCGACCGACCAGTACCGTATCGGCGTGCAATTCGCGCCTGACGCGGAAGATCCCGCAAGCACGGCCGGCTCCTGACCCACCTGGCCCCGCTGAGCGGGTGACCGAATCAGGCCCAACCTCTGGCAAGGCGGGGCATGCCCGACCTTGGTAGGTAACTCCCCGGCCGATCGACCGCCCCCGCGCCGCTATTAGCACCGCACTCGCCCAACCGCTAGACTCCTGGTTCCGGACACCAACCCGCCCAGCGGGACACTGTCTCGAGCGGAGTTTGCACCATGGAATTAGATGCGCTTTTCTCGCCGAGGGCGGTGGCCGTGGTGGGGGCTTCCAACCGGGAGCTGACCATCGGCTATCGCATCATCGAGAATCTGTTGGAGTTCGGCTTCGGCGGGCCGATCTATCCGATCAACCCCAAGGGTGGAGAGATCCGCGGGCTGAAGGCCTACCCCTCGATCCTCGACGCTCCCGGCCCCGTGGATGTGGCCCACATCGTCATCAAGAACGTCCACGTGCCGGCCTGTGTCCAGGATTGCGCCAAGCAGGGCGTCAAGGCGGTCATCGTCAACACCGCCGGCTTTCGCGAGATCGGCGAACAAGGCGCGGCCCTGGAGGAGCAACTCGTCGACCTGGCGAAGCAGACCGGCATCCGCGTGTTTGGCCCGAACTGCCAGGGGATCATCAACACCGATCCGGCAGTCCGCGCTTACTGCAACTTCACCTTCACCCGGCCGTCGCCGGGGCACATTTCCATCGTGGCCCAGAGCGGCGGGGTCGGTGAGGTCATCCACCAGCGGATCACCGAACTCGGCGTCGGCGTGCGGCAGTACGCCAGCAACGGCAACGCCTGCGACGTGTCCATCCCCGAGATCATCCGGCATTATGGTGCCGACGAGCAGACCAAGGTCATCGTCGTGCATATCGAAAGCCTGCCCGACCCGCGGGACTTCCTGGAGGCCGCCACCCAGGTCTGCCGCGGCAAGCCCGTTCTGGGAATGAAGGTCGGCCGGACTTCGGAAGGTGCCAAGGCGGTGTCATCGCACACCGGCGGACTGGTCAAGCAGGACACGGCCATCGAACTGATCTTCGAGAAGGCCGGCGTGGTCTCCTTCCGCGGCCTCGAGGAGTTGTGCCAGTCGGCCATCGGCTTCGCCGCCCAGCCGGCCCCGAAGGGCAATCGAGTGGGCATGATCACCAACACCGGCGGGCCGGCGATCATCGCCACCGACGAGCTGATTGAACGTGGCATGGTCATGCCGCCGCTCTCCGAAAAGACGGCGGCAATCTTGCGGGAGAAGCTGTATCCCGAGGCGTCGATCAACAATCCCATAGACGTCCTGGCGACCGCCGGGCCCGAGCACTTTGCCGCGGCGATCGATGCCTTGTCGGAGGACCAGGGCATTGACGCGATCTTTCTGAACTTCGTCACTCCCTTCTTTGTAGACACCCTGGGTGTGGCCAAGGAAATCGCCGCGGCCAACCGCCGGTCGCCCAAGCCTATCGTCGCCACGGTCATGACCGAGAAGCAGGGCTGGGCCGAGACGCTCCAGGTCATCCGCGAAGGTGGAGTCCCGACCTTTGACCTGCCCGAGACCGGAGCAAGGGTGTTGGCCGCCATGGGGCGCTACGCCGCCCTACGAGATCGTCCCGCCCAGGCCCCGCATTCGTTCTCCGATGCCGACTCCGCGCGGGCCGGGTCGATCATTGAGAAGGCCCGCCAAGCCGGCCAGGAGTACTTGTCGGCCGCCCAGGGCTTCGACCTGTTGAGCTGCTACGGGATCCCGGTCGCCGAATGCCGATCGGCCGGCAACATCGACGAATGCCTCACCGCGGCCGAGGATATCGGCTACCCGGTGGTGCTCAAGGTCGACGCCGAGACCATCGTCCACAAGAGCGACCGCGGGGGCGTGATTCTCGATATACGCGAGCCGGACGTGCTGCGCGCGCGAGCCCAACAACTGGCGGCCAGGTTCACCGAAGCAGCGCCGCGATTCCTGGTTCAGCGGCAGGTGGCCGAGGGGTGCGAAGTCATCTTGGGCGCCAAGAAGATGGAGGGCCTCGGACACATCATCATGTTCGGCCTGGGCGGCATCTATGTCGAAGTGCTGAAGGACGTGAGCTTCAAGATTGCGCCGGTCTGCGAATACGATGCTGATGAGATGATCCAATCCCTCCAGGGCCGCCAGTTGTTGACCGGGGCGCGGGGCCGGTCCGCCAGTGATGTCACGGCCCTGGTCCGGATCATCCAACAGGTTTCGCAGATGCTCGGGGATAATCCCGAGATCCGCGAACTGGACATCAACCCGATCCTCGCCCTTCCGCAGGGAGCATGCGCTGTCGACGTTCGGGTGCTGATCTGAAGCCGGGCGCCAAGAATGGAAAAGCTTCACGGTGCAACGCCCGTCGCCGAGCCGGATAGCGCTCGCGAGGCCGCCAGCCAAACCACCCCGTGGAATACCAAGATCGTTTGTGATATGATCAGCGTTTTGAGATTCGTGGTCCACGCGTTGTGGGTGCCTATGACAGGCCCCAAGGAGCTGCCCGATGAGACCTGTCGTCAAGTTCTTGAGTGACGAACTGGTGCAGAGGATCGTTGCCGAAGCGCGGAGCCTGCTCGGCAGGCTCGGGGTCGAGATTCACAATGAGGGTATCCTCTCCATGCTGTCCGACCATGGCGCCAAGGTGGACGCCGCCAAGTCGCGGGCCTTTCTTGACGACGACCTAATCGACAAGACCCTGCGCTCGGCTCCGGGCTCGTTCAAGCTCCATGACGTGCTCGGCCACCAGACGCATGACCTGGCAGGAGACAACGTTCATTTCACGCCCGGCTCGGCTGCCATTAACATCCTTGATTACGAAACTGATAAGGCCCGCACCCCGACGACGACTGATTATATCAGGTACGCGAAGCTCGTAAGCCGGCTAGAGAACATTGCTTCCCAGAGTACCTCTCTCATACCCGGCGACGTCAATCAAAACATCTCCGACAGCTATCGACTCTACCTCAGCCTGATGTATTGCGAGAAACCCATAATCACCGGGGCCTTCACCAGCGACGCCTTCAATATCATGAAGGACCTGCAATTGGCCGTCCGGGGGACCGAACAGGCCTTGAAAGACAAGCCGCTCACTGTTTTCTCCTGTTGCCCCACGGCCCCTCTCAAGTGGAGTGACGTGACTTCGCAGAACCTGGTTGATTGCGCCAAGTACTCCATCCCCGTGGAGTACATATCAATGCCCTTGTCCGGCTTCATGGCCCCGGTGACGCTGGTGGGAACGTTGGTCCAACACACTGCCGAGACCATCAGCGGAATCGTCATCAGCCAACTGACCAATCCCGGGACACCGGTCCTCTACGGAGGTTCGCCGGCCATCTTCGATGTCCGCTACGAAACGACGCCGATGGGCGCCGTAGAGACCATGATGATTGACTGCGCCTACAACGAGATCGGCAAGTACCTGGGCCTGCCCACCCAGGCCTACATAGGATTGAGCGACGCCAAACTGCTTGACGCCCAGGCCGGGCTCGAGTCCTCAATGGGGGCGACCCTGGCCGCTCTGGCCGGCATCAACAACATCTCCGGGCCGGGCATGCTGGACTTCGAGAGCTGTCAAAGCCTGGAGAAGCTGGTGGTGGACAATGAAGTATGTGGCATGTGCCTGCGCCTGATAAGCGGCATCGAGCCCCGGGACGACTTCCCGGCCCTGGAGAGATTCCAAGAACTCATCGCCGAGAAGCACCTGCTTATTTCAGCGCACACCCGCCAACACCTCAGACAGGAACACTACTTCCCCGGCCCCGCTATCGACCGGGCCAACCGCCCGAGATGGCTGGAGGAGGGTGGTCACACCCTACGCCAGAGGGCCCATGCCGAAGTCGAGCGACTTGTTGCAGAACATACGCCATCGCGCTTACCCGACAACGTCAAGTCGGACATTACCAAACTGATGCAGAATGAAGCTCGCCGTCATGGAATGGACACTCTCCCCTGCAGTACTGCATGAACGAAACCACGACATTCTCAGCCGAGTCGGTCTTGCCTGACAAGCACACGGTCTTTGCCAATCAGGGCATTCCCACCCAGACGCGAGCCCGTGAAGAGACAGAATCGCTTTATAGTAGCGCGCTGAGTCTTCTTCCGAGGTTGGTATCGCCCCAGGGCATCATCGCGCCCATATCGAAGACCGATTTCGCGGAGGTCTATCAAGGCGAGGGACGGAACGAACCGAGTACACCCGTCGGAGATATATTCGAGCAGGCCCACTGGCTGGCCCTGTTTGCGGTTACCATTGGCCCGGAGATCAGCTCGGAAATCGCTAGACTGTTCGGATCGAATGATTTTGCCCTGGGCTGCATGCTGGACTCCGCCGCCTCGGCCGCGGCGGACCGGCTGTCGGATCTCGCCGAGGGGCGGTATCTCGAGACCCATTCGACGAAAGAACCAACTCCGTCGGATATGACCGTAATGAAATACAGCCCCGGCTATTGCGGGTGGCATATCAGCGGCCAAAAGAAACTCTTTGAGTTCCTTGATCCCGGACAAATCGGGGTTTCGCTAGGAGAGAGCTTTCTCATGCAGCCGCTCAAGTCAGTCTCGGGAGTCATCATCGCCGGACCGAGAGAAATCCACGACTTCCAGGATTCCTACACTTTCTGCAGCGAGTGCCGGGGGCACGATTGCCGACAGAGGTTGGCCGCCCGGTTGGCGAAATGAGAGCTTGACGACGAGCAAGGAGAGACAACGTGGACCTGTTGGCGGATCTTTCAGACAGCCTGCGACAAGGACAGGACCAGAAGGCGGCCGAGCTTACCCGACAGGCGATAGACCAGGGGATCCCGCCCAAACAGATCCTGGACGTCGGTCTCCTGGCTGGCATGGCGACGGTGGGTGAGCAGTTCAAGGCCCATGAGATATTCCTGCCGGATGTGCTAATGGCGGCCAAGGCCATGTACGCGGGAATGGATCAACTGCGGCCGCTCCTGGTCAGGGACGGCATCCCCTCGATTGGCAAGGTGGTCCTCGG